>NZ_JBMDKS010000001.1:0-432000 GCF_057809835.1 Mesorhizobium sp. FG116
CCCGTCCTCCCGACCTCTCAGATGAGGTCAGTTCTTTGACAATGGCCAGGGCCGAGAGGCAGTGTGGCGATGAATAGGTGCGCACTTCCCTTCTCCCCTTGTGGGAGAAGGTGTCGAGGCGAAGCCGAGACGGATGAGGGGTGTTCCAGCTAGACAATACCCCTCATCCGCCTTCACTTCGTTCAGGCACCTTCTCCCACAAGGGGAGAAGGGAGGGAGCGCGCAGTCCCCGCCGCCGGCGAATGAGCTTAAAGGCGATGCGGAAGCCCCCGGAAGCGAAAGCGGGCGTGGCAACGAATAGGTGTGTGAGAAAAACCCCCTCACCAGTCGCTGAGCTTGGTCTCTCCGGCCACATATTCCTGGCCTTCGATGTCCTTCACCACGGCCTGGCCGCAGCGCATGATCTTTTCCTTCTTGTCATAGGCATAGGTCGGCGAACCGTAGAGGTGCCAGCCCTTGTTCAGCGCCGCCGTCACCTTGTGGCAGAAAGTGGCGTCGTCGATGGCGGTAAGGAAACGGTAGAGTCTCATGTCTTTTCCCTGATGGAAATGGATAGGGACGTTGCTGCGGCAATCATGCGCCGATGCCGGCGGCTTTCGCCAGCAGTTTTTCGGCCTGCGCCAGATGCAGCCGCTCGATCATCCTGCCGCCCAGCACGACCACGCCCTTGCCGGCGTTTTCAGGCAAGGCGAATGTTTCGGCAATCGCCTTGGCTTCCGCCAGCGCCGCAGCCGAGGGCGAAAAGGCCGCGTTGGCCGCCTCGATCTGCGCCGGATGGATGACCGTCTTGCCGTCAAAGCCCATGGCGGCTGCTTCCGCGCATTCGCGGGCGAAACCGACGGCATCGCTGAAATGGTTGAACACGCCGTCGACGACGTCGATGCCGCCGGCCCGGGCCGCCAGCACGATCTGCATCAGCCAAGGCACCAGATAGCGGCGGTCCGGTGTGGCCTGGATGCCGGTCTCCTTGACCAGATCGTTCGTTCCGGCAACGAAACAACTCAACCGCGAAGCTGGATCGCGGCCAAGCTCGGCGATAGCGCCGATGTTCATCAGCGCCTTCGGCGTTTCGACCATCGCCCACAGCTTGACCTCGTCCGGCGCGAAGGCATCGTCGAGGACATCGCCGGCTTCAAGGACATCGCGGGCTGTATCGACCTTGGGCAGCAGGATGGCGTCCGGTTCGCAGGCGGCAGCGGCGGCAAGGTCGTCGGCTCCCCACTGGCCGTTCAAAGCATTGATGCGCACCACCATTTCGCAGCGCCGCTTCGGTCGGTTGGCCATGATGCCGGCAAGCTTTTCGCGCGCCGCCACCTTCTCCGAAGGAAGCACCGCATCCTCCAGGTCGATGATCACGGCATCGCAGGCGAGCGTTGCAATCTTGGCCAGCGCCTTGTCGTTCGAGGCGGGAACGTAAAGAACGGAACGGCGCGGGCGGATCGGGTTCTGGGGCATCTGGTCTTCTTGCCCGGCAAAGCTGGCCCTTGCAAGAGCTTGCAGCAAAGTGGCGAAAGCTGTTTCATCAGTGGCACAAACGGGTCCAGCGGCATGGCGAACTACGACATCGTGATCATCGGCGGCGCAATCGTCGGTGCCTCGCTGGCCTATTATCTTCGCGACGAGGGTTTTTCAGGCTCCATCGCGCTGGTCGAGCGCGACCCGCAGTTCACCCATTCGGCGACGACGCTTTCAGCGGCGTCCATCCGCCAGCAATTCTCGATCCCGCAAAACATCCGCCTGTCGCAGTTCACGCTAAAGCTGTTCCGGCGACTGAAGGAAGAGTTCGGCCCCGACGCCGAGATCGACTTCCACGAAGGCGGCTATCTCATCCTCGCCAGCGAAACCGGCCTGCCCGTGCTCAAGGCCAATCACGATGCGCAGGTCGCCGAAGGCGCCGACATCGTGCTGGAGGATACAGGCGCTCTGACGCGCCGCTTTTTCTGGTTGTCGGGCGAAGGCATCAGCGGCGGCGCTTATGGCCTGAGCGGCGAAGGCTGGTTCGACGCCCATGCCTATCTGCACCTGTTCCGCAAGGCGCTGCGCAGCAGGAAGGTGGATTTCATCACCGCCTCCGTCACCGCGATTTCCCGGCAAGGCAACCGCGTAACCGGCGTGACGCTCGACAATGGCGAAACGCTCGAGGCAGGCATCGTCGTCAACGCGGCCGGGCCGAACGCCGGCAAGGTCGCGACAATGGCCGCACTTGAATTGCCGGTCGAGCCGCGCAAGCGCAACGTCTTCGTTTTCGAAGCGCGCGACCGTTTCGCCGACATGCCGTTGATTGTCGATCCGAGCGGCATCTGGTGGCGGCCGGAAGGCTCCGTCTACATCACCGGCGGGGCCGAATCGGAAGACGGCGAACAGGCTGCCGATCCGACCGATTTCGAGCCGGAATGGGGTCTGTTCGAAAACGAGATCTGGCCGGTGCTGGCCACCCGCGTCCCGGCCTTCGAGGCGATCAAGATGACGCGCGCCTGGGCCGGTCACTACGACTACAACACGCTCGACCAGAACGCCGTGATCGGTCCGCATCCGGAAGTCGGCAACTTCATTTTCGCCAACGGCTTTTCCGGCCACGGCCTGCAGCAGGCGCCGGCTGTCGGCAAGGCGCTGGCGGAACTGATCGTGCATGGCGGCTATCGCACGGTCGATTGCTCGGCCTTTGCCTATCAGCGGGTCGCGGAAGGCCGGGCGTTCCGGGAGCTCAACGTAATCTAGAGGGCCGGGTAATCCAGAGGGCTGGAAGCACTATCCCGCAGCCGTTTCGATGCGTTCCATATCGTCATCGGAGAGGCCGAAATGATGGCCGATCTCGTGGATGAGAACGTGGTTGACGATATCGCCCAACGCTTCCTCGTTCTCCGCCCAGTAGTCGAGGATGGCGCGCCGGTAGAGCGTAACGCGGTTCGGACCTTCACCGGTCGCCGGGTTCCAGCGTTCGGCGATGCCACGGCCCTCGAACAGGCCAAGCAGGTCGAACGGCGTCTCCAGCGAAAGGTCGTCCATGATCTCGTCGGTCGGGAACTCCGCGATCTGGATGACGATCTCGCCGGTCAGCTTGCGAAATTCCTCGGGCAGGTGCGCATAGGCCTCCAGCGCCAGCAACTCCAGCTCTTCGATGGAAGGCGAAAGTTCGCCATGCCAGTTGCGGGTCTTGTAGATGCGGGCCATTCTGTATCCTTTGCCCGGCGCATATAGGCTTTTGCGCGCCACTCGGCAAACGGCAAGCTCGTCCACGGACGCAGCCCTCTCGCCACAAGAGGAATAAATTCCGCTTCAGCCTGCTTGACTCTTACACCAAGCTCTGGAATCCATAAGAACATAACAGGAACAATTGCTCTGGAAATCGATCGTCATGACGACAGGCGTCATGGCGCGGGAGACCATTTTTTCCCTGCGCCGCCAGATAGCGAGGATTGAAGGAATGCTGCCGGAACGCTTCGACGCTCCGGCCGGCGCGCCTTCTACCGCATCTGGCACCGGCGACCGGATTCTTGTACGGCGCGGTGGCTCGGCGAGAAGCGAAGCCCTGCTGGCCACTGGTGTAGAGAGCCTTGATGACACATTGGGCGGCGGGTTTTTGAAAGCCGCGCTGACCGAAATCCACGGCCCTGAAACACGCGACACCGGCGCCGTATCAGGCTTCGCGATGGCGCTTTTAGGCAGGTTGGGCGATTGCCAACAGGCTGCTGGCCCGGCGATATGGATCGGCACCGCGCAAGCATGGCAGGAGGGCGGCTTTCCCTACTCCAGGGGCTTGCAATGTCTGTTCGGCATGGCTCCGCAAAGCCTCCTCTTTTGCGAGGTGCCCAAGCTAGCCGATGCCCTTTGGGTGGCGGAGGAAGCGGCGCGGCTCACCGCGCTTTCGGCGGTGGTGCTGGAAATCCGCGGCAATCCACAGCGCCTCGACCTCACTGCAAGCCGCAGACTGCACGCCCGGGCGCAGCAAGCCGCAAAGCCGGTTCTCTTGCTGCGCCAGGCAGCATTGGCGGAACCGACGGCCGCGCCCATCCGACTGGTTGTCGAGCCGGCGGCTTCGGCACCGCGCAGCACGCTTGATGGCCCTCTCGACGGATCGATCGGCCTGCCTGCCTTTGCGGTTTCGGTGAGCAAGAGCCGCACGGGCCGTTGGGGAAAATTCATATTGGAGTGGAACTTCGATGAACGCTCATTCAACGAAAGACACGGCAACGAAAGACACGGCGACGAAAACCATGACGCTGTTGGAAGGCGGCATGGTGAAAGGGCAGAGAATCCTGTCCCTGTGGTTTCCCTACCTCGCCGCGGAGCGAATATGGCGACAGCGCCTGGGCCGCATCTGGCGGTCTCGGCCACCGGTCTCGCGCCCGCCGCTGGTGCTCAGCCATCGCCAGCAGAACGCACAACGCATCGCCGCACTCGACGAGCAGGCTGAGGCGCTTGGACTGAAGCGCGGCATGGGGCTGGCCGACGCGCGTGCCATGCATCCGGCGATCGATGTGGTCGAGGCCGATCCTCAAGCCGATCACAGCCTGCTTGAAGGGCTGGCCGACTGGTGCGACCGTTATACGCCGCTGGTGTCGCTGGACGGCGAGGACGGCCTGTTTCTCGACATCACCGGCTGCGCGCATCTGTTCGGCGGCGAGCGTGCGATGCTGGACGATATGTCCGCGCGCTTCTTCCAGCAAGGTTTTGACGTTCGCGCCGGCATCGCCTCGACAGCCGGCACGGCCTGGGCGGCAGCACGCTTTGCAAGCGGACGCATCGTTAGCCCCAGTGACGAGGCGACCTTGCTAGCCCCGTTGCCGTTATCTGCCCTGCGCATCGAGCCTGCAATCCGCACCAGCCTGGAGAGCGTCGGCCTATGGACAGTCGGGGCGGTCATGGGTCTGCAGCGCGCGCCATTGATGCGCCGCTTCGGCTCGAAGCTTCTCCTGCATCTCGACAGGGCGCTGGGACGCCTGGAAGAGCCGGTATCGCCACGAATGCCGGTCCCGGCCCTCTCCGCCGAGCGCCATCTCGCCGAGCCGATCATGCTGGCCGAGGACATAGAACTGTTGGTGAAAGCTCTCGCCGCAACCTTGCAAGCCGATCTGGAGAGGCGAGGCGAAGGTGCGCGTGAGCTCGAGCTTTTGCTGTTCAGGGTGGACGGCGCGGTAACGCGGTTGAGGATGCGCACATCGCAACCGGTTCGGGAACCGCAACTGGTCCACAAGCTGTTCCACGAAAGGCTGATCGCGGTCGGTGACGGCTTTGACGCTGGTTACGGTTTCGACCTTGTGCGACTGTGCGTCCTGACAAGTGCCGCATATGAAACCAGCCAGATCGACCTTGCCGGGGAGATGCCGGACGAGGCTGCGAGCATTGCCCTGTTCACGGACCGGATCAACGCCAGGCTCGGACAAGGCACCATTCTGCAAGCCGCCAACGTGGCGAGCCACAGTCCCGAGCGTGCGGTGGCAATGGTCCCTTTCGAAGCGTCCGGAAAGTCCGCGGCCGGGTTGCGTGGCGGCGCAACGCCCCCCGTTCCTTCGTTGCAGCGTCCCATACGTCTTTTCCGGTCCCCCGAGCCGATTGACGTGCCGGCCACCGAAATGCCGGAAGGTCCACCACGGCAGTTCCGTTGGCGGCGCGCGCTGCACAAGGTCGTTCGCGCCGAAGGGCCGGAACGGATCGCTTCGGAGTGGTGGTTGAAGGAAGCACCGACGCGCGATTACTTCCGCATCGAGGATGTCGACGGCCGCCGCTACTGGCTCTACCGCCAGGGTCTCTACGATGGCATGGAGCCTGCGCCGCGCTGGTTCATGCATGGGATCTTCGCATGAACGCACGCGCCGCCCCTGCCTATGTCGAGTTCGGTGTCCAATCGAACTTCTCATTCCTGCGCGGCGCGTCTCGCCCGGAGGAACTGGTACTGGCGTCCTGCCTTCTCGGCCATGCCGGCATGGGTCTGGCCGACCGCAATACCGTTGCCGGGGTGGTGCGCGCATGGAGCCAGTCAAAGCATATAAAGCTGTCGCCCGACACAGATGAAATCGAATACCCGTATCATCCGGGCTGCAGGCTGGTGTTTGCCGACGGCACTCCCGACATTCTCGCTTATCCGCGGGATCGCAAGGGATGGGGGCACCTGTGCCGCATGCTGACCCAGGCCAATCTGCGCGAGGAAACCGAAAAAGGCGCCACCCTTCTTCGTCTCGACGACCTGCTGGAATGGGGTGAGGACATGTCACTGGCCATCCTGCCGAAACTGGTCGCGCCGACGGACGATCTTGCCTTGCTGCATCAGCTGAAGGCCCGCTTCGGCAAGGCACTTCGGCTGGCCGTCGCACCCGACTATCGAGGAAATGATCGCTTCCGTATCGAGCAGGCGGCCGCCGTCGCCGGGGCTGCCAAACTGCCGTTGATGGCCACGAACGACGTGCTTTACCACGCGCCGGAGCGTCGCCCGCTGCAGGACGTGATCACCGCAATCCGGCTGAACACGCCCGTCGCGGAGGCCGGATTGGCGCTTGAAGCCAATGCCGAGCGCCATCTGAAGCTGCCGGGAGAAATGGCGAGGCTTTTCCGCCGGCACCCGCAGGCGCTGGCCGAAACGCTGCGCTTTGCCGGAGAACTGTCCTTTTCGCTGGCTCAACTTCAATACAATTACCCCGACGAGCCAACGCAATCAGGCCTCGGGCCACAGGAAGAATTGGAGAGACTGGCATGGGAAGGTGCGGCCAGGCGCTTTCCAACGGGAACCGAAGCCGACGTACAAAAACGCATCCGGGAGGAACTGGCCCTCATCAAGCGGCTGAATTACGCGCGCTATTTCCTGACCGTTCACGACATCGTCCAGTTTGCGCGCAGCAAGGACATCCTCTGCCAGGGCCGCGGCTCCGCCGCCAACTCGGTCGTCTGCTACTGCATCGGCATTACAGAGGTGGGGCCAAAAGAAATCAATTCCCTGTTCGAGCGCTTCATTTCCGAGGAAAGAAATGAACCACCGGACATCGACGTCGATTTCGAGCATGAACGGCGTGAAGAAGTCATGCAGTACATCTATTCGAAATACAGCGCCAAGCGCACTGCGCTGGCCGCCGCCGTCGTCAGCTATCGGGGACGCTCGGCGCTTCGCGAAGTGGCCAAGGCGATGGGCCTGTCGGAAGATGTGCGCAGCGCCTTGTCCGGGTCCATCTGGGGCTGGTATTCCGCCACGCTCGGCGAAAGGGAAACCAAGGCGGGCGGCCTTGACCAGGCCGAGCCGTTGACCAGGCATGTCCTCACCCATGCCAACCAGATCATGGGTTTTCCCCGCCATCTGTCCCAGCATGTCGGTGGCTTCGTCATCACCAGAGACCGGCTCGACGAGATCGTGCCCATCGTCAAGACGGCGATGGACGAACGCAAGATGGTTGAATGGGACAAGGATGATCTGGATGCCGTGAAGATCCTGAAAGTGGATGTTCTGGCGCTCGGCATGCTCTCCTGCCTGAAGCGCGCCTTCCAACTCCTGAAACAACACTATGATGCCAGGGACGAAAAGAACGGACGTCCCATTATCGATCTCGATACGATTCCCAAGGAGGATGTCCGGGTCTACGACATGATCTGCCGTGCCGACACGCTTGGCGTGTTCCAGATCGAATCCCGGGCCCAGATGTCGATGCTGCCTCGCCTCAAACCGAGAGAATTCTACGATCTCGTCATCGAGGTCGCCATCGTTCGCCCCGGCCCGATCCAGGGCGACATGGTGCATCCCTATCTGCGGCGGCGCGAAGGGAAGGAGAAAGTCGAGTACCCAAAACCCGAACTCGAACAAATCCTTGGCAAGACAAAAGGTGTGCCGCTTTTCCAGGAGCAGGCGATGCGGCTTGCCGTGGTTGCCGGCGGCTTCAAGCCGGGCGAAGCCGACGAGCTGCGCCGCGCAATGGCGACATTCAAGCGCAATGGTACGATAGATAAATACAGAACCCGGATGATCAGCGGGATGGTGGCGCGCGGCTACGAGCAGGAGTTTGCCGAGCGCTGTTTCAAGCAGATCGAAGGCTTCGGCGATTACGGTTTTCCCGAAAGCCATGCTGCTTCCTTCGCGCTGCTGGTCTATGCCTCCTGCTGGTTCAAGACCTTCTATCCGGATGTGTTCTGCGCCGCGATCCTGAATTCGCAGCCCATGGGTTTCTACCAGCCGGCCCAGCTCGTGCGCGATGCAAGCGACCATGGCGTCGAGATCCGCGAGGTCGATATCAATTTCTCCACCTGGGATTGCCTGCTTGAAAAAGCTTCGTTCGACCCTGGGCGCATTCTCAAGCGCCATGCTGAAATGCGTGGGGCTATTCGCACCTGCCATGCCGTCCGCCTCGGCTTCCGGCAGATCAAAGGCCTTTCGCTGGATCGCATGGAAATCTTTTGCGCGAGGCGTGGCGAAGGGTATCAATCGGTGCGCGATGTCTGGCTGCGTTCAGGCCTTGATGTCGATGAGATCGAGAAGCTGGCCGAGGCGGATGCCTTCCGCTCCATTGGCCTCGACCGCCGGTCGGCACTTTGGGCGGTGCGGGCGTTGGATCGCAAAAGCGCGGCCGAAAAGCTGCCGCTGTTCGATCGGCCGACTGTGAACCTGCCCGACCTGGAGCCCAAGGCGACCTTGCCCGAAATGCCTTTGGGCCAGCATGTCATCCATGACTACCGGTCCCTCGGCCTGTCGTTGAAGGCTCATCCGGTCGCCTTCGTGCGCAAGCAACTGAACGAGGCAGGCGTCACGCCGAACGCTGTCCTGACATCTGTTCCCGATGGCCGGCGCATTTCAGTTGCCGGGCTTGTTTTGGTGCGCCAGAGGCCGGGCAAGGGCAACGCCATTTTCCTGACGCTGGAGGATGAGGACGCCGTCGCCAACGTCATCATCTGGCCACGCATATTCGACCGCTTTCGGCCCGTCATTATGGGCTCGCGCTTCGTGCGAGTCACCGGCAAGCTACAATCGGAATCGAACGTGATCCATATCGTAGCCGACCGGATCGATGACCTCTCGCCTTGGCTGGCGACGCTTTTGGAAGAGAACCGGGCAAGGCCGGTTCCTTCAAGGGCCGGCCTGCCCTGGAAGAAGCGGCAGGATGAGCCGGAGCACAACGGTTCGTCTCACCGGGATCATGAGGCAATGGCCCGCAAGGCGCGAAACGTCATGCCGAAAGGGCGCAACTTCCAATGATGTTCAAGGCTGTTTTTTCTCGATCGAAACCGAACGCGCCTCCGAAGGCAGCATGATCGGAATACCGTCCCTGACCGGATAGGCAAGCTGGGCCAGCCTGGACACAAGTTCGCTGCGCTCCGCATCCCAGCTCAACGGTCCCTTGGTCAGCGGGCAGGCAAGCAGTTCCAGAAGCTTGGGATCGACCTGCGATTTGCGCTCGCTACGTTCCGCCATGCGATCCTCCAGCCTACTGCAAGCTCGATCCGAATTCATCGTTGTCGCGCGCCAGCGCCATCTCGGTGATGGCAATCAGCGTCTCGGCCCGTGTCTTCAGATCCGCAGCCTCAAGCAGTGCCTGTTTTTCGGCAGGCCCGTAGGGCGCCATCATCGACAGCGCATTGACCAAAATCGCGTCGCCGGCGCGGCTGACGCTTTCCCAGTCGGCCTCGAGATCATTGGCCTGGAGATAGGCGCGAAAGGCCTTGAGCAGCGCGGGGCGATCCACCTCGCTTGCCGCCCGGTCCTCGTCGAGGTCGGTGAGGAAGGGCGTGACCCGGCACTGCCGAAACGGCGTCTTCACGGCAAGCTCGTGCACGACCCTGAAGCGGCACACGCCCTGCAGCGCGATCAGATAGCGGCCATCGCCACTTTCGCTGAATGAAGTGAGCCGTCCGAAACATCCGACGCTGCACAGTTCCGGCGTTGCATCGTCGCGAAGCGCGCCGTCAAGGCTGGGTTGGATAAGGCCTATCAGCCGGTCGGAAGCGACGGCATGGTCGATCATCTGCAGATAGCGCGGCTCGAAGATGTTAAGCGGCAGCCTGCCACCCGGCAGCAGCAGCGCACCTTCAAGGGGAAACACGGGAACCGAATGCGGCAAGTCCGCTTCGCTCCGATAACGTGCGTTTCCCACTTGCATGTCGTGTCTCCGCTGCGCGCCACCGCCGACGCCTTGTCAATTGGCGCATATCAAGATGCGTCAAGGCCGGCGCGTCCTTGCGCCACCAGCAAATCACCAGATGAGACGAAAATTCAATCCCGTCTCGATATTGCCCGAACAGAGCCAGCCTTAAGAAAAAAGCACCGACGACAATTTTCGCCGTGCCGACAAGGTCGCCTCATCGGCCATGCCCCAGGCTTCAAAAAACTGCAGCAATTGCGCACGCGCTCCGTCGTCATTCCAGGTTCGGTCGGCCTTGACGATGGCGAGCAGGCTATCGGCCGCCTTGTCGCGTTCACCCTTCGCGTTCTGGATCATGGCGAGGTCGAACCGCGCTTGATGATCCTTCGGATTCTGCTCCAGCTTACGCTCGAGTTCCGCCGGATTGCCGAGATTGGCAGCCTGCGCCGCCAATGCCATTTTTGCCCGCAAGGCGGCAAGTTCGGGGGCGTCGCGCTTGTCTTCCGGAGCACGTTCCAGAACGGCATCTGCGCCCACGGTATCGCCGGCGTCAAAAAGCAGATCGCCCAGCGCGGCAATGGCTTCGACCGTATCGGGCGCCTGCTGGAGCACGGCGTCATAGATGTCGGCTGCGGTTTGCAGGTCGCCCGCACCGCGCGCTTCCGCGGCTGCGGCAAGCGCATCGGCTATCGCTGCCTTGCCGTCGTCTGCCTTGCCGCCGACTTTCTCGATAAAATCCCGGATCTGGCTTTCGGGGATCGCGCCCATGAACCCGTCTACCGGCTGGCCGTCCTTGAAGGCGATGATCGCGGGGATCGACTGGATGCCGAGTTGACCAGCAATGGATGGATGCTCATCAATGTTCATCTTGACGAGCTTGACCTTGCCGCCGGCAGCTTCGACCGCCTTTTCAAGAAGTGGGGTCAGTTGCTTGCAGGGGCCGCACCACGGTGCCCAGAAGTCCACCAGAACAGGCTGCTTGCGCGATTCCTGGATCACGTCGGCGGCAAAGCCCGCCGTGGTCGTATCCTTGACCAACTGCACGGCTCCGGTTGGTTGAACTGCGCCGGGCTCGCCGCCGCCAGTCCCGTATTGAACCGTGGTCGCATATTGGCCTGCGCCACCGAACGGATTGCTGTCGCTCATTTTTTCATCCTGTCGGTCAAACCACGCGGACGGATCGAAGCGCCGGTGGGAAGTTTTTCGGTACCCAATGTGGCGATCAAGCCGAGACTTTCAAGATAACAGGATCGTGCCCGGTTGCCTTGATGAAATTCACCAGATCCTCGGCTGCAATCGATGTTGTCGCTTCATTGGTCAATGGGTGCGCATTGATGACGGCGTTCTTCATCAGGGCCTCGTCCAGCACCACCTTGACCTTGCATTCCACGTCATTGAGAAGTCCGAACACCGTTACGGCGCCCGGAACGACGCCGAGCAGTTCCATCAGCTTCTCAGGCTTGCCGAAGGAAACGCGGCTGGCGGCGCCGATCAGGTGGTGGATCTGCTTGAGGTCGACGTCAGCCTCCTCGCCTACGGTGACGAGAAAAAAGTTATCCTTCTTGTCCTTCAGGAACAGGTTCTTTGTGTGGCCGCCGGCTATCTCGCCGCGCAGCGCCTGCGACTCGGCCACGGTAAAAAGGGCGGGATGGCGCTTGGTGGTGACGGCGACGCCAAGTTGCGCCAGAAAGGCAAGCAGATCGGATTCGGTCTTCGGCATGGCGAGCCTTTCCTGAGAACGCTGAACGCCGTTTACGGCCAAGCCGCACTGCAAGACAAGATGCGATCTGCGCCACTAGGCGGCGGCGGTTGTAAATCCATAGGATGGTTCGAAATTCATCCATTCTGGCTAGAAAGGCGTCGATTTCCCTGTTGCAATCGCCGTGCGCTTCGGCCATATAGGCGCGGCTTGCGGCTCAAGGCCGTGCGAGCGGGTGTAGCTCAGGGGTAGAGCACAACCTTGCCAAGGTTGGGGTCGAGCGTTCGAATCGCTTCACCCGCTCCAATATTTCAAGCATCGAAAAGCCGCGGAACTCCGCGGCTTTTTCGCTTTTCAGGCGGTTAAATCACGGGACTCGGAAGTGGCTCAGAGGGTTCGGGTTACACGCGGGTCACCAATTCGACGGCAATCTGGCTGCGGGCTCACGCCATGCGCGAGACAGGTTGCCTAGAAGTCGTTCAGGTCCGCCTCGGCAATGCCCACCATCTCATCGGTGATTTGCAGGGTTTGAGCCGATTCGCCCGGCCACGTCAGACCCATGCAATCAAAGAACTGTTTTAGCAGCACCCGATCGAAGTGGCCGTTCCACGTCCCCATCATCTCCGCCGCAGCCTGAGGCGTGAAGCCCTTCTTGTAGGGCCTGATCGACGTCAAGGCATCGAAGACATCGCAAATCGCGACAATCCTTGCCGCAGCACTGATTTCACCGTCCTTCAAGCCATCCGGATAACCGGACCCGTCCAGTTTTTCGTGATGGTGAAGGCACATTTTCCCAACAACTTCCGGCAGGCCCTTCGTCCTCGCCAGCATCGCATATCCCTCGCGCGGATGGGTCTGCATGACAATCATCTCGTCAGCCGTAAGCCTGTCGGTCTTGGTCAGGATGTCGGTCGGGATGCGGATTTTTCCAATGTCGTGCAAAAGACCACCGACCGACAATATCCGGACCAGATTGCCGTCGAGCTTCAAATGTCGCGCGAACAGGCCGACAAGGGCACAGACCGCTACTGAATGTTGAAAAGTGATCTCGTCCTTTGTTCTGAGCCTGGTCAGGCTCAGAACGCTTGCCGGGCGTGTGTACATGAGCTGGTCGACGACATCGACAACCGTCTCCACTTGCTGCCGGTCAATGCTCAGTGACGAGGCTGCCTTGGTGAAGATCGAGCGGACCATTCCGGTCGGCTTCGCGAACAAGTCGCCAACGTTGGCGGGCATTGGGGTCACATCGGGTCTTGGTAGTACGGACGTCGAACCGGTCGGTCCTATGCCCTTTGACAGGTCGATGATGAGCGTCGTGACCGAACTTTCGCGAAGCGCCTTCAGCTCAGCCGGGCTGGAAAGCTTGAACTGGGTGGCTGCAAACGGGCTGCGCAGCCATTGCTTGCCGAACCCATGGACAAACATGCCGAGACGGGCCTCATCCTTATCGATCTGAAGAAGCTTCGAATTCGTCATGCACCCCACTACCGCGTCGCCACTTCACGTTACGGCATGTTCGTAAACTTTCCTTGCCCTATCGCGCAGGCAGCAAGATCGTCCCGCAACCATCGACTGTGAATAGATTCCGGCCAGTACTCGCCTTGTAGCCCGCCGATTCCCTCATCTTTGCAAAATTTTTCTCTCCATTTTGTCCACGCCTTCCCGGCCTGCCGCATAATCCTTGCACCGTTCTCACGGGAAGCCTGGCTGCGCACCGGGCGTCAGGCGAGGGCGGCGGCGCCGGATCGGTCGCGCTACGGTAGCGCGGCTGGGAGATGATCCCCCAGGTCCGGGCCTTGATCGGGGCTTTCGGCGAAAAGTGCTGCCCCCGGTAAGGCAAGAACGCCGGCGGACGCAGGACACCGCGCCGTAAAATAAATTCCAAAGGCGCGGTTCCTGCGTCTGCTTCCCGATCCGTTCGCGGCGGGGAGAGACTTCCGCATGCCTGCAACATCCAACCCGAAAGGACCAGACATGACGGAGAGACAAGACACTATCCCGCAGGGCTTCAAGCGGCTTTGCATGTCCGCACTGAGCCTCGCGCTCGAAGCCGACGGCGCACCCCAACGCTGCCCGAGACGGGCCTGCCGCTTTTCGGGCCATTGCCATCTGCCGATGGGCGACGACGGCCCCGGCGCTTGCGGCGGCGGCCCGATCCCCGGCCACGTCGCCGCCGAAGCAGCGCTCATGCTGGCCTTCAGGCTGGAGGAGTGAGGTGCGGAGCGCAGCGCTGCCCGCGAAGGAAATCAGGTGGAGAGTCCTCAGCTTGGCGCAATGCGAAGGCGACCCAGGCGAGCTACGCGCTCAAGCTGCCGCAGGAAAGAAAATCGCCCGGCTGGCGTCGCATTCATACATGGCCGAATACCGGTCCGCCGTTCGGGCGAGTTCGATGACTGACTTCAGGATGAGTTCGACCTTTTCGTCCGGCAAAAGGACACTGAAGTTGAGACGGGTGAATCCGGGCTTCTGGATTTCCCGGCCGGCGAGAATATCCTGCCGCATCCGGTCCGATTCCGCCGCGTCGATCGACAGCAGCCTGTGGACATAGGGACCAGCGCAGGCACAGCCGCCACGCGCCTGGATGCCGAACCGATCGCTGAGCATGCGCGTCACCAGTTGCTGGTGAACATAGCCGCCGTGGCCATCTTTCACCTTGAACGAAAATATCGGCAGCTTCGGCGCACCCGGCAATCCCAGAAGTTCAATCTCGTCGATGCCTTGCCAGGCAGCGGTTGCACGCGCCGCAAGTTCGTCGTTTCGGCGCTGCATTGTTTGCAGCCCGATCGCATCCTTGACCAGGAAGGTAAGTGCGGCCCGGATATCGCCGACCACGTTCGGCGTCCCCGCCTCCTCGCGCGCTTCAAGGCTGTTGCTGTAGTCGTGCGCCGCGGGCGACACGAATTTGACCGTGCCGCCGCCGGGCCAGCTCGGCTTGGTGGTCACCACGGCATCGCGGCGTACGATCAGGATGCCGGAGGCTCCCGGGCCACCGATGAACTTGTGCGGCGAGACCACGATAGCATCGATTTCAGCGCCTTCGGCGGGCGACATCGCGATTGGCAGGTAGGGACCGGCGCCCGCATAGTCCCACACCATCTTTGCGCCGGCAGCTTTTACCTTGCGCGTCACGGTCGCGACGTCGGTGACAATGCCGGTTACGTTGGATGCTGCCGAAAATGCGCACACGACACAGTCGAATTCCGATGCGCCGCGCAGCGCGGCATCCAGTTCGTCAAGATCCGGACCGCCGTGCGCGCCCTCGGCGATCTCCACTATCTCGGCGCCACTTTCGCGCCAGGGCAGGATATTCGAATGATGCTCATAGGGGCCGATGATGACGCGCGCCCGCTTGCCCGTGGCTACCGAGGCGTTGACGCCAAGCAAGGTGACGAGACGGTTCAAACCGGCGGTCGCGCCGGACCCGGTAAAGATCACGGCATGCTCATCGCTTGCCCCGCAACAGTCGCCGATGGCCTTGCGCGCCTCGCGCCGCAGCCTCGTGACCACGCCGCCGCAATAGGAAGCCTCGGTGTGGCTGTTTGCATAAAAGGGCAGAACCTCGCGCAGTATGAACTCTTCGACCTGCATCAAGGCGCGGCCGGAGGCGACATAATCGGCGTAGACGAGAGGCTTGTTTCCGAATGGGCCCTCGATCTCCGCATCGTTGCCGATCAGGCCGGAACGCAGATCATCCAATATGCCTGGAACCGCCAAGCGGGCCCTGAAACTCTGGATCAGGGTGAGCTTGGCTGCATTTTCGGGCACGGCCGCGGGCATGGGAGACCTCCATTGATGATCTCAGAATAGCTCCGACGCCGCATTGAAAATGCACCTAAGATTTGCAATCTTGAGCCAGTTTTCGTTCATTTGATAGGCTTCATGGAAAATATCGACGGAATTGATCTCAAATTACTGACATGCCTGCAAAAAGATGGTGGGCTTTCGCAGCGAGACCTCGCCGAGCGGGTCGGCCTGTCTCAAAACGCCTGTTGGCGAAGGCTACAGAAGCTCATGGGCGAAGGCGTGATCAAAGGCACGCACACTCGCATCGACCTTGCAGCGCTCGGCTTCAAACTCACGGTCTTTGTCATGGTTCGCACGCGCCATCATTCGAAGGAGTGGGCCGACAGCTTTCGCAAGCACGTGGAACATTTGCCCGAAGTCACCGATTTCTACCGGATTGGCGGGGACTGGGACTACCTGATCAAGGTCGTAACCCGCGACATGGGCGGCTATGACGGCTTTTATCAAAAGCTCATCACCAATTTCGATCTTGCGACGGTAACCGGCTTCTTCTCCATGGAGGCGATCATTGAAAACCGCGCCGCCGACCTCAACCGCTTGCGGTGAGTTCCTGCCTGTATCGATCCGGCACATAATGATTAAGAACGCCGGCGGATTCCAGACGAACGAGGCCGGAACGATTGTGGATAGCCAGTGGATAACCTGTTCGAGATACAAGATGTTGTAGTGAACGAAACAAGAAAGTCCGCCCAATATCGATTCGTCGCCGATTCGTTCCGGCTTTGGACCGAGTATTAACGCATAGGGCCTGAATCATTCGATATATGGTTAATTTGCATTAGGAAATATTCAGCTTTTTCATGACCTTGCCGGAACAGTGCATAGTCTTGCCAATCTCTTTCGAACGTCTGTGCACAAAAGTTAACCGGGGCCGCAGCACGCGGATGAAACTACACGAGGAAGATTCAGCATTTGGTGCATACAACTCTCCGGTCCGCCATATCTAGCCGTGAACAAATCATGAATTCTATCGAGTCAGCGATTCGTCGCCGATTCGTTCCAGACTCGTTCCACAAGTTAATCTGCATCATGGAAAACGGCTTGAAGCTGCCGCTTTTGCGCTCGCTGTGGAACATTGCGACTTTCCCAGTCGCGCGGAAATGCCTATGTGTCGGCTGGGTCGAGACGACCCTTGCCCGCCTCCTCCCGAAGGGCGCGGCACGCAGGCCAATGAGACTTTCCGAGCCGATGAATATCCAGCCGAAAAATCATGACCCGCTGATCCTGTCCGGGCGCGACGTGACCGCGGTTCTGGGCCCGACCAATACCGGCAAGACGCATCTCGCCATCGAGCGGATGGTGGCGCATGAGAGCGGCGTCATCGGCCTGCCGCTGCGCCTGCTGGCGCGCGAGGTCTATGGACGTCTGTGCGAGAAGGTCGGCGCCAACAAGGTCGCGCTGGTAACCGGGGAAGAGAAGATCCAGCCCGCCGGCGCGCGCTACGTCGTTTGCACCGTCGAGGCTATGCCGCGCGAAACCGACGCGGCTTTCGTGGCCATCGACGAGGTGCAGCTTGCCGGCGATCTCGAACGCGGCCACATCTTCACCGACCGCATTCTTCACCTGCGTGGGCGACAGGAGACGCTGCTGCTCGGCGCCGCCACCATGCACGGCATCCTGCAGAAGCTGCTCAAGGGCGTTTCTGTGGTGACGCGGCCGCGGCTTTCTCATCTTGCCTATGCGGGATCGAAGAAGCTTACCCGCCTGCCGCGCCGCTCGGCCATCGTCGCCTTCTCTGCCGATGAGGTCTATGCCATCGCCGAACTGATCCGCCGCCAGCAGGGCGGCGCTGCCGTCGTTCTGGGGGCGCTCAGCCCGCGCACCCGCAACGCCCAAGTGGCGCTCTACCAATCCGGCGACGTCGACTACCTCGTCGCCACCGACGCCATCGGCATGGGTCTCAACCTCGACGTCGATCACGTTGCCTTCGCCCAGAACCGAAAGTTCGACGGTTACCAGTTCCGCCAGCTCACCGCTGCTGAACTCGGCCAGATTGCCGGGCGCGCCGGCCGCCACCTGCGCGACGGCACTTTCGGCGTCACAGGTCAGGTCGATCCCTTCGAGGACGATCTGATCCAGAAGATCGAGAGCCATGATTTCGAACCGGTGAAGGTGCTTCAGTGGCGCACCCCGAATTTCGACTATGCGAGCCTTGAGGCGTTGAAGCGCTCGATCGAAACCAACGCGCCGGCGGAGGGACTTACGCGGGCATTGCCGGCGGTCGATGCTCAGGCGCTCGAGCATCTTTCACGCGACGAGGCAATCCGGGCGCTGGCCAGCGGGCGCGAGCGGGTTGCATTGTTGTGGGAAGCCTGTGCCCTGCCGGACTACCGCCGCATCGCGCCGGCCCAGCATGCCGACCTCATTGCCTCGATCTATATGGACCTGGTCAAGCGTGGCCATGTCGATGAAAACTACATGGCCGAACAGGTCCGCCGCGCCGACACCACGGACGGCGACATCGACACGCTATCGCACCGCATCGCTCAGATTCGCACCTGGACGTTTGTCTCCAACCGACCCGGTTGGCTTGCCGATCAGGCACACTGGCAAGAAAAGACACGCGAAATCGAGGACAGATTGTCGGATGCGCTGCATGAGCGGTTGACGAAACGCTTCGTAGACCGCAGGACTTCCGTCCTCATGCGCCGCCTTAGAGAAAACACGATGTCTGAAGCCGAAATAAGCCCCACCGGAACGGTCCTCGTCGAGGGGCACCATGTCGGTGAATTGCAAGGGTTCCGCTTTACCGCCGACCAGAGCGCTGGCGGCGAGGATGCCAAGGCTGTGCGCCAGGCGGCGCAAAAGGCGCTGGCCGCTGAATTCGAGGCGCGCGCCGAGCGCTTTGCCGCGTCTGGCAACAACGACATCGCGCTGGGTTCGGACGGAACGCTGCGCTGGATAGGCGCTCCCGTCGGCACGCTGGTCGCCGGTGAAGACGCGCTCAAGCCACGCGTGGTGCTTCTCGCCGACGAACAACTGACCGGCCCCGCGCGCGACAAGGTCGCGGCGCGCGCCGAACGCTTCGTCAGCTTCCAGGTGGAAAGTCTGTTGAAGCCGCTCATCGACCTGAAGGCTGCCGAGCAGATTTCGGGCATCGCCCGTGGAATCGCGTTCCAGCTTGTCGAGCACTTCGGCATGATCAATCGTCGCGATATTGCCGAGGACATGCGTTCGCTCGACCAGGAAGGCCGCGCTGCGCTGCGCCGGCTGGGCGTTCGCTTTGGTGCCTACCATGTCTTTGTACCGGCTCTCGTCAAACCGGCGCCGGCGGGGTTGGTCACCTTGTTGTGGGCGCTGAAGAATGACGGCAAGGACAAGCCGGGCTTTGGCGACGTGGTCAACGCACTTGCCACTGGCCGCACCTCGGTGGTGGTCGATGCATCCTTCGACAAGACGTTTTACAGGCTCGCCGGCTATCGCAATCTTGGCCGCCGTGCCGTCCGCGTCGATATTCTCGAGCGCCTGGCCGATCTGATCCGCCCAACCACCAACTGGAAACCCGGCCTCGGCCAGCGCCCGGATGGTGCGTATGACGGCAACGCCTTCATGGTGACGCCGCCGATGATGTCGATCCTCGGTGCCACCGCCGAAGACATGGAAGAGATTCTGAAAGGGTTGGGCTATCGGGCCGAGCCCAAGCCCGCCGCTGAGATAAAGGCGAAGCTGGAAGCTGAAGACGAGGCAGCACGGCGCGCTGCTGAGGCCAAAGCCGCGGCGGCCAACGTCGAAGCTGAAGGCGAGGTCGCAACGGCATCTGCTGAAACCAGCGCTACTTCCTCTGAAGTTGCCGAGGATGGGGTTGCTTTGGAGCAGGCAACCGCACCCGAGCCTGACAACGAATCTGAGACTGCCGACGAAACGGCAGTCCATCCTGAGGTCGAGCAGCCTGTCGCTGAAGTCGAGGCGCCGGCCGATGTCGCGATGCCGGTGGCTGAAGCAGCGTCAGCGGGCGAGGCGGCAAACGCTACCGATGCGGAAGAGGCAAAGCCGATCCTGCTATGGCGGCAGGCGCGCTTCGAGAGACATCGCGGTGGGCAGCGGCAGGATCAGCGCCAGCGCGGTGGTCCTCAGGGACGACATCAGAAAGTCGCCGGTGCAGAAGCCGGACCGGAAAATCAAACCGAGGGCAAGGGCGGCGGTGGCGAACGACGCCGCTTTGACCGCGACCGCTTCAAGAACGGCAAGCCTCAAGGGGAAGGCCGACCGGATCACCGGAGCGGCAAACCGCAGGGCCAGCGCCAGGAAAGGCGCGACGGGCAGCCCGATTGGAAAGCGGGCAAGAGCGGCGGCAAACCGCACTTTCAATCCAAGCCGCGCGAGGAGAGGCCGGTTCGCATCGATCCGGATTCGCCCTTTGCCAAGCTTGCCGCGCTGCGGGACCAGTTGAAGAAGTAGCGGGGCCGAATGCGAGATCGTGACGGTTCGAACTGATCGATGGTCGTCGAAGGTCGCCAGCGCATCGACAAATGGCTTTTCTTTGCGCGAGCGGTGAAATCGCGCACGCTGGCGGCGAAGCTGGTGCTTGGCGGGCGCGTCCGCATCAATCGCGACAAAGCGGCGCAGGCCTCCGACACTGTAAGGCCCGGCGATGTGCTGACCTTGACGCTCGACCGCAGAATCCTGGTCTGGAAGGTGCTCGATACCGGTTCGCGGCGCGGTCCGGCGGAGGAAGCGCGCAAACTCTACGAAGACCTGTCGCCGCCGCCTGCGCCATCGGAAGGCGTTCCGGGCGCTCTGCAACCGCTTCGCGAGACCGGCAGCGGTCGACCGACCAAGAAGGAACGTCGCCAAACCGACAGGCTTCATGGCAAGGATTGAATATCCTGCCACCGCCACATCAGCGTTGGTTTCATTTCATTCTGAGCCAAAATCAGCACCGTAGCTGGCCTTGCAAGCAGCCGGCAAAGGCGTTACCTCACCCTCGGAAGATCCGCCTGATCGCAGGCAAACGCGGGCATTCCCGGAGCCGCCGATGACTTATGTCGTGACCGACAACTGCATTAAATGCAAGTACATGGACTGCGTCGAAGTTTGCCCGGTGGACTGCTTCTACGAAGGCGAAAACATGCTCGTCATTCATCCGGACGAGTGTATCGACTGCGGCGTATGCGAACCCGAGTGCCCCGCTGACGCGATCAAGCCCGACACTGAGCCCGGTCTCGACAACTGGCTCCAGCTCAACGCGGAATATGCGGACAAGTGGCCCAACATTTCGGCCAAGAAGGACGCTCCTGCCGACGCCAAGGAGTTTGACGGCGAGACTGGCAAATTCGAGAAGTACTTTTCGTCTGAGCCAGGCGAAGGCAATTAGGCTTTGGACACATTGCCGCGTTTTAAAAAGTTGGTTTGACGCACCTTGTGCAGTTGCGATAGCTGCCTGTTGCCGTTAGCGTGTGCAGCAAATTCTTGATTCTTCCGACTTTTTGTGTTATCTATCCAGCAACATGCCGGTGACACAACGTCGATTGATGGCGCAAACGCCCCAAATCACTGAAAGGTGAATCTAACAATCCGGACCAGAGCAATCTGGACGATAGGGTCGCTTTGGCTTGGTCCAAGAGCCCTTCCCTTTCCGGTAGTTCACCTGTTGCGCGGCTATGCCGGTTCTTCCGGCCAAACATGTTCGGCCGGCTTGTTGCCGGCCACAACAAGGAGTCTAGGGCGTAATGGCAACCAGCATCCCGCAGAAGAAGTCTGCCCCCGCGCGTCACGGTTTCAAGACCGGAGAGTTCATCGTTTATCCTGCGCACGGCGTTGGCCAGATCGTATCGATCGACGAGCAGGAAGTGGCGGGACACAAACTGGAATTGTTCGTAATCGATTTCCAGAAGGACAAGATGCGGCTCAAGGTGCCGGTCGCCAAGGCGACCTCCATTGGCATGCGCAAGCTCTCAGAGACCGATTACGTCGAGCGCGCATTGAAGGTCGTTCAGGGTCGGGCACGCGTCAAGCGCACCATGTGGTCGCGCCGCGCGCAGGAATACGATGCCAAGATCAATTCGGGCGACTTGATTTCGATCTCGGAAGTGGTGCGCGATCTTTACCGCGCCGACAATCAGCCGGAACAGTCCTACTCCGAACGCCAGCTTTATGAAGCAGCGCTCGATCGCATGGCGCGCGAGATTGCTGCGGTCAATCGCATGTCGGAAACCGAAGCGGTTCGCCTCATTGAGGTAAACCTTAACAAGGGTCCGAAGCGCGGCGCCAAGGCCGACAACGAGGAAACCGAGCAGGAAGAAGCTGCCTGATCGAACCGCTCCAACAGTTATAGAAAAACCCGGCCCATGTGGCCGGGTTTTTTGTTTCTGATCGATGAGTGGCTGGCAAAACGGCTCAGCCTGCACATGAGGTGAGGCGGGACAAGAGTGCGCACCGTGTTTGCGTGGCGTTCTGGCAGGCAGGTCGCCAAGCTATTTCCATGCGAAATTCGATCTTTCCGCGACCAAGATGGCCAGCTTCTTCGAGAAAGCTATGCCTTTTCGGAGGGATCGTGCGTTCGATAGATGTTATAAGTGCAGGCGCAGTTGAACGGTTGAATGCAATGGGAGTTCAGGGGTTGGGCACATGAACAAGGTCTCCCTTGAGCATCAGGGAATGGCGCTGGAGCCTTCGGCGGCGGGCGCCGTTCTTACGATCGATCTTGAGGCCGTCCGCGAGAACTATCGCCGCCTGAGGGCAAAAGCCGGTGCGGCGCGCTGTGCCGGCGTGGTCAAGGCTGACGGCTATGGTCTTGGTGCTGTGCCGGTTGCGCTGGCGTTGTTGGCAGAAGGCTGCGACACGTTCTTCGTGGCGCATGTCGGCGAAGGTATTTCATTGCGCGAGGTAATCGGCCCGAAGCCAACAATCTATGTGCTGAACGGCATCCCGCCAGGTGCCGAGCGCGACGCGACCGGGTCAAACCTGCGCGCCGTCATAAACAGTCTCGACCAGCTTTCGGCATGGAGCAAAACTGCACGGGATATAGACCGCAAATTGGCGGCGGCGGTCCAGGTCGATAGCGGCATGTCGCGGCTCGGCATGGCCGCATCCGAGGTCATGGCCGCGACCGCCGATCCGCACGCGTTTGCAAGCATAGAGGTGGCACTGGTCATGAGCCATCTCGCCTGTGCCGACGAGCCCGAGCACCCGGCCAATGAGGCGCAGCGGGCGGAGTTCGACCGCCTGCGCGCCGTGTTGCCGCCTGCACCTGCGTCCTTGGCCAATTCGTCGGGCATTTTCCTCGGCGATGACTTCCACCACCAACTCGCCCGTCCAGGAGCCGCGCTGTACGGCATCAACCCGACGCCCGGACACGACAACCCTATGCTGCCAGTGGTTCGTCTGCAGGCGCAAGTGATACAGACCCGCTCTCTGCCCTCGGGATCGGGTATTGGATACGGGCACACGGTCGTCACGCGCGATACAACGGCCCTGGCAACGATCTCATTGGGCTACGCCGACGGGTGGCGTCGCCGCGCCGCCGCTTCGGCCTATTTTGATGGGGTCCGCCTGCCGTTCATCGGGCGCGTTTCGATGGACTCCATCATCCTTGATATTTCCGATCTTCCCGAAGGACGGCTGCGACCCGGCGATATGGTTGAAATGATCGGGCCATCGCAAACGCTTGACGAGGTGGCGGGGTTTTCGGGCACCATTGCCTACGAAGTTTTGACCAGTCTCGGCCATCGTTTCCATCGTCGCTACATTGGCGGCGCATGAGCGGTTTCGACGCGCTTGACAACCAGCCTCTTTCCGGCAAGGCTTGCAAGATGAGCAATCTTGCCCACATACCGACCTGTTTCAGGGTGTGTCCGATCGCGGGAGCGTAGCCCCGGCCCGGCCGTATTCGGCTGCGCGCAACGGGGCATTTTCAAAAAATTGAGAACCGAAGCGTTTTCGCTCGCTGCGATGCGCTTGTTCAGCACGCAACCGTCGCTTCAAGCTTTTGAAGCAGCGCATGGCATTAGCCGAGACCACATATCCGACAACCATGCGACTGGGCGACCGGCAGTGCGCCCGTAAAACCCGCTCTGCCAATTTCAAAAAAGGTTCAATCACATGCGCGAAGCAACCAGGCATCGTGAGCAACTCGACATCATCGTCAGCGCCGTCGACCATGACCGGCTGAGCAGCCTTGCGCGCTCCGCGCTCGACCGCCTGCCCGACATGGCGGACGAACTGTTGTCGGAAATGGATCGCGCGACCGTCGCCAGCGCCGACGCCATGCCGGCCGGCGTGGTGCGCATGGGCTCCACCGTTACCTTCCGCAATGGCGGCGAGGACACCAGGCGGATCACGCTCGTCTATCCCGGACAGGCCGATATCGCGGAAAACAAGATCTCCATCCTCACCCCGCTCGGTACAGCCTTGATCGGCCTTGCCGCCGGCCAGTCCGTTGTCTGGAAGACGCGCGACGGCAAGGAACGCGTCCTCGACATCGCCGAGGTCGAGCCGCCCTCGCCCGACGCACAGTCGTGACTTCGGGAGAGTGAGATGGCTCATGTAACCTGCCGGCTGACCAGCAAGGACTTCTCCATTCTGGAAGTCATGCTGGAAAGGCGCATAGCATCGGGCGAAGCAATCCTGCCTTTGTTGAAATGCAAGGTGGCCAATGCCAGCGTTGTTCAGGTCGATTTGGTCGAAGCCAACATCGCCACGATCAACAGCCGGGTTATGTTCCGCATCAATGGCGGCAAGGAAGACGTGCGCACGCTGGTGCAGAGCGACGTTCGCGACATGGTTGGGGTCGGGCTCCCGATTACCACCATGCGCGGGCTTGCGTTGCTGGGCCTTGCCGAAGGGCAATCGACGCTGATCGAACGCTCGACCGGCGAAACCGAATTGATCCTGCTCGAAAAGGTGCTCTACCAGCCCGAGGCGGCGCGGCGGCAGTTCGCCCCGAAACGCCACACGGCTACGACGACTGCACCGACCCGCCGTCCGGTGCTGCGGCTGGTCCACAGTGCTCCAGCTAATGTCATACCTCTTGGCGAAAGGACCGAAATCCGGCAGAGAGGGCCATATGATGACGACCCCGGCCCATCCGCGGCCTGACAGGGGACCAAGGAGCATGAAATGAAAGTACTGGTGCTGGGCGGTGGCGTGATTGGCGTCACAACTGCCTATTTTCTGGCCGAAGCCGGTCACGAGGTGACGGTGATCGACCGCCAGCAGGGCCCGGCGCTTGAGACCAGCTTTGCCAATGCGGGCGAAGTTTCGCCCGGCTATTCCTCGCCATGGGCGGGACCTGGCGTTCCGGTCAAGGCGGTCAAATGGCTGCTGATGAAATACGGTCCGCTGGTGGTGCGCCCGGCCCTCGATCCGCATATGTGGTCTTGGCTGATCCGCATGCTGAGGAACTGTACGGAAGCGCGCTATGCCCGTAACAAGGCGCGCATGGTGCCGATTGCCGAGTACAGCCGCGACACGCTGAAGGCGCTGCGTTCCACCACCAATATCGCCTATGACGAGCGCACCAAGGGCACCTTGCAACTGTTCCGCACGCAAAAGCAGCTCGACGGCATCAGCGGCGACGTCGAGATCCTCAAGCAGTACGGCGTGCCGTTCGAAGTTCTCGATCCCGATGGCTGCATTGCCGCCGAACCGGGGCTTGGCGCCGTGCGTGGCAAGTTCGTCGGCGGCCTCAGACTGCCTGGCGACGAAACCGGCGACTGCCAGATGTTCACCACAAGGCTGGCGGAGATCGCCACCGCCGGCGGCGTCAAGTTCGAATTCGGCGTGACGCTCAACGGCATCTCGGTCGAGAATGGCCGCGTCACCGGGATTGCCACCAGCGCCGGCAATCGCACCGCTGACGCCTATGTCATGGCGATGGGCTCCTATTCGCCGATCTGGATGCGCAAGATCGGCCAGTCGATCCCGGTCTATCCGGTCAAGGGCTATTCGATCACCGTACCCATCGTCAAAGCGGACGCGGCACCCATCTCGACCGTCATGGACGAAACCTACAAGGTGGCCATTACCCGGCTTGGCGACCGCATCCGCGTCGGTGGCACAGCTGAAATCTCGGGTTATGACCTGAGGCTGCATGAAGGCCGTCGCAAGACGCTCGAACACTCCGTGTCCGATCTTTTCCCCGGCGCCGGCGACGTCAAGGCGGCGACGTTCTGGACCGGCTTGCGTCCGATGACGCCGGATGGACCGCCGATCATCGGCAAGTCCAAATTCGACAACCTCTTCCTGAACACCGGACACGGAACGCTCGGCTGGACCATGGCCTGCGGTTCGGCCAAGGTGCTTGCCGACATCATGTCCGGTCGTAAGGCGGATATCGACACAAGCGAGCTCGGCCCCAGCCGCTACGCCTGACCTGTTTGAGCATCGGAGCAGCCCGAAGACCGGCATCGACTTTTCGGTCCGATGCTCTCCTCACGCCGGCTGGAAGTTCAGCGCCACGCCATTGATGCAGTAGCGCAATCCCGTCGGCGGCGGGCCGTCCGGGAAGACGTGGCCGAGATGGCTGCCGCAGGTGGCGCAGTGCACCTCGGTGCGGACCATGCCGTAGCTGCGATCGGTCGTGGTCTCGACCGATCCCGGCACCGGGTCGTTGAAGCTCGGCCAGCCGGTCCCGCTCTCGAACTTGAGCGTCGATTCAAACAGCTTGGTATCGCAGCCGGCGCAGGTGAAAGCGCCTGACCGATGCTCGTGCAGCAGCGCGCAGCTGCCGGGCCGCTCGGTGCCATGGTTGCGCATAACCACATATTGTTCGGGGGTGAGGCGGGCGCGCCATTCGGCGTCGGTGCGGGTCACGGGATAGGTGTGGCTTTCCATGTCGGTCTCCTGCCTTCGCGGCTAAAAGTTCCAGCCGTCTCTTCGTGCAAAGATAGGCATTCGTTACGCCGCTGCCCAGCACGTTCAGTGCTTGCGCGACAATTCCCGCGTCGCGGATTCAAGACCTGCAAGCGTGAGCGGAAACATCCGGCTGCCGAAAATGTCGCGCATCAGGCCGATCGAATGCGTATAGGCCCAGTGTTTCTCCGACGTGGGGTTGAGCCAGATCGCATTCGGCCAATGGGCAAGCACCCGGGAGAGCCAGGCGGCACCCGATTCCTCGTTCCAGTGCTCGACCGAACCGCCGGGCTGAACGATCTCATACGGGCTCATAGAGGCGTCGCCGACGAAAACCACCTTGTAGTCGGGACCATATTTGCGGATCAGGTCGAAGGTGGAAATGGTTTCCGCGCGCCGGCGGCGATTGTCCTTCCACACGCCTTCATAGAGGCAATTGTGGAAGTAGAAATATTCGAGCTGGCGAAATTCCGCCCGCGCCGCGGAAAACAGCTCCTCGACGGTCTTGATGTGGTCGTCCATCGAGCCGCCGACATCGAAGAACATCAGGAGCTTGACTGCATTGCGCCGTTCCGGCCGGGTCTTGACGTCGAGATAGCCGTGCTCTGCAGTGGCGTGGATGGTGCCGGAAAGATCGAATTCCTCTTCCGCGCCATCGCGCACCCAGCGGCGCAGCCGCTTCAAAGCCACCTTGATGTTGCGTGTGCCAAGCTCGACGCTGTCGTCGAAATTGCGGAACTCGCGCTTGTCCCACACCTTGACCGCACGACGGTGGCGGCTGCCGTCCTGGCCGATGCGCACGCCCTCCGGATTGTAGCCATAGGCCCCGAAAGGCGAGGTGCCGGCGGTGGCGATCCATTTGGAACCGCCCTGATGGCGCTCCTTCTGTTCCTCAAGCCGCTGCCTTAGCGTTTCCATCAGCTTGTCGAAGCCGCCCATTGCCTCGATCAGCTTCTTCTCATCGTCGGTGAGATGCTTTTCGGCCAGCTTGCGCAGCCATTCTTCCGGAATTTCCGCTACGTCCACCGGCGTTTCGCCGGACAGCGCCTCGATACCCTTGAAGGCATGAGCAAACACCCGATCGAAGCGGTCGATGTGGCGCTCGTCCTTTACCAGCGCCGAGCGGGCGAGATAGTAAAAGCCCTCCACGTCGTAATCGACGAGCCCTGCCTCCAGCCCTTCCAGCAGCGAAAGATATTCCCTCAGCGAAACGGGGACCTTGGCGGCTTTCAACTCGAGGAAGAAGGGAATGAACATTATGGCGTTTTACAGCAGATCGTACTCGATGAAACCCGTCCTTCTTGCCACATGGTCGTAGAGGCGGCGGGCGGTGGCGTTGGTTTCATGCGTCATCCAGTAGACATTGGTGACGCCGGCCTTCGCCGCTTGCTGGCGCACCGCTTCGATGAGCGCCGCACCGACGCCTTTGCCGCGCGCCGTGGAATCGGAGAAAAGGTCCTGCAAATAGCAGTTGTTGACCAGTGACCAGCCGGAGCGATGGTAGAGATAGTGCGTCAAGCCGACGGCCTTGCCATCGAGCAGCGCTATGAAGCCCTTGGGCTCGAACTCGCCCGGCGCGAACAGGCGCTCCCAGGTCTTGGCGTAGACCTCCTCCGGCAGTTTGGTTTCGTAGAAGGTGAGGTAGTCGGTCCATAGCCGACGCCAATCGGCATGATCGGATTGCTCGAGCGGGCGGATGGTGATCTCGGCCATGTCTGTCTGCTCCCTTTTGCAAGCCTTGGAAGTTAGCGAATGGTTGCCTGCATGGCGATGGTGCAGGGGCGTCTTGTGGTTGGGCCGGGGCACTTCTTCCTCGCCACGAGCGCTTTCTTTTCTTCGTCATCCTCGGGCAAACCTGAGCGCAGCGAAAGGCGCGACCCGAGGATCCATGCCGTGAGGATTGAGGATGTGGGGCAGCTCAGAATGGGGAGCCTTCTTTTGCACCTTTTGCGCGCTGCCGTTTGGTCACGGCATGGATCCTAGGGTCTCCGCAACGGCCTTCGGCCTGCTCCGCCCTAGGATGACGAAGAGATGGATATGCTTGTTCATTGCCACGCCCGGCTAAAACCGTCTGGCCATTGTCAAAGAACTGACCTCTGATGAGGTCGGGAGGACGGGCGGCCGTTCGGTCGCTCGTTTAGTAAGTAGTGCGGCCTTGCGGCCGCCCGTCCGGTGGTCTTGCCTCACCGGGGGCAGCACTCACGCCGAAGGCCCCGATCAAGGCCCGGACTTGGGGGCTCATCACCCAGCCGCACACCGTCATGCGACCAATCCGGCACCGACGCCCTTCCCTGATACCCGGTGCGCACCAGGTCTCCCGCAAGGGCGATGGGACTGAGTATGGGGGAGACGGAGAGTGAGTGGATAAGTGGGGCAAATGTTTTTGTGAGAGGCGAGTGGGAACAAGGGGTTGGGCGGAGATTAGCCCGAGTTCGATCCACGTTCAGCGACGTCTGCGCTGCCCCTCACCCTTACCCTCTCCCCGTAAACGGGGAGAGGAAGACGTCAGCGTTTGCGTTCAACCCCATCCGACTTCGCTCCACTCGAAAGATAATTCCGGGATGACGAAACGTAGAGGAAGGCATCGGCCTTGGTGCCATTGCTTACGCCTTCGGTGAGGCGACGGGCAGTGCGCCGGATGAGGCGAGATTGACGTTTCAACCCGCAATGCCTATCTGAGCCCCACAAGGGCGGGAAGCCCCTGCCGTCCGCAGCCTCTCGAGGCCTGGTGAAGCTTCCCTGATCAATTCGTTTCCCTGTCGATGTGACGGCCGAAACGGCAATGCGGACACCCGTTCGAAGACTGCCGTTCACTGATCGCAAGGAGCGAAACCATGACCATTGGTCGAACCACACACGATAATCAAATCAACCACACCATGGATGCCGCGCAGAGCTACAAGGCGGCTGCCAAGCGGTTGCGCGCGGCGCTTGCCGAAGACGGCATCGCTGTCACCCACGCCAAGGCGCTGGAACTGGTGGCGAAGCAGAACGGCGTGCGCGACTGGAACACGCTGGCCGCACAACCCGCCGCCGCCGAACCGAACGGGACGACCCCGTTTGCTGTCGGCGACAAGGTTGCCGGCACCTTCAATGGCCGCGATGCGCGTGGCCGCATCATCGGGCTTGAGGAGACCATCAAGCCGGACTTGTGGCGCGTGACCGTCGCCTTCAACCCGCCGGTCAACGCGGCGACGTCTCAGCTGTTCACCGCTGAAAGGCGGCGCGTGCAGATGGTGGTGGGCGCTGACGGCCGTTCGCGCCGGCTGACCGGCACCGAAACCGGGGTGATGGAACTGAAGCGGGCCTGAGTGCCTGATCCAAAAGTGCCATGCCGGGCTGCAAATGGCTCATTTCTGCGCTTCGGTGCTCATGGACTGAATGTCCACTCCGCTCCGATGCTCGAAATTCGCCACTTTCGCCGCAGCCTGACGCTTTTTGATTCAGACACCAAGGCGGACTGCGCGCTGTTCATGGAGGCGGCCGGCAACGGCCGCCTTTTCTTTGCCGCCGCGTTTGTGTAAAGCGTGGCTCAGCAATTTCCGCAACGAAAACACGGGCACAAGCCATGGACAAGTTCACCAAGCTCACCGGCGTCGCGGCGCCCTTGGCAATCGTCAATGTCGATACCGACATGATCATTCCCAAGGACTATCTGAAGACGATCAAGCGCACCGGGCTTGGCAAGGGCCTGTTCGCCGAAATGCGCTTCAACGAGGACGGTTCGGAAAACCCCGATTTCGTGCTCAACAAGCCGGCCTACCGCAACGCCCAGATCCTCGTTGCCGGCGACAATTTCGGCTGCGGCTCGAGCCGCGAGCATGCGCCGTGGGCGCTGCTCGACTTCGGCATCCGTTGCGTGATCTCGACCTCGTTCGCCGACATTTTTTACAATAACTGCTTCAAGAACGGCATCCTGCCGATCACCGTCAGCGCCGAGGACCTCGACAAGCTGATGGACGACGCTTCGCGCGGCGCCAACGCCACCATCTCGGTCGATCTGGAAGCAAAGGAAATCCGCGGTCCGGACGGCGGCGTGGTCAAGTTCGACCTCGACGACTTCAAGCGCCACTGCCTCTTGAACGGCCTCGACGATATCGGGTTGACCATGGAAAAGGCCGGCTCGATCGCCAGCTTCGAGAAGAAGAACGCTGCATCCCGCCCCTGGGCCTGAGCAATTCCAGGAAAAGTGGAATCCGGTTTTCCGTCCGGAATTGCGCAAAACCAAGAGTTAGTGCGGTTCAGGTACCAATAATCTCGAAGCGGTCGACATCGACCATGCCCTTGTCGGTGATCTTCAGATGCGGGATCACCGGCAGCGCAATGAAGGCGAGTTGCAGGAACGGCTCTTCCAGCGTCGAGCCGAGACCGTAGGCGGCCTGACGCAGCACCCTTAGCTCGTCGCGCACCGTTTCATAGTCGGCAAGGCTCATCAGCCCGGCGATCGGCAAGGCAAGCTCGGCCAGCACCTTGCCGTCGCGTACCACGACGAAGCCGCCTTCGATTTCGCCAAGCCGGTTGGCCGCCGCCGCGATGTCTTCATCCGAGGTGCCGACCACGCAGATGTTGTGGCTGTCATGGCTGACGGTCGAGGCGATTGCGCCATGCTTGAGGCCGAAGCCGTGCACGAAGCCGGTGGCGATGTTGCCGTTCTTGCCGTGGCGCTCGACCACCGCGATCTTGACCACGTCGCGGGCAAGATCGACCTCGACGCCGTGATTGCCGACGGCAAGGTCGAACTCCAGGCTTTCGGTGATGATCTTGCCGGGGATGATGCCGATGGCGCGCGTCTTGCCGCTGTTGGATGAGGCGCGGAAATCGGCGGCGGCGACGCGCCTGGCCTTGACGCTGTGGCGGCCGACCGGCGCGACCGGTTGGCGCTTGGAAAACAGCGCGTCGGAAACAACGCGGCCGCCTGACAGCACCGTCTCGGCGCGGCAGTCCGCCAGCGTGTCGAGGACGACGAGATCGGCCCGCCAGCCCGGCGCGACGAGGCCGCGATCCTTCAGCCCGAAGGCGCGCGCAGCCGAGATCGAGGCGGCGCGGTAGATGGCGAGCGGCTCGACGCCGGCGGCAATCGCGGTGCGGATCATGTGGTCGAGATGGCCGTGGTCGGCGATGTCGAGCGGATTGCGGTCGTCGGTGCAGAGCGCAATGAAGGGCGAGTTGCGCTCGGTGATGATCGGCATCAGCGCGGCAAGGTCCTTCGACACCGAGCCTTCGCGCACGAGGATGTGCATGCCCTTGCGCAGTTTTTCCAGCGCTTCTTCGGCGGTCGTGGTTTCGTGGTCGGTGCGGATTTCGGCGGCGAGATAGCCGTTGAGGTCATAGCCGCGCAAAAGCGGTGCATGGCCGTCGATGTGGCGACCCTGGAAGGCTTCGAGCTTGGCCATGCAGACAGGGTCCTTGGCCAGCACGCCCGGAAAGTTCATGAACTCGGCAAGGCCGATCACCTTGGGGTGCGAGGCGAGCGGGAGAAGGTCATCGACGGTGAGTTCGGCGCCGGAGGTTTCGAGATGCGTCGCCGGCACGCAGCTCGACAGCTGGACGCGGATGTCCATCACCGTTTCGACGACGCTGTCGAGGAAGAAGCGGATGCCCTGGAGGCCCAGCACATTGGCGATTTCGTGCGGATCGCAGATCGCGGTGGTGACGCCGCGCGGCAGCACGCAGCGGTCGAACTCATGCGGCGTGACCAGCGAGGATTCGATGTGGAGATGCGTGTCGATGAAGCCAGGCACGACGATCCGGCCGGAAATGTCGATTTCCTTTGCGCCGCTATAGCTGCCGCAGGTGCCGACGATGCGCTCGCCGCAAATGGCGATGTCGCTTTCGACCAGTTCGCCGGTGACCAGATCGAAGAAACGCCCGTTCTTGAGCACGAGGTCGGCAGGCTCGCGCCCGACGCCCTGGTCGATCATCCGTTCCAGCAAACTGCTCATGCCTGTCCTGCTCCGTCGAAGGCGCGCGCCAGATTGCGCCCTTCCGTCATTGCCGCAATCCATACCAGAACAGGGGCCGTTGCAAGCCACCAGCGGTGACAGATCGATGACTTCGCGGAAGCTTCGTTGCACGGTGGACTTGCGCCGTGGCCTTGCCTAACTTGCCGCGACGCTTGAGACGGAAACGCCGCAACGGGAGAGCTCGCCATGAAATTCTGGAGAACGACGATTGCCGCAACAGCGATTGCGGTGATGGCCTGTGGCAGCGCGCTGGCGCAGGAAGAAAAACCCGCGCCGGTGCCGTTTGCCGGCGGGACGCTGACGATCACCCAGACGGAAGAGTACGGAGAAAAGACGCTGTCCTTCGACGGCAAGGAATTGGCCAAGGCCTACTTTGTTTATTTCAACGGCATCGTGAAGGTCGGCGGCACCGATGTCGCGCTGTTCGACACCGGCGATGGCGGCAATGCCTGCGGCCCGGCCAAGGTTATGGTGTGGAAGCCGGAAGGGCAGGATGTCCAGCGGGCCAGCATCGGCGAGGACGATTGCGGCGCACCGCCTGCCGGCGTCAGCGACGAGGCGATCTATTTCGTGCCGTGGCTGCTGCCGGGCGCTTCGGGCGATTTGAAGAAATGGTCGCCGCAGACCGGCTTCGCGCTGGCTGGAAAGCTGAGCTACACGCCCGATCCGGGCACCGGCTGGGGCGACGTCGATCCGGCCAAGTTCGACAACATCATCGACGCCTTCCACAACGAGGCGGTTTACGGCGAGGCGAAGAAACTGCTCGGCGACGGCCTGACAGAGATGGCGACCAGCCTGCTGGTTGGCGGCGGCACCGAAAAGACGAAATCCGGCATCGCCTACGCGCGCGGCTGCATCCCCCATGCCTGCGGTGGCGGCGACGGCTTCATGGCGATCGATACCAAGGGCAAGAAACTCTATTTTGCCCGCCAGAGCGACAAGGCCCAGCCGGACGCATGGCCGGCGCTGAAGACATGGCCCGGCGAATTGCGCGAAGCGATGAAGACGGCGCTCGCGCCGCCGCAATAGGCCGCGGGCAACCACTGCTTGAAGAGGAACACGTCATGCGCAAACTGATTACCACCGGCTCGCCGTTCGAAAAGACAGCCGGCTATTCGCGCGCCGTGGTGCAGGGCGACTGGTGCTTCGTCTCCGGCACGACCGGCTACGACTACGCCACCATGACGATGCCCGAGACGGTCGAGGAGCAGACGCGCAACTGCCTCGAGACGATCGTCAAGGCGTTGGCGGAGGGCGGCTTCGAACTCGCGGATGTGGTGCGGGCGCATTACTACATCACCGATGCGGCCTATGTGGACCGCGTCTTTCCGATCCTCGGCGCATATTTCGGCGACATAAGGCCGGCTGCAACCATGATCACCTGCGGCCTCAACACGCCGGAAATGAAGATCGAGATCGAGGTAACGGCGCTGAGGCGCACAGCGAGCGGCAAGACCTAAGCAGGGCCTTGAAGGAGGGATCGTGACACATCACGAAATCATGCAGCGCACGATCGATCTCAGCAGGGAAAGAATGCGCCAAGAAAACGCGGCGGCTTTCGCGGCTGTTATCGTCAGGAACGGCGAGATCGTCGGCGAAGGCTGGAACCGGGCGCTTCAGGATTTCGACCCGACCGCCCATGGCGAAGTCATGGCCATTCGCGACGCCTGCCGCAAGCTCGAAAGCCTCGACCTGTCCGATTGCGAACTCTACACCAGCTGCGAACCCTGCCCGTTATGCGTGTCGGCCATGTACTACGCCGGCATCAAGCGCATGTTCTATGCCGCCTCGCTGGAGCAGTCAGCGCAAATCGCGCCCTATCCGGACAGCCGCTTCCTGTGCGAGGAGTTGAACCGGCCGGTTCGCGAGCGCGCAATGCCGGCGACACAATTGATGGCGGAAGAAGCCGTGGCCGTCCTCACCGAATGGCGCGACCGTCCCGAGTTCCTTTTGCACTTTCCGCATCATCAAGACCGGACCGATTGACCCCCCTGGCGGTTCGCCAATCCTCGCGCGTCGCTGAACGGCTTCCCCTTGCGCAAGGCCAGCTTGGCGTTTAGCAAGGCCCCGGTTCAGTGACTTCTGTTCAAGCAACTTTCGGGACGGTTCTCCATGACTTCGAAAAATCTCTTCCTGCTTGCCGGTGACGGCATTGGCCCCGAGGCGATGGCCGAGGTCAAGAAACTGATCGCGGCGATGAACGCCAAGCTGGGCAGCGGCTTTGCCACCGACGAGGGCCTTGTCGGCGGCTCGGCCTATGACGCGCATGGCCAGGCAATCTCCGATGCCGACATGGCCAAGGCGCTGGCAGCCGACGCCGTGTTGTTCGGCGCCGTCGGCGGACCGAAATGGGATGGCGTGCCTTACGAGGTTCGCCCCGAGGCCGGCCTCCTGCGACTTCGCAAGGACCTCGAGCTGTTCGCTAACCTGCGCCCGGCCATCTGCTATCCCGCGCTCGCCGCCTCTTCCTCGCTGAAGCAGGACGTGGTCGAAGGCCTCGATATCCTGATCGTGCGCGAGCTGACCGGCGGCGTCTATTTCGGCGAGCCGAAGCAGATCATCGATCTCGGCAACGGCCAGAAGCGCGCCATCGACACGCAGGTCTACGACACCTTCGAGATCGAGCGCATTTCAGGCGTCGCCTTCGAGCTGGCGCGCACCCGCGCCAACAAGGTCTGCTCGATGGAAAAGAACAACGTCATGAAGTCGGGCGTGCTGTGGAAGGAAGTGGTCGCCCAGACGCACAAGGCGAAATATGCCGACGTCCAGCTCTCGCACATGCTGGCGGATGCCGGCGGCATGCAGCTCGTGCGGTGGCCAAAGCAGTTCGACGTCATCGTCACCGACAACCTGTTCGGCGACATGCTTTCGGACGTGGCGGCGATGCTGACCGGTTCGCTGGGCATGCTGCCTTCCGCTTCGCTGGGCGCCCCTGACGCTAAGACCGGCAAGCGCAAGGCGCTCTACGAACCGGTGCATGGCTCCGCGCCGGACATCGCCGGCAAGGGCATCGCCAACCCGATCGCCATGATCGCGTCTTTTGCCATGTGCCTGCGCTATTCCTTCAATATGGTGGCCGAGGCAGACCGCCTTGAGGCGGCCATCGCAGCCGTGCTCGACGATGGCCTGCGCACCGGCGACATCATGTCCGAAGGCATGACCGAGGTCGGCACGACCGCGATGGGTGACGCCATCATCGCGAAGTTTTTCGCCTAACATCCATCGAGCTGATAGATGCGCAAACGCCGGCTGCCATGGCAGCCGGCGTTGTCGTTTGAGCGGGAAAATTACACCAGGTAGGACTTCAGGATCGACGCGCCGATGGTGTATTTCGGGTCCACCATGTTGCCCAGCCGGGCGCGCCCGACCTGCGTCAACAGCATGTAGGCATCAAGCTCGGTGAACTTGTAGTCGGCGGCCATCCAGCGAACCAGTTCGCGATAGGCGATGCGCGCGGCATCTTCCATCGGCCGGCCGGAACCGATGGTCATGATGACCTTTTCGTTTTCCAGCCGCACCCATTTGAAGTTCCAGTTCTTGATCAGGTCGACCTGAACCGTCGTGACCGTGGGATGCTCGATGGCGACGCCGCAAAGCTCGCCGTCGCCCTGGTTCGCATGGCAGTCGCCAAGGTAGAGCAAGGCGCCCGGCGTATTGACGGGGAGGTAGACCACCGCGCCGGGAGCGACATCGGGCAGGTCCATGTTGCCGCCGTAATAGTCGGGCTGCAGCGCCGAAATGGCCTCGATTTCAGGCGACGTGCCGATGGTGCCGATAAACGGCTCATAGGGAATGGTGATCTTGTCGTTCCAGGTCACGCCCTTGACGGCGTCGATGTGGACCTTCTTGACCCTTTCCGGCAGCGGCGCGTTGAGAATGGCCGTGTCGCCGGTGCCGACGAGGCCGCCGAATTCGGGAATGAGGCAAGTGGTGCCGGAAGGCTGCGGGCCGCGCGGACGGACTTCCTTGATGTAGACGGCGAGGCAATCGCCCTTTTCCGCGCCGTTGACGTAGATCGGGCCGTTCTGCGGGTTCAGGTAGGGGAAGTTGAGGATCTGGCTTGGAATGTCGGATTCGCTCTTGATGGCGCCTTCGAAGGCGTCATGGGTTTCGACCGAAACCTCCGCGCCCGGATCGACCCGAAGCACCGGCTCGACATAGGGCCCGTAGACGTAGTGATACTTGCCTTGATCGGCCTCCGTCATGCTGTGGGTGCTCGTGACCTTTCCCTTGGCCACGGCGCGCTTGGCCATGATCGAATTCTGAAGCCAGGACATCTGGTTCTCTCCTTGTTGGTCTTGGCCGGCTATACGGCCAAGTGCTTCCTGATGGTGTCGCGGTCCTCGAGCTCCTGCGGGGTCACGTGCGCGACGATGCGCCCCTTGTCCATGACGTAGCAGCGCTGGGCGAGCGCCTTGATCATGTCGAGGTTCTGCTCGACGAACATGATCGTCATGCCGCTTTCCCGGTTGAGCTGCTTGATGATGCGGCCGATGTCCTGGACGATGGACGGCTGGATGCCTTCGGACGGTTCGTCGAGCAGCAGGAGCTGCGGCGAGCCGACAAGGACGCGCCCGATGGCGAGCTGCTGTTGCTGGCCGCCGGACATGGTTCCGGCCTGCTGGCCGGCCCTTTCCTTGAGAATCGGGAACAGGCTGTAGATGCGCTCGTAGACATCGGCGGAGATGCGATCGCGCATGGATTCGCCGACCTGCAGGTTTTCCTTCACCGACATGCGCGGAAACACGTCACGCCCTTGCGGGACATAGCCGATGCCGAGCCGCGCGCGGCGAAACGGCGTCAAGCCGGTCAGTTCGGTCGAGCCGAAGCGTATCGTTCCGGCCATGCTCTCGACGAGGCCGATCAGGGTCTTCATCAAGGTCGATTTGCCGACCCCGTTGCGCCCGATGACGGCAACGATCTCGCCCTTCGAGACGCTGAGGTCGATGCCTTGCAGCACCGGCTTGCCGCCATAGCCGGCCCGAAGCCCTTTGATGTCGAGCAAGGTGTCAGTCATGGCTCTGCCCCAGATAGATGGCGGCGACACGCTCGTCGGCAACAATCTCGTCAATGGTGCCTTCGGCGAAGATGCGCCCGAAATGCAGCACGGAGACGCGGTCCGCCACCTGGCGCACGAAGGCCATGTCGTGCTCGACGGCAAGCACCGTCATGCCTTCGGAGTTCAGTTGCTTGACGATCTCGCCGGTCATGAAGGTCTCTTCCGGCGACATGCCGGCGGTTGGTTCATCGAGCAGCAGGAGCTTCGGCTTCAGCGAAATCGCCATGCCGATCTCCAGCCACTGCTTGAGGCCGTGGCTGAGATTGCCGGCCAGCTGGTCGGCGACGTCCTTGAGTTGCAGGAATTCCAGCAGCCTTTCGACTTCGGCATCGAGGTCGAAGGATGCCAGCCGGTGCTGCAGGGCGATCTGCAGGTTCTGCTGGGCGCTGAGCGCCCCGAAGATGCCCGGCACCTGGAACTTGACGCTCATGCCCTGGTTGATGCGCTGGAACGGCTTCAGCCGGGTGATGTCCTTGCCGTCGAAGACGATGGTGCCGCTCGACGGCTGGTGCTCGCCCAGAAGCAGGCGAAAGAAGGTGCTCTTGCCGGCGCCATTGGGGCCGATGAGGCAATGGATCTTGCCCGGCTCGAGCGCGAAGCTGACATCGGCGGTGACGTGCAGGCCGCCGAAGTGCTTGTTGAGGTTATGGGTTTGCAACATCGCCATGATCACTTGCCCCCGTTCTTGCGGCCAAACAGGGAGCTGAGCAGGATGCCGGCATTGGCGATCAGGCCCTTGGGGGCCAGAAGAACGGTGAAGACGAGCAGCAGCCCCATCACCACAAGCGCGTACTGGCTGCCGTAGATGGTGAGCGCCTGGAAGGCCGAGAGCACGACCAGCGTGCCGATCAGCGTGGCGGTGATATCCGACCTGCCGCCGACCGCGACCCAGATGATGGGCAGGGCGGCAGCCGTGATGCCCATCGAGGACGGCGTGATGTACTGGCCCCAGCTTGTGTAGAGCACGCCGCTGAGACCGGCGAGCGCAGCGCCGATGACGAAACCGCCGAGTTGATACTTGCGGATGTCGTAGCCGAGCATTTCGGCGCGCTGCGGGTTCTCGCGCAGCGCCACGAGGATGTTGCCGAACTTGGAATTCACCAGGATGCGCAGGCCGAGATAGACGACGACCAGGAGGCCGAGCACGAGGTAGTAGAGGCCGATGTCGGGGTAGAGAACAATCTCGCCGCCGAACCAAGGCAAGGTCAGCGGCGGCATGCCGCTCATGCCGTTGAAGCCGTTGAGGCGCGCCGCGCCGACCGTCCATTCCGGGCCGGCCGTCTGGGCCATGAAGCGTTCGAGCGCCAGTGTCACCGACAGCGTGACGATGCCGAGGAAGATGCCGCTGATGCGCCCGAAGAACAGGAAGTAGCCGAGCACGGCGGCAAACAGCGCGGCGATGGCGATGGCGGCGAACACCGAGATGACGCCGAAGCCGTAGGCGGTGCCGAAATTGATGGTGAGGATGCCGTAGCTGTAGCCGGCGACGCCGAAGAAGGCCGTCTGGCCGAACGACAGCGAGCCGCCATAGCCCCAGATGAGGCTCAGCCCGAGCGCCATGAAGGTCCAGTTGAGGAAGTAGATGTTGTTCCCGACATCATAGCCGTCGGCAAACAGCGGATAGGCGAGCGCTACCGCCAAGACGACCGCGAAAGCCGACCAGAACACGGGCCCCTTGCCCATGGTCTGCGGCCCTTCCAGCCGCTTGAAGATCCGTGACAATGTCATTGTTGCTTAGGCCCGATCTTTCAGGATGAAGCCCGTAATGCCTTTCGGCAGCAGGCGGATGACGAGGATGACGGCAAGGAGAAGGCCGATCTGGCCGGCCAGTTGCCCCTGCCAGGAGGTGAGCGAAGCCTTGACCACCGCAAGTAAGGCTGCGGCAGGCGCGGTGCCGAGGAACACGTCGGCTCCGCCGACGACCACGGTGACGAAGGCCTCCATGATGAAGGTGGTGCCCATGGTCGGGATCATCGTCATGGTCGGCGCATAGATGCCGCCGGTGAGGCCGGCAAGGGCAGCGCCGATGCCGAAGGTGAAGGCATAGATGCGGTTGGTGTCGACGCCGAGCGCATTCGCCATGTGGGGCGCCTGGATGGTGGCGCGCGCCAGCACGCCGAAGCGCGTCTTGTTGAAGACGAGATAGAGCAGCACCAGCACCGCAAGCGCCGTCGCCATCAGGACGAGGCGATAGTAGGAAAACGACAGCGCGCCGACCATGAAGCTGCCGAGCGGGGTGCCGACGCCGCGCATGGTGGGGCCGAAAAGGATGAGCGTGCCTTGCGAGGCGATGAGGCTGACGCCCCATGTCGCGAGGATGGAATCGAGCGGGCGCGAGTAGAGCCGGCGCACGACGAGGCGCTCGATGATCATGCCGACAAGGCCGGCGAAGAGGCTGCCGCAGATGATGGCCAGCGGCAAGGGCAGACCCCAGTTGACCGCGAACACGGTCATGTAGGCGCCGCACATGATGAACTCGCCATGGGCGAGGTTGATGACGCCCATCATGCCGAAAATGACGGCGAGGCCGCAGGCGGAAAGGACCAGAAACGCGAACGCGTCGCCGAATTGATAGGCCGACGAGACGATTGTTGTCACAAAATCCATAAGGCGCTCCGATCGGGCGAACTGGCAGGCGTGCGGGCGGGCGCGACGGATCGCGCCCGCCCTTTTCGTTGTCGATGGTTACTGCTTAGGCGGAGGGTTGGACGGCGTGTACTGTGCGTCCGGATCGGCCTTGGTCAGGTCGCAGCCTGCATCGCCCAGCCAGTATGGCTTGATGTTGTCCCAGACCTTCGGGAAGTCGATCGAATGGTCCTTGTTGACATGGGCGAGATAGATCGTGTGCGACATGTGCTGGCTCTTCGGATCGAGGCAGACATTGCCGGACGGACCGTCGAAGCAGACATCGCCCTCTGCAATCACCTTGCGCAGGTCGTCGCGCTTGGTGGAGCCGTTAGCGCGCTCGACCATCTGCTTGTAGAGGTTGATGCCGATGTAGGAGTTCGCCGCTTCCTGGTTCACGTAAGGCTCGTTCGGATACTTGGCGTGGAACTTCTCCAGGAACGCCTTGCTGGCAGGCGTGTCGACTTCCTCGATGTAGTTGGTGGTCACGTACATGTCGGCAAGCGACGGCGGGGTGAAGCGCTTGTGCTCGTAGCCCTGGCCGACATTGACCGAGGACGCCATCGGCAGGCCGAGATTGGCCGACGCGGCCTGCTCGTAATAGGAAGCCTGGGCTGCGCCGACGAGAAGCGTGACGACAAATCCCGGCTTGGCGGTCTGGATGTTCTGGATCGTCTGCGAGAACTGCGAGACGCCGAGCGGGATGAACTCCTCGCCCACCATTTCACCGCCGTTTTCCTTGACGATGTTGCGCACCCACTCAGCCGAGATCTGGCCGAAATTGTAGTCGGCGGCGATGGTGTAGACCTTCTTGCCGTATTTCTCCATCATCCACGGGATGAGGGTGGAGAACTGCTGCTCGGGCACCGCGCCGGTGACGATCATGTTGGCGTCGCAGACGCCGCCTTCATACTGGTTGTTGTAGAAGGCGAGGCCGTCGAACTGGTTGACGATCGGGCGATAGGCTTCGCGCGATGCCGACGAGAAGCCGGCGAACACCACGTCGACCTTGTCGCGCTGGAGCACGCGGCGCATGAACTCCTGGTAGCGGTTGTTGTCGGACTGGGTGTCGTAGACGACCAGTTCGATCTGGCGTCCGGCAATGCCGCCGGCCTTGTTGATCTCCTCGGTGGCCAGTTCGATGGCGTGGACCTTGCCGATCGTCGCGGCGGCAAAGTCGCCCGACTGGTCTTCAAGCACGCCGATCTTGATCGGATCGGCCGCAAAGGCCGTGCCAGATAGGGCAAAGGCGCACGCAAGCGTCCCTGCCTGTAACCATCTTACAGTCATTTCGATTCTCCTCCGGTTAGTGTTTTTTGGCGTAGGTCCTGTTTGTCCCGATGGGTGTTTGGGGTTCATCCAATTCGGGACCGTTGGCCTGGATGAACGTTTCGCAGAAATCCTCGAGGCTCTGGCGCGAGCGCATGCTTTCGCGGCGCAACTGGTCGTAGGCGGCGGCGTAGTCTGAGCCGGTGCGCTTCATTACGATCAGGACTGCCTGGACGAGGCTCTTTCGCATCAGCCGCCGGCGCTCGTGCTCGTCGACACGGTCGGCGAGGTAGCGGCGGCGGCGAAATTCGTTGATGCCGACGAAGAGCGCCGAATAGACCGCCGCGCGATGGACCGGTTTGCGCAGCGTGGCGGTGGCTCCAAGCTGCATCAGCGAGCGCAGCCGGCTCGGCGCTTCGACACCGATGATGCCGATGACAGGCAGGCATCGGCTCGGTTCCAGCGCGCCCGTCTCGACCGCGACGTTGAGGTCCGAATCGATGAACAAAACATCTTTCTCGCCCGCATCCATCTGCAGCTTCCCGTCGGTCATCTCGGCCATGCAGAACGAGACGCCGAGCTTGGCCAGCATGTCCTGAAGCTGCTCGACCGCGCCCGGCTGCTCGGTGGCGATGGTGGCGCGGTAGCCGATGAAGTTCTGGATGATGCGCGGTTCGCTCATTTGACCGCCCTCAGCTTCGGCAAGCTGTTGCGGATCGCGTAGCGCGGCGTTGTCTTGACCAGATAGGGATCGGGCTGGACGGGATGGCCCGCCTCCCACAGGATTTCGAACTGGCCGGCCGAATTCGACTTGCCGATGCGCGGCGTCAGGAACGCATGGTTGGTCGGCCCATCGATCTTGACGGTCCCCTGCGGTGCATCGACCGTCAGGCTGGGAAGCGCCTTGCGCACCGCCTCGACATCGTCGGAGCCTGCGGCGGCGATTGCCGCAGCCAGCATCTTGACCGCGACGTAGGAGGCTTCCGCATCCGCCGACGCGGCCGAACTGTCCGGCCACCGTTCGCGATAGGCTGCGGTAAAGCGGCGGTTGGCGGGCGTCTCGATGGAGGAGAAATAGACACTGGAGGAGATGTGGCCGTCCATCGCCTCAGCCCCGATCTCGCCCAGCTCGGGCTCGGAGAGACTGCAGCTCAACACCGGCATTTCCGCCGGCTGGTCGATGCCGCGTTGCCTGCAGGCAGCCCGGAAGCCCTGGAAGAAGCGGTAGGCGCTCGTTCCGATGAGCGTGTTGAAGATGAAATCCGGCTTCGCCTCGAGGATCGCGGCAATGGTCTTCGACAAATCGGTGTCGCCGACGGCGGTGTAGCGCTCGGCCATCACGGTTCCGCCGGCTGCCGACAGCGCTTCGCGCAGGATGCGGTTGTTTTCCCACGCCCAGATGTAGTTGGAGCCGATGCAGTAGGCGCGCTTACCCATGTTGGCGAGCAGGAACTCGATCAGCGGAATGATGTGCTGGTTGGGCGCCGCACCGGTGTAGACGACATTCGAGGAGCTTTCGAAACCCTCATAGTGGGACGGGTACCAAAGCAGCGCGTCATATTTCTCGAAAAGCGGAATGACGTCCTTGCGGCTGGACGAGGTGTAGCAGCCGACGACATGGCGCACGCCGTGTTCGGTGAGAAGGCCAAGGCTGGAATTGGCATATTGCTCGAAGGAGCCGGCCGGATCGGCAACGACGGGTACGATTGCAAACGGATAATCCGAGGATGCCCGGATTTCATCGAATGCGAGCATCGCGCCGTTGTACATGGAGCGCGATACCGCCCCGTAAGGTCCGCTTTGCGAAAACAGCACGCCGATCTTGTATTGCGCTTTTGCCATGACCTCCCTCAAAGCAAAAAGGTGCCCGACAGTTGGCACTGTGGGCACTCTTGCCATCAATATGTCATGCAAATTTTGCGCCGCTCGGGCTCATCTGCCCAGCGCACGACAATAGTTGAATAGAAAGGTGGGGCTTGTCAACCTCGGGTGAAATTTAATTCGAACAACGTCGGGTTCGGCGCGTTCAGCGTCACAATTAGCCGGCTATAAAACAGACTTGGCGCCTGCTCGAGGCAGACGCCAAGGTAAATACCAAAACCGATACCGCGCCTCAAGGAAGCCCGACAAGCAGCGTCATATCGCTGGTTTCGGCACGTGCGCCGGCCTTTGGCACGCCGAGCAGCGAATAACCCTCGACCTCGTAGGAATAGGCGAAGGCCCCTTCTATCGGCTGCACCAGAGTAATTGTCTTCGGCGTGTTGTCGCCTGGACGGAACAGCACCTCGTCCTGGTCGGCCATCTCGCCCTTGCCGCGCACTCTAACCCTGACCGCTGCGAGGCCGGCACCGGCAATGTCGGGATTGGCAAGCTCGACCTTGATGATGCGCGTTTCGCCCACGCCGTCGCTGACAATGATCGTCTTGCCGGGCGAGACCTCTGCCGGCGGCATTTCGAAAACGGTGCCGTCGCTGCGGATCGCACTGACCGAATAGGTCACACCGTTGGGCGCGACGTCGAGCGTGGGAATTGCGATGCTGCGCTTGCGCGACTTGTCGCTTTCTTCCGGACCGTAGACGACGCGCTCGCGCCGTTCATAACCGCGCGCCGGGTCCGAGTAGATGATGTCCACGCTTGCCTCGATGATCTGGGAAGGATCGAGCAACGAGATCACCGGAATGCGCAAGGTGTTCTGGAACGGACCGTGGATGACGAGCGAAGTCGCTTCCGTGGTGATCTCACCCGTTTCGACCCAGTCCGTCTGGTAACGCACATTGTCGGTCAGGAAGTAGGTGACGCGATGCCTGAAGCCGTGCTTCGCCCCTTCCGGGAAGCGCAGCTTCCAGCGTTTCGATGCGTCGCCCGGCTTGAAGTTGAACGACCTCTCGGCCCGCATGCCGACGGCAGGGTCATCATAGAGCAGATCGACCTGAACCTGTTGCACCGGTTCGGCAACATCGCTTGCGACGGTTACTTCGACATCGAGCCTGTCGACGGCATCGAACGGATTGACCTGCGGGGCCTGCCCCGTCTCGACGATCCAGTCCGACGAGAAATGCGGCTCGTTGCCTTCCCATTCGCTGTCGGCGGCGAAGTGGACGTCCATCTTGTAGCGGTAGCGCAGGTCGAGATCGTCGTTGAGGAAGGTCCGGAACGACTTCGGCGTCTTGTCCTGCGGCGTGAACGTGATGCCGCCCACCTGCTCCGGCTGCACGCCGGCGGGGCGGACACCGGGATACTCGATGTTGATGGTGACGAGATCGATCTTGTCGCGATCGAGATCGGCCGCGATCTGGAACTTGGCGTTGATGTGCTTGAAGAAGTCGTCGTCCAGCGAAACGCGCTTGATGGCGCGGGACAGATCGAGACCGTTGACCATCGTCGAGAACAGGCCCTGTGGTGCGGCGGTGCGCGCCACGGCGGCCTGCATCGAATATTCAAAGCTGCGCGTCTTCAGTTCTTCCTGATGGTACATCTTGAGCGAGAAGCCGACCTGCAGGCCGAACTGCGCGCCGTTGCCGGCGGGCTTCGCCGCTCCGTCCGCCTGTGGGGCGGCGGCAGCCGTCGCGGCCTTGTTGCGGTCGGCGGTGGTCTGGGTACCGGAATCGAGCGTCGTCGGCGGTGCCGTCGGCGTCGGTGCAAGCGTGGTCGGTGCGCCCATGGTGGGCTTGGACGGACCCTGCTGGCCTTCCGTCAATGGACCGAGCAGCGACTGCAGCGCGCCGAGAAGATTTGCCGACTGGCCCTGCTTCATGAAGCTCGGTGGTTCGAGCGAAGATTTGAAGAAGTCGCGGATCAGTTCCGTCTTGAACCAGTCGAAGGCGGCGTCCGCCTGCTTGCGGAAGCTCTCGTCGTCGGTGAAGTTGATGACCTCGACCTTGATCGAGCCGTCCTCGCGCAGTTTCTGCCAGGCAAGGCCGATATCAACGGCGGCCGAGATCGGCCCGACGCCGCCCTTGATGCCGAACTGCATCTCGAGATGGTCGTAGATGCGCTTGTAGTCGGCGGTGATCTTGACGTTGAAGGCCGGCCGCATGCCCAGATATTCGAGATCGTAGATCACCCCGATCGGGCTGATGCCGGATTTCAGCGCCGCCTCCATGAGGAGCGCGCCCTCATGGTCCAGCATCACACCGAAGGTGGCACGGTTGTCGCTGAGCAGCGACGGCTTGCTGGTGCCGTACACCTCCTCGAAGAAGCTGACGCCCTTGGGCGCGTCGCTCGTTGCCCCGGGCGCTTCGGCGGTGTCCTTGGTGATCGAGAGCCGAACGGACCCGCTGCGGTACTGGAGCGGCGCGAGGTTGACGGTGCCTTGGGCAAACCGCCCGAGCAGCCGCCGTGCTTCCTTGATCTGGTTGTCGTCCACCGAAAGATCGACGGTGAAGGCAAGGAAGCCCCCGCCCAGTTGCTCCTTGGCGTCCGGCGACAGGTTGGGATTGTCGGTGATGTCGCGCTGGTAGACCAGGAAGACGAATTCCGGCGTGTTGCCGTTCATCGCCAGCCGGGGCCGCTCGCAGGCGTAGTAGAACAGGTTCGGATCGGCATGGTCGCGGAAGATGGTGAGGCCAGCGATCGAGCCGACTGGGGAATCGAGATAAAGCATTGTCGTGCCTCCCTCAGATGATTGCCGTGTCCGGCGTGAAGTACCAGTAGATCCACTTGCGCAGATCCGCGTCGGAGATCGATTCCAGCGTCGACGACACGTTTTCGTAGCGGCGCGGTGGATTGTTGGCGGTGCCGCCGTCCGCGCCCGAGGGCATGGACCCGGCATATTGCGGGTTCTTGAAGAACAGCCGTCCGCCTTCATGGCGCAGGGCCAGCACCGCATGCGCCCCATATTTCGATCCGGGAGGTGGCGGGCCCTGCGGCGGAACACCCCAATAGGTGGCGACCAGCACCTGCTGCTGCTTGGCCGGAATAGCCGCGAACAGGCCGTCGGCAATGCTGTTCTGGATCGATACGGTGGTCGAGGAGTTGGTCGGCGCCACGGCCGAGCCGGTAAAGGTCACCGCGAACAGGGCTTCCAAAAGCCGCTTGGTCTGGTCGGGGAACAGGCCGTTCTCATGGACATATTTGAACATCGCCTTGGCGCTGGCTTCGTTGCCGGTGTCGGCGGGGAAGTTGCCGGCATGGGCGTATTTGATGGCCGATGCCTGGAAGGCGAGTTCGGCATAGTTGCGGGCGTAAAAGCCGGTCGAGGCCGGTGCGTCGGGTTGCGAATAGCGCGCGATCTGCAGCACGCCGCGCGGAAGGGCGACGATGGTGCCGTTGGCAAGCTCGACCTTGCCTTCCGAACTCAGCCAGCCAATCTGCAGGCGGACATATTCGGCCGGATTGACGGTGATCAGCATGGTCTGGATCGAGGTCGGCACGCAGGTGCCGGCAGCGCCCTGGTTGACCCGGCCGTTCGGGTCGAGCACCTCATGCAGAACATCGGCCACCAGTTCGTCGCGGGTCATCACCACGAGGTCTGGGTGGATGTGGACGCTCAGCAGGTCGAGCAAAAGGGTGAGAAGCGTCTTGCCGCCCTTCAGCGCCATCTTCTTCAGGATCGGCGTCAGAACGCCGCTGCCGGTCACCGCCTGCCGCGATAGCAGCACCGGGATGTCCTTGCGGATACGGCTGGACAAAAGCCACAGCCGCAGCACGCCGCCGCGTTCCGGTACCGCAAGGCGCCTGAATTCGGGGTGCGCGAAGACGGTTGCCAGCGACATGCGGTTGGCATCGTTTTCCGGCAACTGGTTCCAGATGGTGGTGAGGATGGTGCCCCACAGATTGGGCAGGAACGGGATGCCGCCCATTGCCTGAACCGCCGCCGTGTCGGGCACGACGCGCGAGGCCGGCGTGGCGGAGATCGCCAATATGCCGATATGCGGGGCCGCCATCGCCGATGCGCGGTCGATGACGCCGCTGTCGTCCGGCGGCGGCAGCGTCACCCTTTGGCCACCCAGGACATGGTCCGGCGGCCATATCTCGGCCTTCGATCCGCCCGGCGGCGTGACGCTGACGCGGTAATAAAGATTGCGCGAAAACGTGCTGGTGGGCGGCGAATTGAGCGTCTTCAGGCTCTCCTCGACATAGGCGGCCCAGAGCGCCTTCGGCATCACCCATGTCGCCCGGTTGGCGTTGAGCGTGATGCGCTCGGCAGGCACATTGACGGTCATCGTGCCGCCGCCGTCCTTGGCCATCGTGCCATTGATGCCGATCGCGCTGCAGTAGTAGCGCAGCAGGTCGGGATAGGTCGATGGATGGAGCAGCGCCTGCGGGTCCCAGGCCAGTTCCACCACGGCCTCGCCGTTCTCGTTGCTGTTGATCTCGAACACCGGCGGATCGCCGCCGCCCGGCCAGTTCGCGATGAAAGGGTGAATTCTTACCCAACCCATGTCAGCCTCCTGTCAGATCCGCCGGAATGCCCCGGCAAGCGGTCGGGCGGCGAAAGGCGCGCGCCCAGATAAGCGATTGCGGCGACGACGCATCCGTCGCGCACGTCGACTTCGACGGCGCGGCCGATGGAGCCGGCGCGCCCGGCCTTGTGGCCGCACAAAAGGTCGTGCAGTGCGCAGGCATAGCCGGCATCGCCGCCATGCCCGGCTATCCAGCGTGCCAGGCGCTGGCGCTTGGCGTGGTCGTCGATCGCCCATGACCAGCGGGTGGAGCCGAGGCGCCAGCCGCGCTCAGGCGCCGCGACATCGACCGACAGGCTCCATGGTCCGGCGGTGCGCGCGAGGTCGAAGCCATGCACCGCGTTCAGCGATTGGGCGGCGGCGTTCCAGTTGTCCTGCCCGATGAGCGGGGCAACCAATGCCCGGACATCGACATGGCGGTCGATCTGCCAGCCGACACGGACGCAGCCCTGGCCTTCCCGGCCGACCGAGTAGATGCGGCCGAACGATCCGAGCGCCCGGTGCCAATGGTCGAAGCAGGCAAGGGCTGCCTCGCCATGCGCGGATGCGACTGCCTTCGCCTGATTAAGCGCAGCATCGCCACGGCCGCGATAAAGCCGGCGCTCGAGCGACAGCGATTGCCCTTGTGGGCCGACGCTGGTTCCAACCCAATGCTGGTGCTCGGCATCGATGCCGCACAGCACATGCGCTTCCCACTGCCGCGCTCCGGGCGCGGCAAGGGCGATCAGCGCGCTGGCGCCGCCGTCGATGCACATGCGCCCCGCACCCGACTGGACAGCGGCCACGCCGAGCTTTTCGCACGCCGCCTCCGCCTCTGCCCCAAGGCCGGCCAGGAGCGCGCTCAGCCACAGCACGTCGACGCGGCTGCCCGATTCCATCTCGCGCGCCATCATGTCGGCGGCACCGTGGAGATGACCGGGAAGCTGGCGCGCGAGCTGATCGGCCCGAGCTTGCGGTCGAAGCCGTTCGCCATCTTGTAGGTCGCTGTATAGACGTAGTCGCGCAACGCCGGATTGCGCAGGCTGAGCTCCAGTCCGCCGGCTTCGCCCGGCTGGGTGAAGACGATCTCCTTCGCCGCCCGATAGTCGTTGACGGCGTCTTCGTAGAGCAGCGCGACGCTGATCCGCTCGACGCCGTTCTGGGCAAGCGAAGGCCCGATCAGCTGCGGGCGGATGTCCCATTTGCGCGCCGTCTTCTCGCCGATCAGCAGCGAGGGCGCTTCCGTTTCCACCCAGTCGGTTTCGAGGACCGTGCCGTCGGTCTTCAACAGGATGAAGTTGTAGCGGTAGCGGGCGCGAGCGCCCGGCGCGCGCCGGAACTGCCATTCATGCGCGTCATTTACGTTCTGGGCCGCAATGACCAGCGTATCGCTTTCAAAGATGTCGTTTGCCGGATCGGAATGTTCGAGGTTGACGATCGCCTGCTGGAAATTCTGCTGGTCGGTGACCATCAGCTTGATGTGGACGAGGTTCTCGCGCGGGTCGTTCAGCATCACCAGCGTGCCGGCGGGACGCTCGGGCTGCGTGATGGTGCCGCCCTCATAGGGGAACTGCGCCTGGTAGACGGCGTCCTTCGGCGCGCCCTTGCGGACGCGGAATTCCGCCGTCCATGACGGATTGGTCGCATCCAGCACCTTGGAGCGGTCATACTGCCAGCCGGTGTCGGGATCGGTGTAGTTCAGGCGCACGACGACCTGCGGGAAGATGTCCGACTTCAAAAGCGAGGAACGCTGGAACTCATAGGACCGCTGCTCGATGAGGTTCGACGGATTGATCGTCACGGTGACGTCGCTGGCGATGGCCTCGATCCACTCGGAGGTCATCAAGACGTCGGAGCCGACCGCAGCCCCCGGCCCGAAGGCGACCGTGTAGCGGTAGTGGAAGCTCGTCCCAAGCGCCGGATCGAACCAGTTTCGCACCGAGCCCTTGCGGTTCTTGTCGTCGAGGACGACGCTGAAGGTGCGGGCATTGGGTGCCGGCCGGCCGTCGACCAGACCGCCATAGACGACATCGACGACGATATGGGCAATCGCATCATCGCCGAACTTGGCGACGGCGATGATGCCGAGTTCGGCGATCTTCCAGATGTCGTCCTTGTCGTCGACGACAGTGATGACCTGGTCCTTGGTCAGGCCAAGGTCTTCCCAGAAAACGCTCAAATGCCCTTGCGGCGCGATCATGCGTTCGACGGCGCGATAAGTGGTGAAGTCGGCCTCGAAGCTGCGCAACTGATCGACGTGCAGTTCGCGCTTGGAACCGCCGAACTGCATCGGCAGGCCGGTGTCGCGCACGCCTGCTATCAGCGAGACGATGGCGCCGGGCGTATCCTTGTCGAGCAAGGCCTTCGGATTGATCTTGGGTTCGAAGAACTTCTCGTAGACGAATTGCGTCAGCTGCTTGCGCACCTCGGCATATTCGCCTTCCATGCCCTCGTCGCCGACGCCCTCGATCGAGCCGGTGATCTTGATCACCTTTTTCTCGACCAGCTTTTCGACGATCTTTTCGACCTCGTCGTTCCAGAACAGGAAGCGGTCCTGCTCGTAGTCGCGGATGTAGTCGTAGACGATCGACCAGTCGGCCTCGACCTTGACGTTGTAGGCGCGCTGCATCGCCACGTAGTTCAGCTCGTAGACGACGCCGGCAGGAATGAAGCCGTCGAACGAGCCGAGGATGAAGCGCGTGCCCTTGGCGGTCAGCTCGACGCTGAAGATAGCCCGGTTCTCGCCATAGAGCGAAGGAACGCCCGACGACTCGATGAAGCTGACCCATTCGCTGACGGGAATGTCTTCTTCCGGCGGCGGCGGGTCACCGGGCAAGGCGCTCTTGCGGTCGAGGAAGCTCAACCTCACCTTGCCCGAGCGGTACTGCAGCGGCGACAGCCGCGGCAGCTCGTCGAGGTCCATGTCCTGCTTGATCTTTGCCGCGACCTTCTTGAGCTTCTCAGGGTCCCAGTCGAGCACCGTGTCGAAGATCAGGAAGCCGGCTGCGACCTCATCATCGGTCGCGGCAAGATTCTGCAGCACCTCCTTGTAGATGAGCAGGCGCACCGCAGGCCGCCCCTGCTCGTCCACCGCGATGCGCGGCCGGTTGGGGTAGTACCAATACTGGCGCGGATCGCTGTAGTCGCGCCCGACGACAACGCCCTCGATTTCGAAGAATGGCGGAGCAAGGTACAGCATGGCCGTTCCTCACGCTGCCTGGACGTATTTCGGAAGGGTGAGCTGCGTCTTGCTCAGCGTCACCGGCGGCCGCGTCACCACTTGCCCATCGGCAAGGTAGTAGACGATCTCCACCGAATAGGCCTTGGGTGCTGCCGCATCGACCTGATGGCGGAACTCCTGCGGCGTTGCGTCGGTGAAGCTGAACGTCTCCTGGACATCGACGCCGCGCGCCGGATCGGCATAGGCGACATTGGCCTCGACCACGGGCGTCTGCACGAAGTCGATCATGCGCGGCAGGATCGACGCCACCACCTCGGGAACGAGCAGTTTCTGCACCGTGACCTTGGTGTCGGGCGAAGTTTCCTCGGCGCGCTCGACCACCTTGCCGTCGGCGCAATTGTAGGTGACCTTGACCTTGAAGTCCTTCTTCGCCGGGTTCTTCAGCGGCACCGCCCAGCTCTGCTTCTCGTTTGACGTCAGCGCGAAGGTTTCGCTCTCATGGATGTTGTTGGCGTCGTCGTCGTAGCGCAGGCCGACCTCGACCACCGGCGTGACCGCGAAATCGAGCATCATCGGCAAGACGTCGACCACCAGTTCCGGCGGTTCGGTCGCGGTGACCTGGACCGTGCTGTCGCCGTCGCCGGTCAGCCAGCCGCTCTGCTCGCTCGAACCGTCCTTGAACGTCGTCACCACCTGGTATTCGAACTTGCGTGAAGCGCCGCTCGCCAGATAGACGGCAAACTGCTTGAACTCCTCCAGCGACTTGAGCTGGTAGAAGGCTTCCGCCGCGACGCCGTTGCGCTGGTCGGCATAGCGCACGGTGACCACCGACTGCACGACCTGGGCCCAGCTCCTGCCGCTTGGAACCAAAAGCACGTCGAGCCGGTTTTCGGAACGCGGCTCGTTGACGAGCACGGCATCGCCGGTCGTCTCCAGCCAGTCGCCGACGATGGTCTGGCCGTTCTTCAGGAAGAATGTCGGCCGATAGCGGACAGGCTTGGAACGCGGCTTGAAGATCCAGTGCGTGAAGCGCTGTTCGGCAGCCGACGCATCGAGCTTCGTCATGGTGCCGATCTTGGCGACGCCGCGCGAGGTGTCTTCGTACTCCACTTCAACCTGCACGCTCTTGGTGACGGTATCGAAGCTGATGTCGCCGACCCGGAAGGCCACATCGATCTTGCCGGGAGGGGTCACGCTGAGGCTAAGCCGATTGCTGGTCTTGGTTTCCCAGGCGCTCCATTCGCTCGGCTCATGGCCGCGATAGCCGACGCGCCAGCGGCAGCGGTATTCACGCTTTGCCCCGATCAGGCTGGGATCCCAGGCAAACTCCTTCTTGTCCTTGGTGAATATGGCCGACGTCGCCTTGGTGACCGGCTGGCCATTCTCGTCGGTGCCGCGATAGTCGATCTCGGCCTCGACGAAATCGATCGGGTCCTTTTCCCAGTCGATGCCGAAGACCCAGGCCTTGAGGTCGAGCGTCTGGAAGAACGGATCGTCGAGGTCGATCTTGCGCACATACTGGCGCACCTCGTCGGCCGACAGGCCGTGCAGGAACGCCTGCAGCGTTCCTTGCGGGTTGATGTCCTGCTTGCGCGTGCTGGCCAGCGTCTCCTTGTGGGTGAAGGTGGTGAAGTCCACGCTCATCTCGGACTTCAGATAGTAGATGTCGCTGTCGCGGTTGACGAACTCGCGCGTCGGATCGTCGGCGGCGGGAACGGGCGGCGCCTTCTTGTCGGCGAGCCGTTCGGTCAGCGCCTGCTGCACGCTCTTCATCGCGTCCGAGCGCATCTGGTTGACGAGATCGTCGGGAACATCCGGCCAGCCGACGTCGATCTTCATTTCGACAAGGCCGGACGAGATCGCCATCTCCATGTTCTGCTCAGAATGCGAAACCGTGTCCTCGTCGCAGCCACCGCCCTCATAGTCATGGAAGATGCCTCTGACGGCAGCGTAGAGGCTGCGCGTGTTGGCGCTGGCAACGACGCTGACCGGCGGGACACGCGCCACGAACTTCAGATTGTAGGTGACCTGGATCGGCGTGAGGTTGGTCGCGCCCGTTCCCTGCGGATCGACCAGCGTCTGCACCATGAAGGCAGCACCCGCCGTCGTAAGGTCGAGATTGGCGGAAGCGACATTGGTGCCCACCAGCGAGACCTTGCCTTCCGCCAGCCGGTTGGAGACGAGATGTTCGCTCTGCGGCGCCGAGACCTTGAAGGTGCCTTCAACCCATGTCGGGCTGGCGAGGATGACCTTAGGCGGCTGGTCGCCGGGAGGGGCTTCGGGACCTTCCGGTCCAAGCCCGAGCAGCACATCGTTGACACCCAGCGAAACCGTGGAGCTCAGGCGCGGCAGGTTGTGGTTGCTGGTGATGCGGTAGCCCTGCACGCTCTTGCCGGCCTGGTCGGCCAGCCGCTTCAGCTCATGCCAGAGCTGGTCGACGTCCTTCTGCAGCTGTTCCTTGATGGCCTTCTCGTGGTCCGGCTCGACCCGCATCTCGACATCGAGGACCATGTAGCCGCCGCCGCGCGGCAGGTCGGGATTCTCCTCCCGGTCCTGGTCGCCGAAGGCATAGGAGACGAGCAGGAACACCGGCTTGCCGGTGTCGTCCTTGCGGATCGTCACATAGTTCGGGACCAGATAGAATTTCCAGAAGATCGTGTCGTCCTGATAGACGGTGACGCGCTGTTCCTGGAAAGTGCGCCATTCGGGAAGTTTCAGCATAATGCGTTCTCCTGGACAGGTTTGAATGAAATCTCACGCAGACGGTCGGAAGGCGGGCACGACCACCCTTGGCGTCGTGCTGGGAACCCACTCGCCCGCCTTTTGCGTTCCATCGGCAAGGAAGTAGCTGGTGCGGCTGCGAAAGCCGGTGACGCGGGCATCCCGCGTCGCGACGACCCAGTTCGCCATCGGCTGGTCCACCGTCATGGTGATGGAGTGGTTGAGATCGACGCCGTTCGCCGGGTCCTGGTAGTTGAGGTCCACCGCCACGATCGGCGTGGTGGCAAAGTCCACCAGCTGCGCGATGACCTGGACCCTGAGCTCGCCGGCGCTGACGGCACGGTAGGCTGGAAGCACGATGACAGGGTCGGTTTCCTTGCGCTCCGGCAGCTCGACCGGATCGCGGCCGGTGGGGAAATGCGTGACGCGATAGCGGAACGCGACGGCAGCGCCGTCGGCTGCCTCGACATGCCAGGTCTGCGGCTTGGTATCGCGGAACACCAGCGTCTCGCTGGCGCCGCCCGGCACATCGTGGACCATGGTGACCTCGCTCAGCGGGCAGTCCGTGAAGTCCAGCGCATCGGCGACAACGGTGACCGTGATGCCGGACCGCTGGATGCGGATGGGCAGGACGGGATCGCCTTGATTGTCCTGCCAGTCCTGCTTGACTAGGTCGCCATTGTTAAACGAGGCGGTCCAGCGGTAGCGATAGTTGCGCCGCGCCCTGTTGCGCAGGTAGACGCTCCAGGTGGCGAACGCATCCAGCGTCTTCAGTGTGAAGGTGTCGTGGATGGAGACGGCGTTCGACGGGTCCTCATAGGCAAGGTCGACCATGACCGCGACGAGATCCGGCCAGCCATTGCCGGAGGGCAGCAGGCTGACGTCGAGGACCGCCTCGCTCGGCTGGTTGACGACGAGCTGCCGCCCCTGGATCGGCATCCAGTCGCCGCCTTCGATGACGTCGCCGGACTGGAGGTCGAAGCGCACCTTGGCCATCACCGGACGGGTCTGTGCAGCATCGATGTGCCGGCTATAATTTGCCGCCTGCTTGGCATCGGAGAGGATGACGACGGCCTCCTCGCGGGGAACGCCGGCAGCGGCATCCTCATAGGCAAGGCTGACCTGAACGCTGCGCACCAGCTTCTCGTAGTCGATGGAGCCGGACACGACGTCGATCTCGATCAGGCCGGGCGATTCGATGGAGATGGGCACGCGCGGCGCATGCGTCGTCGCCCATTCGCTGAACGGGCCGACGCGCCCGCCCGGCAGCACGATGCGCTGGCGCCAGCGATAGTCGCGCATGCCGCCGACCACGGCGGTCTTCCATGTCTGCGGGGACGCATCGGCGAAGCTGAGCACCGTACCGGCTGCGTGCGGCCGGCCGTTCTCGTCGGTCGATTCGTAGGCGAGTTCGACCTCGACATGGTCGAGCCGCGAGAAATCCGCGAACACCTGGATGGCGGTTTCGATTGTCGCGAAGAACGGATCGTTGAGGCGCAGCTTGCGCACATGCCGCTGGCGCGCGGCGAGATTGCCCGGCAAAAGCGTCTGCATGGTGCCGCGCGGATGGATGGTCCACGGCACGACGCTGCTCTGCTCGAGGTCGAGCCTGATCGACATGGTCTGCTGGTTGATGTCCTTGCGCACCAGCTTGCGCCGCCCGAGTATCCGGTACTTGAGCGGCGGCATGACCAGCCGTCCGTCACTGGACCGGCGCGGGGCGGGCGCGGGCTGGGACGCACCTTCGCCTTCCGCATTGAAGAAGCTGTGCTGGACGAGCTGCTTGGTGAGGTCGAAAGCGTAGGCGCGCAGTTCGGAGATGACCTCGTCGGGGAGCGACCCCGAGCCAGTGTCGATCTGCACCGTGACCGCACCGGAGAGCGTCAGCGATTCGGTATCGATGTCCGCATTGGAATAGTCATGGCCGGTACAGGCATCGACGTTGCGGCCACGGAACTGCTCCTCGATGTATTTGTGCATCCGCTCGGCATTCACTTCGAGGTGGATGCGGGCCGGCGGCAGGCGCGCCCAGAAGCGCAGATCGTAGGCGATCTGGATCGGCGTCTCGTCGGCGGCGTCACCGTCGGCGAGCAGCGTCTGCTCCATGAAGCTCGCGCCGGCCGGCGAAAGGTCCATTGAAAAACTGGCGATGTTTCCCGCCAGGAGCGACGGCTCGGATTCGGCGACGCGCGCTTGGATCAGCTGCGCGCTTTGCGGCGCGTCCATCGTCACCATGCCCTCGGTCCAGGTCGGCGTGACAAGCTGGATGGCGGGCGGCGCTGTCGTGCCGGCAACACCTGTCCGCGCCTGCTCCTGCGCTGTGCCTGCCTTGAGCCGGTTCCATTCGGCCGCAACGCGAGGGGAGAGCGCTGCCTGCACGGCGGCAAGTTCTTGCTGGGTCGGCTCGAAGGTGGTGTCGAACGACAGGTAGCCGCCGCCGGAAGGCAGGTCGGGATGCGCGGCGCGCTCCTCGTCGGACAGCGCGTAGGACAACAAAAGGAAGATGGGGTCGCCGGTCTCGTCCAGCCTGAGGCGCGGAGCGTCGGCGACGGGGTAGAAGCGATAGAATTCCGTGTCGTCGGCAAAGACCGTGACATTGCCGATACGCTCGATGGCCGGGATCATCAGCATGGCGTCATTCCTTCAGTGATGGTTGCGGTCATGCTCATGCGTCCACTCCCACCGGTTGCAGGATCACGCGCAGTTCCGGTGCCTCGCCGCGCAGCCATTCGCCGCTGACCAGAGGCAGCGTGGTGCCGTCGGGCAGGCGTGGAATGTGTTGCACCCGGTACTGGTAGGAGAGCGGGTCGAAGCGCGAGCTTCGCCAGCACGGCCAGTCGAACACCTCGCCGGCGTCGAGCGAAAACGAGCGCTTGCGCCCGGTCGGGTCGGCAAGGGTGATGGCCGCATAGGCGGCGTTGCCGATGCTGCCGGGATCGAGCGAAACCTTTATGGTGTCGGGGTCGAGAACCTCGATCATCTCGGGCCGGATGAGCAGCGAGCCCTGCACGGTGCCTTCATGGATCGTCACGCTCGGGCCGCCGACTTCATCCTTGTAGGCAACGACGCCGACAGCCGACGGCTCGGCCTGGATCGGCCATGCCAGCGTGGCGTTGGGCGCATCCCGGGTCAGGTTGGCGAGGCAAAGCAGCGTGTCGCCGACGGCGGCTTTCACCTCGATGCGCGCGGCGCGGTCGAACAGGCCGGGCATCGCCGAGATGGCAAGCGTGTCGAAGCCGGCATCCGCTGCCGTCCAGGCAATCGCGGTGCCCGGCTTAAGCGGACGCCGGCCAAGCGGCCTTGGCAGAGCGGGGACCGCGCCCGCAAGCGGCGACAGCGTGGCAGAGACATTTGCCAACAAATGAAACGTCTCGGTCAGTGCCGGATAGGAGACGTTGAAGCGCTGGAAAGCAGGCGTCGGCGGATAGACGAAACTGCGCTGTTGCGGCACGCCGCCCGGTCCGCTGGCGAGTACATCGACCTGCACGCGCCGCACGAAACGCGGATCGAGCCCGACCGGACCGATCACCGCAACAGGCACCGTCGCAAACGGGGCAATCGCTGAAAAGGCGGGGAAGAATGCCGAGCGGTCTTCCGGCGAAAGGTCGCGGACGAGGCTTCGTAGCGACCAGCGGCCCTGCCAGATACGCGACGTGCGGCGAGGAATGGACAGATCCCAACTGCGCCGGCCCTCCGCTGCGATCTCGTCGCGCCACCGGTAACGCGTCGCGGCCCAAGCATCGTCGGCGGGCACGGCGGCAAACAGGTCGTCGCGCATGGCCAGCGCAAGACGGCGGCGCAGCACCGCATCGTCGGCAAAAGGCTCGCCGCTCAACTGTTCGCAATGGAACGGCGAATGCGTCCCGGAGATGGCCGACAGGAATGCGGCCTCGATGGCGTCATAGCCGACGCCTTCGGCCAAAAGGTAGGCAGGCGCGCTCGCCTGCAAAAGTGTGGCGACCACCGCAAGCTCGGCGCTGACCAGCACCGGCAAGGGTTGTTCGAGCCCCTCGTAACGTGCCTCGACCTCGACTTCGATATCGCCGGCATCCGATGACAGAAGCGCGTCGAGCATCTGCGCCGTGTTGGTGTCAAAGAGATGATCCTCGACCAGCAGCGTGCGGCTGGAGAGCCTGGCCTCGCTCCACGGTCCCAGCGGGCTATCGTCGGTAAGGCCGGGGACATGGCTTCGCAGCCGCGCCCTTGCCGCGCTGAAACCGGCAAGCCTGAGGTCCCAGCCATCGGTCGCGGCAGCGCCGATCAATTCAGGATCGAGCGTGGCGAAATCGAGCTCCAGATGCATCATGCCGCCAGCTGCGCCGATGGTCGTGTCCCGGAACCGGCTGAGCGCAAAGCGGGCCGTGCCGTCGGCCTCGCGCACCGGGGCAAGACCGCGCGGCAGCACATGCAACAGGCGCGCCGCCTCGTGATCGGGGAAGCCTTCTCCAGGCAGGATCGGCGCAAGCGGCGGAGGGTCGATGAACATGATCACGTCACGCCCCCGCCGGAACGATTGCGAGCGCGCCCGCGCCGGACCCTTCGATCCACGCACCGACGCTGCCGGTGACGTCTGCGCCGGCACCGAGAAGATTGGTGACGCGGTAGGAATAACGCTCGGATTCGGGCTGCTTCAAAAGCCAGCCGAGGATCGGCAGCCTGAGATCGATCTCGTCGGTCGGACCAGCAGCGTCGAGGACGACGGTGGCGTCGTCGGCAAACTCCACCAGCACGGCGGTCAACGCCTGCGCATCCCCCGGCATGGTCTGCCCGAAATAGATCGGATCGACCGATAGCGAGATCCGGAAGGTCTTGCTGGCATAGCCCTTGTTGACCATGATCTTCGGCAGCAGCGCCGGCAGGTCGGGATCGATCGTCATGCGCAGGACGGGGTCGATGTCGGTGACGACGAGGCTCGGCGGATCGAGCCGATAGTCGATGTCGGCCAGCGCACCCGATGCGATCTGCAGGCCGGGCGCAGTTTCGGGAAAGGCGAAGCCCGTCCCCGCCGGCGTCGCCAGCAACTCGCCGATCCTGAGCGGGCTTTCGATCCGGTTGCGCAAGGTGATGCGCACGCGTCCGTCACTGATCGAGCCGCGATAGCTGCGGTCGAGAATGGTGCCGTTGGCATCGTGCAGCGACAGGCGGATCGGGATCGACGTGTCGGCCTGCCCCGGCAGCGACGCCTTGACCTGTCCGGTCAGGCCGCCGGTCTGGAGCGCGGTGATGACCGCCGCCAGCGCTTCCGGCGTCAGCTGCACTTCATCGACGATGCCGTCGTCGAGGTTGATGGTCGCCTCGGGCCGCTCGACATCGACAAGAGCCGATCCGGCCTCGTCGGGCAGCCGCAGCCGAAGTGTGGCCTGTTCTGGAACCAGTGCCGAAAGCACCGCATTGCCGCCGCCAGCTTCCAGCGATTGCCTTAGCCTAGCCAGCACGACGCGGTCGAGATAGGGCACGGCGCGGTAGGCCAGATGCGCCCGGTAGAGGATCGCGCCGTCGCCGGCATCTGGAGCCTGCACCACGTCGAAGAAGGCGATGTTGAGCGCCGGCAGATAGGGTGCCTCGTCGCGGCGCGGGATGCGGAATTCCTGCGGCTCGTAGTAGTAGTGATTGGGGAAGGCCGAGTCCTGGTAGTAGACCACCGGCGGGCGTCCCTCGCCGGCATCGAACTCCGCCCGCAAGAGCACATGCGTCATGACGTGACGCAGGTCTCCCGGGACATCGAACATATAGGCGTTGAGCCCGACATCGAAGCCGAACGGGACCGACTGGACGGCCTCGGCGTTGATCCGTATCAGCGCTGGCCTGCCCTTCTTGTCGATGATGGCGCGGATTGGCAGCACGCGCTTGCGGTCAACCAAAAGGTCGCTGACCTGAACCGCTTCCGCCATCTCCGGGCGAAACACGTCGTGCAGGGCGCGGCGGGACGCAACGGGCGTCAATTCGACCGCCGGGCTATCCGCAAGCACCGACAGCGGCGTGGCGACATCGCGCAGCATCATCGCGGTATCGAGCGTACGGACCGCCCTCATGCGCATCGGCCCTGCATTGATGACCAGCGGCGACGCCGGCTCCGTCAGCACGCCGCGACGAAAATCCGGCCTCAACTCGCGCACCGGCGGCCTGCGCCAAGGTGGCCTTTGCGGCTCGACCTGGATCAGCGGCGGCGGCTTCACGATATGGGTCAGCAACACGCCGCGCTCGTTCAGCAGGCTCATCTGGTCGAGCAGCCCGACGCGGTCTGGAATGACCTGCCGCCACGTCCGCCGGCCGATGGTTGCAAAGCACCGCAGCTCCAGCCTGCCCTTTGCCGCGGGGTTGGTCATGGCCGACCAGAGCCGGTCGAACTCCGCCTTGGTGTTGACGTCGAGCGCAAGCTGCGACGCCTGTTCGTCGAGACGGTTGACCGCGCCAAGCGGGATCGACAGCCAGCTCTCGCTGGCATCGCCGGCGGTACTCTCGACCGGAACGGCATAGACCAGCCGGGCTGAAATCTCATGCGCGATTTCTTCGATCGACCCCCCTGTCGGGGCCACCGGCAGGGTCCGCGAAAGGCCGATGGTGAGCCGTGCGATCGCGCCGCCGGGCTGGGTGGTTTCCAGCCATTTGAGGCTGGTCGCGTAGCGGCCGGCGGTTTCCTGCAAAGTGTAGGTTGGAAGCGCGAAGCTGCGCGCGGACCCATCCGACGCCGAATAGGCGACGCCTGCCTCGAGCGTGCCTGAGGGGCTTAGCGCAAGCGCATCGTCCTGCGTCTCTTCGACATGAGGAAGCGGGAACGGCAGCACCTTGAACGGGCGCACCGCGTCCTTCAATGTCCTGACCGACATATCCTTGCTGATGACGTATAGTTCGTCCGCCCGGGGCATTGATCAGCGTCTCCATCGCCGTCGAATGACCGACCATGGTTGCTATCGGGCGCACCCACCGTGATCTAGCTCACAGTATCAAGGTTAACGGGCAACGATTTACGCCGGACGGGTTATGCTCGGCGTTCATCATCTTCAAAGACAGGGGTCCATACCGGGCAATGACGGCTTGTCTGGCAGGGTCATCGTCTGGCAATGTTACCTTGGGTCAGCTCCTGCTTCGTCGGGCTGCGGCTCAATCGTCAGGAAGGACCGCGCCTTTTATGGGCAAGAAGAATTTCACTGCCGACAAGATTGTCTGGCTGGATTCCCACCGGCCGGCATCGAGGCGTGCAAGCATGACGAAACAGAACCGTCCGGTCGAGGCAGCCGCCGCGTTCGACCAGAGTTTTTCCGACCGCGACCTGTTCGAGCTTCTGTTCGACAATTGCGTTGCCGACCGTGTGCCGGCGGGTCGCCATCTGTTCCTGCAGGAAGACCGCTCAGACCGCATCTTCGGCCTCGTCGATGGCTCGGTCGAGATTTCGATCTACTCGATCGACGGCCAGAAACTCGTCGCCAACATGCAGACGTCGCCTAACATCATCGGCGAGATCGGCGCGCTCGACGGCGGCCTGCGCACCGCCACCGCGATCTGCCGCACCGACTGCATGATCGTCTCGCTCGACCGCACGCAGTTGATGCGGCGCATCGAGGAAAGTCCGCTTCTGGCCCGCTCGATGCTGCGCCTTATCTGCCGGCGGGTGCGCTGGGTGAGCGAATCGCTGGGCGACCAGGCGTTCCTCAACGTCGAGGCGCGGCTTGCCAAGCGCCTGCTGCTGCTCGACAGGCTTCTCGCCGACGACGCGGGCTGGATCGCCATTTCACAAAGCGAGATCGCCGAATTCCTCGGCGCGACGCGTGAGTCGGTCAACAAGCTCATCAACGCCTGGCGAAGCCGGTCGCTGATCGACATCAAACGCGGCCGCATCAAGGTCGCCAATGCGCGCAGCCTGCGCCAGATGGCGACCGACGAAAGCTGAGGTAGCAATCGTCATCCCATTCGGGACAGCATGTAGCGCAGGGCCGATTTGCTCGGCAAAAAGAAATAGCCGCCGCCGCGCGTGGTGATGAACGACGGCATGCCCTGCAGCGCAAGCGAGCCTTCCCATCTGGGGATCGCGTAACGCCCAACTGGATCGCCGGCCTCATCCACCGTCTGGCTGCCGATCAACGGGTCCTTCTCACCGCGCAATCCGTGGAAACTCCCCGATGCCATCCAGGTCTGCTGGATGAATTCATACTGGCGCTCGATGCTGGCGTTGACGCACATGAAGAGCAGCCCCTTCTCGGCCTGCCCGTCTTCGCTAGGTGCCGAATAGGTCCGCCCCACCCGCAAGATGCGGTGGCGCTTGGTGATACGGATCTGCGTGTCGAGATCGGGGCTGAGCGACGCGCGCGGATTGGAGCGGCGCACATGCGCGCCGAGCGGGCAGCGAAGGCCCTGCGGGTCTTCCGCGCCAAAGGTGAACTGGTTGTCGGGAATGCCGCCATCCGGCCGATGCGGATTGCGGATCAGGGACGAGCCATCCTTCCAGCGCCCGACGATGCGCGCGGCCACCCAGTCGGGCGTCACCGCATCGCGCGTCAGCTTTGAAACATCGTTCGCGGCGCTGCGGCAATAGTCGTTGAAACGCTCGATATGCTGCTGCAGCTGCCGAACCACGACGAAGGTGCCGTTGCGGCCGAAATCGTGCTCCGGCGAATCCCCGACGGTTATGCTGCCGTCAGGTCCGATGGCGCGCAGTATGCCGAGCGGATCGGCCTTTCCCGGCACGGTCGGCGTCGGCGGATAAAAGCCATGCTCGTCGCGGTAGCCGAACAGGAATTCGCCCGGATTGAGCAGGTGCATCGAATTGGCCGCGCCGCTTGATTCCCGTCCGCTGCCGCGGATGATTGGCTGCGAAATACCGTCGGCGAAACCGAACTGGTCCTGCGCCTTGGCGCGGCGACCATCCGGATTGGCTGAAGATGCGGGAAGGATCGAAAGGTCGAGTTTGTGGATGATGGCGACGCCGGCATCCTGCGATGCCTGCTCCAGCGCTCCCACCATTCCCGCCAGAAGCTCGGGCGTATCGGCATAGCAATTGACGATCACATCGACCGGGTTTTGACCCGAGCCCCAGAGCCACGCCTCGGGATCGTTCGAACCGGAATCGTCGAGGATGCGGCTGCGATAGGGGTTCGACATGCCTTGCCTGAACGCCAGCGGAAAGCTGGCGAGCGGATCGCCACCACCGGCTTCGTCCAGCCCAAGGCGATGCAACCCGTCAGGACCGAACAGCGCGATCATGGCGCTGCGGGCTGGCGGGCTGTCGCCGAAGGAAAGGTTTCCCGCGACATAGCTCAGCCATTGCTTGCGGCGGGCCGCGTCGAGACCGTCCGGTATGTGGAAAGCCAGCATCCGGGCTTTCGACAGCCGCCCCATCGGGCCGAACACGATCGACTGGATTTCGCCTTGCTCCAGCATTTCGGATGGAGCCTCGTCAGGCAAAAGCAGCCGCTGCACGGCGTTGAGCTTGGTCCATGGCTGGCGCTCGGTGGAGGAGAATAGGCTGACCCAATCGCGCGCCTCGCTCAACCTTGCCGAGCAGATGCCCTGCCGGATCAGCGCGTTGGTGCGGATATGCGCGGTGGAGAGGTGCGGATAGGCGCTGTACCAGAAGTCGGTCGGCACCTGCTGCGTCCGTGCCCAGCGCTTGAAACGGTCGCCGTCACGGGCCCCGTGGAAGAACAGGAACTTGGTCGATGGAAAGCCTTCGGTGTTGCTCCACACACCGGTCAGGCCCTTCGAGGCCTTGGTGATGAAATCCTCCAGATAGCTTTCCCAGCTGCCGCCGTAGTTGCTGAAGAACACGACCTTGCTGGTGCCGGGAATACAGACCCAGCGCGCGAAATGAATGGTGCCGATGCTGGACAGGAACCCCGGCCTGAAGATGTGCGTGGCGGCAATCGAGATGACGTAGAAGGTGAAGCGCAGCAACCCGCGCCGAAAGCGCCCCTCCTTCAGTGTGGACACGGCAGTCATATGGTTTTGCAGCCCGCGATCCTCGCATTTCTGCAACGCCGCCAGACGATCGAGCGAGATGGAGTCGGGCGATGGCAGCGATGCCGTCTCGATCTTGCGCAGCCAGACCAGCGCCAGCCCGACCGCGAACGACAGCAAGGTCAGGATGCCGAGACCGGAAAGCACGAAGGCGGTGCCGAGGCGCAGCAGGAACTGCGGCCATGTTTCGGTTGGATAAAACAGCAGGTAGTATGTCAGCGCCCAGCAAAGCGCGTAGATAATGCCGGCGGTGAGATAGACGGGCTTGGCCAGAAGCGTCCGCTTCAGCGCGCTCCAGCCGCCCTTGGGCGGATCGTCCAGTGAGTTGGCGGCAGGGATGAACGCCCAGTCGAACGACCTGTCGAGTCTCAGCCTGTCGCGCACTTCCTGCAACACGGCGGCGGCATCGCTGCCGGGTTTGGCCGAATGCTCCTCGACAACGCGCATCGCGGTCTTGGCCAGCCGATCCTCGCGCAGGATGCGATCGACGGTGTGGCCGGGCGTGCCGCTGAACACCAGCCCGTTGAGGCTTCCGAAATAGGGCGAAACGTCCTGCGTATGCCTGTCCATAAATTTGACGAGATCGATCCCGAGCGGATCGGCGGAAGCCTCCTCGAGGATTTGCCGTGCCTCGACGCCGAGCGCCCGGTCGAATGCGGCGAGAACGCTTTGCCGGTTACCGTCGCCGCTCATCTCGATGACGAGATGATGGCTCGCATTTCCATCCGCGCCGACGCCGGTTGCGAGGATCGACAGGGTCGCGAAATGGATGGTGCGCACCGCATCGAATTTCTGCCTGATCTCGGCGCGGGACGGATTGCCGAGCGCTTCGATCTGCTCGCGCACGGCATCCTTCTGCACCCCCGGCTTGACCGGCACGATGACGGTGACCATCGACTGCTGGCCGGCCGGATCGAATTCGACCATGAGTTTATCTGGATAAGGGCCAAGCCTTTCGAGCTTGCCCTTCTTGCCCGCCGCACGGCGGAAACCGGGCCGCGAAAACAGCGCTCGAAAGCATTCGGCCGTTTGCACGCGCGCCAGCATCGCGCCGATGCATTTATGAATGCCGTGGCCGAAAATCAGCGATTGCTGGTCCGGGCGATCCGGGCGGAAATCCCACGGGTCTTTCACCGCGCGATTGTCGAACATTGCCGAGCGCGTTGCCGGCCAGATAACCGTGTCAGCTTTGATCGTGTAGGGCTTGCCTGAGCCGGCGCCGATCTTCTGCTCGTTGCGTGCATAGCGCCAGGGACTGATCCAGATCGGCTTGAACCGCATCGCCTCGACGATGGCCCTGTCCAGCCTGTTGCCGTCATTATCGGCAATCGCTGCCGCTACTTCGTCGAAGATCTCCGGGCGGGAAAGCACGACGTCGAGACAATTGCCGCCGCCAAGCAGCGTCGTCGGCCCAAAGCCAGTAATCATGCCGAGCATGATGGCGTGGATGTCGCCTTTGCCGATGCGCCCCTGCTGCATCGCCCCGACCAAACGGTCGAGCGGCCTGTCCTGAAGCGCGCCGTCGGCAAGCACGGCATCGATCGACTGATCGATTGCCGCGCGCATGTTCCGCGATGCGGAAATCGCCAGTTGGCGAACCGTTTCATTGGCGGTCGGATCGCCGAAGAAAAGCGTGCTGAGCGCAAGCCCCCAGTCTGCGAAGGCGCCTTCGTCATAGACCTTTACGCCGTAATATTCACGGCAGATGGTCGACGACACGATGCGGAAAAGATCATGCGCTGCGTTGAGCTGCGTATCCGCCGCATCGACGATTTCCTTGGCGCGCCGCTCTGCAATCGAGCGCACGCGCGCCTCGACCTCCAGCGGCGGAAAAGCACCGAGGACGACCGACTTCAGCCGCCTGTAGTCTTCGCCATCCGTCATTCCGAGAATGAAGTTGGCGCCGCCGGCAAACTCGATCATTTCGGGTCCGTAAGGAGTTTCGAAATCTGCCTGTCGCTCGAGCACTTCGCGCACGTCGCTGTCGCGTGTCAAAAGCACGAACCGCCCGCAATGTGCTCGCGGCAGAAATGTCCTGAACAGCGAAAGCCACCAGTCCGGATGTTCGAATAGAAACCCAACCGCGCGCGCGGCAAATCCTTTCGAGCGTATTCGCTCGAGATCGAAGGCCGGAACCTCGCCATCGACGGGAAGCGAGGCCTGAACCTGCTTGATACGCTGAAAGTATTTCGGGCTGCACTTGAACACTTTCGACACCCCATGGATCCTGACTGGCCTAGCAATCAGCTTTCCGTCGTCCCGCCTCTGTGAAATGCTTCACAATCGATCCATTCACCTCGCGGCCAAGCTGAAATTCTCGATCATTCCTTCGTTGACCGACTTGTCGCGGAAGGGAATCCACTCGATCCACTTGCTCTCGAATTCCGGATGGCGGGCGCGGAAAAGTTCGACCTCCTGCCGGGCTTCATTGCTGCGCCCGCTGCGTGCCAGCGCTCCTGCCTTGAGGTAGCTGGCGTAGAAATAGTTGGGCGCCAGCGACAGCGAGCGATCCGCCGCTTCGATGGCTGCCGGCCAGTTTCCGTCAACGGTGTAAGCGGCGGCAACCTCACCCAGATTGTGGAACAGATAGGCCTCGAACGGGCTGAGCCGCATGCCTTCCTTCAGCTGCAGGATGGCCTCGCGCGTTTCCAGCAACAATCCGTTGGCGCTGCCCAGTCCGGTGCGGGCGAGCGAGAAAGACGGATTGATGTCGATTGCCTGGCGAAACAGGTCGATGGCCGATTGCGGCCGCGCCTCGAGGATCTCGACAAAGCCGAGGTAACAATAGCTGCGCGCATCGAGGCTATCCATGAGCGAGGACCGCCTGGCGTAGTTGGCCACGATCTTGAGTTCGTCGCGGTCGGCGAAGTTCAGCCACGCCTTCCACAGATGCCACCAGGCCAGTTCGTTCAGCACCGCGCTCGAATTGGGGTCCTCGTCATAGGCCTGCTTGAAATAGGCGAAGGCCTTGGCGGTGTCTTCGGACGAGCGCCGCTGCATGTGCCAGCGCCCGCGCCGCAAAAGCTGCCATGTCGAGAGCGCTTCCGGCGGCACCTGGAATGTCCTGATCTGCTCGACGCGGTCAACCTCGCGCTCGAGACGCGTTACGATCTCGCCGCCAAGCTCCCGTTGCAGGCGCTGCACCTCTTCGAGGTCGCGCTCGAATCGCCCCGCCCAGATGACGCGCGAATTGGAGCTGTCGGCAAGAGAGGCGTTGAGGATGATCCGCCTCGGATCGCCCGATACCGAGCCGGAGACGATGTAGCGCGCGCCGAGAAGATGGCCGACGGTGGCGGTGGTGAAGGAGGGTTCGCGGAACTGAAAACTGGAATCGCGCGCAATGACCGGGACCGAGCGCGTATTGGCAAGCCCCAACAACACGTCGTCGGCAATGCCGTCGCATAGGTAGGCAAGCGCAGGGTCGCCGGTCAGGTTCTGGAACGGCAGCACGGCAAGGGCTGGAAGATCGCCCTCGGCGGCCAAGACTGACGGGCCGGCATGGCTCGCCCGCATGTCCATCAGCGCGGTAGGCGCAAGGCTGCGCCCAAGCCGGTCCGACACGAACACGCGCACCGGCACCGAAATGTTCTTGAGCTGGAAAGGCCCAAGGTCGGTGAAGTGAAGCTCGAACTGTTCCTCGAGCTGGGAATAGGCGGTCTCGGCAAGCGCCACGCCGCCATAAGGCGAAAATTCCTGCACCCGCGCGGCGATATTGACCGCATCGCCGAACACGCCGTCGCTGCGGATCACCACCGGGCCGGAATTGATGCCGGTTCGAAACGGCATGACCTGATGCGGCTCGACCGCTGCGTTGACCTCGGCAATGGCCTCCTGGAACTGCAGCACCGTGCGCAGCGCAATGATCGGATTGCCGAACACCGCCATGATGCTGTCGCCGGCTGCGCCGAAAATGTTGCCGCCCGCCCGGTCCACCGCCTCCACGATCAGGGCGCGGCGCTCGTCGAACAGGCGCAGCGCCGCCCGGTCATCCGCATGCATCAGCTTGGAAAAGCCGACGGCATCGGCGGAAACGACCGTCGCGATCTGCCGTGGATGGTGTTGTTCAAGCATTAGAACAAGCTCATGCCCGTGCCCCAAAATCGAATGTAGCGAAAAATGTTTCCGGCCGCAGTATACAGATCGACCTTTTGCGTTGATGCTGGTGAAGCACTATGGATTGCAGGCAAAATGCTTTGATCGTTAATTTTTCCCGTATTGTTATGTATGGCGTTTACCAGCGCGCGGATATGGGTAGAGTTTGCGATGGTGACGTCGCTACCGCAATTGTCTAGCCCCGGTTAGCCGGTTTTAATGTTGTGCGGCAAAGGTTCCATGTTACATTAGCAGTTCGCATTTTACCTGAAGGGTGATTTCTGGCAGCAGCAGGATAGGCCGCAGCATCGATAACGGCCATAAGGTGTCGGCAACCGAACCAGACCGTGGAGAATCGCATGTTCGCATTCAATGCTGGCTTGGGCTGTAGGTGAGATGGGATCGACCTGCGAACCCTGGCGCGTCGGCGTCCTCTTTTCGCAATCGGGCGTGACCGGCGCTATCGAGGAAACCCAGCTCAAGGGCACGATGCTTGGCATTGCCGAGATCAATGCGGCCGGCGGCATCAACGGGCGCGAGATCATCCCGATCATCTATGACCCGACATCGAGCACCGAGCTTTATTCCCACTATGCCCGGAAGCTTTTGATCGAGGATCGCGTCACCACCATCTTCGGCTGCTATACCTCCACCAGCCGCAAGGCGGTGCTGCCGCTGGTGGAGCGCGTGAACGCGCTGTTGTGGTACCCCACCCGCTACGAAGGCTTCGAGTTCTCGCCCAACATCATATATACCGGCTCTTCGCCGAACCAGAACACGGTCGAGCTGATCAACTATCAGGTGGCGACGCACGGCAACCGCTTCTACCTCATCGGCACCGACTACTGCTACCCGCGCCGCACCAACCGCATCGTGCGCGACCTTGTCTGCGGCCAGGGCGGTTCGATCGTGGCCGAGGAATACCTGGATTTCGATGCTGGCCCCAACGAAATCCGGCCGATCATCAACGCCCTTCGCGACCGCAAGCCCGACGTCATCTTCTCGACCGTCGTCGGCCAGGCCATCTCGCATTTCTACCAGGCCTATGCCGATGCCGGCTTCACCCCGGACAACATGCCGATCGGCAGCCTGAACACCTCCGAAGCCGAATTGAGCCTGATGGGCCGCGACGTCGGCGCCGGACACATCACCGCCGCAGCCTATTTCGACAGCGTCGCCAACGAGGAGAACACGCGCTTCGTGCGTCTGTTCAAGCAGCGCTTCGGCGAAAACGAGACCACCAACATGTGCGCCGAGGCCGCCTATTTCCAGGTCCACCTGTTCGCGCAGGCGGTCGCCGAAACCAATACGATGGAGACCGACATCCTGCGTCCGGCAGTGCTCGGCCGCGAGATCGCGGCTCCGCAGGGCAGGATCGGCATCGACTACAAGAACAGCCATGCCGAATTGTGGACCCGCATCGGCAAGGCCACGGATGCCGGCAACTTCGACATCGTGCGTGAATCGATGGTCGCCTTGCGGCCCGATCCGTTTCTGGTCACCTGATGCCGTCTGATATCCAGGAGCATGCATGAACAGCTCGGATCCACCTCGCGGCTTGAGCGGCAACAACGCCGACAGCCTGAACCGGGCGAGCAGCGCGCCGCCGCGTTCGGCGCGCGCCCGCGCCAAGGCGATGACCGAGCTACGCCAGTCGACCGTCCTGCTCGCTCATCCCAATGACAGCCAGGGCGAGGCGCTGTTGCGCGAGGTCCGCCGCACCGGCTGCCGCGTCGAGACGGCATGGCCGCCGCCGGTGCTGCCGCCGCTCGGCTTCGATTTCGCCATCGTTGCCATCGATACCGATGCGCTTTTGGCAGCCCCCTGGCTGTCGGGTGCCCCTCCCGTCCCGGTCGTTGCCGTGGTCGATGGCGAAAGGGGCCTGCCGGACGACGTGCTGAGGCTTTCCAATGCGCAGGCCGTGCTGGTCAAGCCCTGCCAGCCTGCGGCGATCCTCACCAACCTTGCCCTGGCGAAGCAGATCTTCAACTATGAGCGACGGCTCCTGAACAAGGTCGCCAAGCTCGAAGAAACGCTGCACGCCACGCGGCAGATCGAACAGGCCAAGCTCATCTTGATGCAGCAAAAGAAGCTGCGTGCCAACGAGGCCTACGACTATCTGCGCCAGCAGGCGATGAGCAAGCAGAAGTCCGTCGCGGCAATATCGGCAGCCCTGGTTGACGCCTACGGCTTGATAGAGTAACCTTTGCAATATCCGTGACAGTTAATGGTCACGTTGGTTCCTAGGGAACCGGAATTCGCGGCAAAATTGCTGCGCTCCATAGAGGATCGAAATTGAGCCTCGCGCAAACTCAGGTTTCCTGAGTGCGCGGGGCTTTTGCTTTTCTGCTGCCTGCAACAATTCTGGGAGGAAATACAGGCTCGGAAGTAACTGACATCCAACCGACCCCTTTGGGAGCGGACGGGTAGTCTTTGCCCAAAGTACAAAACGACACAACGGCAAGTCCAAATGGATTCGCCGAACGCCAGACCCATGTCTAACGGAGGATATAAGCTGTGGCACCGTGGAAAATCAACAAGGAAGTCGATTACGAAATCTTCGAGCTTGGCGATCTCAAGCTGCAGAAGGGAATGACGCTTCCTAACGCAAAGCTGGCCTACAAGACTTTCGGCAAGCTGAATGCCGATAAGAGCAATGTCATCGTCCTTCTGACCTACATGGCCTCCACCCACTACGACAACCAGTGGGTCATCCGCGAGGGCGGCGCGCTCGACCCGAGCAAGTATTTCATCGTCATCCCGAACATCTTCGGTAACGGCCTTTCGTCGTCGCCGAGCAACCAGCCCCCGCCCTACAACAAGGCGCGGTTCCCGCTCGTCACCTACTACGACAACATCAAGGCCCAGCACCGCCTCCTCACCGAGAAGTTCGGCATCAAGAAGATCAAGCTGGTCACCGGCTGGTCGATGGCCGCGGCGCAGACGTTCCAGTGGGCGGCAACCTTCCCCGACATGGTCGAAAACATCTGCCCGACGGCGGGATCGGCCAAGACGGCGCGGCACAACCACGTCATGCTCGAAGGCGTCAAGGCCGCCCTTACCGCCGACGACGCCTTCAAGGAAGGCTGGTACGACGACCAACCCTACAAGGGCCTGCGCGCCATGGGCCGCGTTTATGCGGGCTGGGGTTTTTCGCAGGAATTCTTCCGCAAGCAGGAGTATCTTGAGATCGGCTACCAGTCGGTCGAGGACTTCATCGTCGGCTACTGGGAAGACTGGTTCAACATGCGCGACGCCAACAACATGGTGGCGATGATCGCGACATGGCAGGCCGGCGATATCAGCGACAACGAGCTCTACAAGGGCGATTTCGTCAAGGCGCTGAACGCAATCAAGGCGAAAGCCATCGTCATGCCGGGCAATTGCGACCTCTACTTCCCGCCGGAAGACAGCGAGTTCGAGGTTGCGAACATGCCCAACGCCGAGCTTCGCCCCTTCATCTCCAGCCACGGCCACTTCGCCGGCGGTTCGGGCCTACGGAAAGCCGACGTCGATTTCCTCGACAAGGCCTGGCGCGAACTGCTGGGCGACTGAAACACCGACACAGGACAACTTTCTCGCATGAAGCAACGGCCGATCGATCCCGGTCGGCCAAACAAAAAGGGGATCTGAAAATGACAATAATGACGAACATGAATCGCAGGTCATTTCTGAAAACAAGCGCCGGCGCGGCCACCAGCCTCGGCCTTATCGGCGCGGGAGGAAAAGCATTCGCGTCTGACGAGACGATCCGCATCGCCAGCCTGCTCGACCTGTCCGGCGGGCTCGACGCCCTCGGCAAGCCGATGCAGGACACCATGACCTTTGCCGTCGAGGAGATAAACGCTGCCGGCGGCCTGCTCGGCAAGCAGATCGAACTGGTCACCTACGACACGCAATCCGACATGCGGCTTTACCCGCAATATGCGCAGCAGGCCGTAATGAAGGACAAGGTCGCCGCTGCCTTCGGCGGCATCACCTCGGCATCGCGCGAGGTGATGCGCCCGGTCTTCCGGCGCCTGAACACGCTCTATTTCTACAACACCCAGTACGAAGGCGGCGTCTGCGACCGCAACATCTTCTGCACCGGCATCACGCCCGCGCAAAAGCAGTCCAAGCATGTGCCCTACGCCATGAACAAATGGGGCAAGAAGATCTACACGCTGGCCGCCGACTACAATTACGGCCAGATCACCGCCGACTGGACCCGCAAATACTGCATGGACAATGGCGGCCAGATCGTCGGCCAGGACTTCTTCCCGCTCGACGTCACCAATTTCGGCTCGACCATCCAGAAAATCCAGGAAGCAAAGCCCGACTTCATCTACACCGTTCTGGTCGGCGGCGCGCATCAATCCTTCTATCGCCAATGGGCTGCGGCCGGCATGAACACGCGCATTCCTCTGGCCTCGACCACGATGACCATCGGCGGCGAGCAGAAGTTCCTGGCGCCGGAGGAAACCAACGGCATCCTGCTCTGCTTCAACTATTTCGAAGAGCTGGACACGCCCGCCAACAAAGCCTTCCTTGAGCGGTTCCACAAGCGCTTCGGCGCGGACTACCCCTATGTGACCGAGCTGGCGATGGCGACCTACCAGTCGGTCTATCTGTGGGCCGAAGGCGTCAAGAAGGCCGGCACGGCCGAACGGATGCCCGTCATCGAGGCGTTGGAATCCGGCATCAGCCTCGACCTGCCGAGCGGCAAGTTCTCGATCGATCCGCAGACCCATCACGTGATCATGGATATCAACATCGGCCAGATCCAGGATCGCAAGATCAACATCCTCGAGAGCTACCCGCAGCAGCATTCCCTCGACACTTCGGCGGTATGCGATCTCAAGAAGAACCCTGACGACAACACCATGTACGTCATCAAGGTTTGACGATCCGGAAAACGGCGAGGGCGTTCGGCCACAAACGGTACCGGACGCCCCGCAACCATCTCGAGGCTAGACCATGGACCTGCTCGTTGTACTTTCCATTGAGGCCCTTCGGGCCGTTGCCAGCCTGGCGCTGATAAGCGTCGGCCTGGCGATCATTTTCGGCATGATGCGGGTCATCAACCTTGCGCATGGCGAATTCCTCATGCTCGGAGGTTATGCCGCAATCGTCGCGACGAAGGCCGGCATCAACATCTGGGTGGCAACCCTGATCGTCGCCCCGCTGGTGGTCGCAATCATCGGCATCATCATCGAGCGGACCGTGATCCGCTTCCTCTACGGACGTCCGCGCGACACCATGCTCGCGACATGGGGGCTGAGCCTGTTCCTCGTCGGCATCACCACGACGATCTTCGGCAACACCACCGAAGGCATTTCCGCGCCAGCCGGCTCGCTCCAGATCGGCAACTACTACATCGCGGCCTACTCGCTGATCATCGTTTTGATCGCCATTGCGGTGTTCGCCGCGATCTGGGCCGTGTTCCGCTTCACCCGCTACGGCCTGATCGCGCGCAGCACCATGCAGAACCCCGAAATGGCCGCCGCACTGGGCGTCAATCCGCCTGCCGTCTATGCCGCCACCTTCGGTATCGGCGCAGGTCTTGCCGGCCTGGCCGGCGGCGTGATGGCCCCGATCACCGGCATCGTGCCCACCATTGGCGCGGCCTATGTCGCCAAGGCCTTCATCACCGTCATCGGCGGCGGACCTGCCGTGCTGGCCGGCACCGTTTCGGCATCCGTCCTGTTCGGCGCGATCGACCAGATCATCACCTACCTATCCACCCCGGTCATCGGCGAGGTCGCGCTGCTCGCGGCTGCCGTCATCCTGTTGCGGTTCATGCCGCAGGGCGTCACCGGAAGTTTCTTCAGGAGAGCATCATGACCGCGGCCTGCAACGGAGCCGGCGGCATCATAGCCGCCATCATCATCGGCCTCGCGCTCTTGATCGTCGTGCCAATGCTTGTCGATTCGATCTTCCTGATCGAGCTGACCTCCTATGTGATCCTGGCCATCCTGGCGCTCAGCCTCGGCCTGATCTGGGGCTATGGCGGCATCCTCTGCTTCGGCCAGTCGGCCTTCTTCGGCATCGGCGCCTATGCCTACGCCATCGCAGTCATCAACATGGGCGACAGCACCATCCCGCTGATACTGTCCATCGTGGTGCCGGCCCTGTTCGCCGCGCTGCTGGGCTACTTCCTGTTCTATGCCCGCATCACCGACGTCTATTTCGGCGTCATCACGCTGACCGTAACGCTGATCCTCTACAAGTTGATGGGCACGACGTCGGGGTCGGCCTACACGATCGGCAATGCGGCCATCGGCGGCTATAACGGCATCCCCGCCATTCCCCCGCTCAATCTGCCCGGTTCGCCGACCACCTTCCTGTCGCTCGACGGACTTTTCTACGCCGCCGGGCTGACGCTGCTGGCAGTTTATGTCGGCCTGCGGCTGATGTTGAAAAGCCGGTTCGGGCAGGTCGTCGTCGCCATTCGCGAGAACGAGCGCCGCGCCGAGCTGCTCGGTTACGATGCCCGCTTCTACAAGCTGGCCGCCTTTACCATCGGCGGTGGCATTGCCGGCCTGTCAGGCTGCCTGTTCGCCAACTGGGGCATGTTCATCAGCCCCGATGTGTTCGGCCTCGCCCAGTCGGCGCAGGTCATCATCTGGGTCATCGTCGGCGGCACCGGCACGCTGCTCGGACCGATCGTCGGCTGCTTCCTCGTGCAGTGGATCGCAACCCAACTCGGCACCCAGCAGGTGCTCAACGCCAATCTCGTCCTCGGCACTATCCTGATCGGCTTCGTCCTGCTGGTTCCCAAGGGCATTACGCCGACCGTTCTCGATCTCATCGAGCGAACCTGCCAGCGCCGTTCCTATGCAAAACCGCTGGTCGAAAAAAGGAGCGTCTCATGAACGCCGAATGCGTCCTCCAGACCAAAGGGCTTGAAAAGCGGTTCGGTGGCGTCGTCGCGATCTCCAGCGTCGACTTCAACCTGAAGCAACGTGAACTGCGCTGCCTGATCGGCCCCAACGGCGCCGGCAAGAGCACCTTCTTCAAGATGCTGACCGCGCAGATCAAGCCGACGACCGGCCAGATTCTGTTCGAAGGCGTTGAGATCACCAAGGCGCAGCCGCACCAGGTCAGCCAGATGGGCATCGGCATCAAGAACCAGGTGCCGGATGTCTTCAACAACCTGACGGTGCGCGAAAACATCTCGGTCGCGGCACGTTCGCGCCACGGCAAGGCGCGCGCCGCCTCGATAGCCAGCGAAGTGACGGAGCGTCTCGGTTTGACCGGCCTCGTCGGCGAGCTTGCCCACGGCCAGCGCCAGTGGGTCGAGCTCGCCATGGTGGTGGCGCTGGAGCCGAAGCTGATCCTGCTCGACGAGCCGGCCGCCGGCATGACGGCGGACGAGACCAACCGCACCGCCGAACTGATCCGCGAGGTCAACAAGAGCGCCGCCATCGTCGTGGTCGAGCACGACATGCAGTTCATCAAGCAGATCGCCCACACCGTCACCGTTTTCCACCAGGGCCGCGTGCTGGTCGAGGACACGATGGAAAACATCCAGGGCAACGAACTGGTTCGCGAAATCTATCTTGGGAAGACCGACGATGATTGAGGTCACGAATCTTCATTCCGGCTATGGCCGCATCCCGATCCTGCACGGCATCGACTTCAAGATGAAACCCGGTGAAGTGGTCGGCATCCTCGGCCACAACGGCATGGGCAAGACCACGCTGCTGCGCACGCTGGTCGGCAACATCAAGGCGACCAGCGGGCGAATCGAGTTCGCCGGCCACGACATCACGCGCGCCAGCACCGCCGAGCGTTCCCGCACCGGGATCGGCTATGTGCCGCAGGGCCGGGACATCTTCCCGCAGCTCTCCGTCATGGAGAACCTGAAGATGGGCGAGATCATGCGTGGCGGCGAAAGCGCCGTGCCGGAGATGCTCGACCATTTTCCTGTGCTGAAGGATTTGCTGGAACGGCCGGGTCGCGGCCTGTCCGGCGGCCAGCAGCAGATACTGGCGCTTGCGCGCTGCCTTGCCGGGCGGCCGAAACTGATCCTGCTCGACGAGCCGACGGAAGGCATCCAGCCGTCCATCGTGGACCTGATTGCCGAAAAACTGGGTGAGCTCAGGGCCGCGCTCAACCTTGGCATCATCCTCGTCGAGCAGGACATCCGCTTCATCCGCCAACTCGCCGACCGGGTGCTGATCATCCAGAAGGGCGTGTTCGTCGCCGAGATTTCGCCTCAACAGCTCTATGACCGCGAGGCCGTCGACGCGCATCTCGGAATTTGAGGCAATAGCCCGCCAGCCTGTCCAACCTCTCAACCGGTAGGGAATTCGATGCTCAGATTGAATGCCATTGTGGGCTTGTCGGCCGACAGGGAAATCGCTGCGCGGCTTCATCTGCTCGACCACGAAGGACGCATCGAATTCATCCTGCTCGATACGGTCGAGATCGCCCGCCGCCGCATTTCGGTAACCACCGACCGCGGCACCGAATGCCGGATCGAGCTGCCGCGCACCCAGCGCCTGGTCGACGGGGCCGTGCTTCTTCTGGAAGACAAGCGCGCCATCGTCGTCAAGGCTGAGCCGGAACGGTGGCTGGTGTTTGACGCGGCAGATGCCGCGGCCGGGCTTGAGCTGGGATATTGCGCCGGCAACATGCACTGGCCGGTGCGTTTTTTGGGCAACCGGCTTTATGTCATCGGCGAACTTGGATCGGGCTACGTGCTGGATCGTCTCCAGCACATCCTGCATCGTGGAACCGTCAAGTTCCTCGGAGAAAGCAAATAGGCTTCTCGCTTCCGAAGCACGGGCGTCAGCCGGGTTTCTTGCCACCCTTCTTGGGCTTCGGTGCCCAAGCCTTGTCGGACTTGGGCTTGTCCTGCTTCGCCGCCCACGGCTTCTGGTCGGCAAACTGTCTGTCCGCCTTCGGCTTGTCACGCTTTTCGAACTTGCGCTTCGGCGCGTTGGCCTCGAACCCGCCCTTGCCACGATGCGGCTTCTTGTCCGGCTTGGGCGGATTGTAGCCGGCTCGCGACAAATCGGGCTGCCCGTCAAGGCGCTTCACCGCGATGTTGCCCTGTACCTTGTGATCCGGTCCGATCGCCGCAAAGAAGCGATCGGCGCTGTCGGCGGCGATCTGCACGAAGCTTTCTTCCGGCTGCATCCTGATCGCGCCGATCTCGCGCTTGGTGAGGTTGCCGGTGCGGCACAGCATCGGGATCAGCCAGCGCGGCTCGGCGTTCTGGCGACGGCCGACCGAAAGCGAGAACCAGACGCTGTCGCCAAAGTCGTCGCGTCGGCTGGGCTGTTCGTCTCGATGACCGCGCTCGCCCCTTTCGGTTGAAGGCTTGAACGGCACCGGCTCGGACAGGTATTCCGGCGCGGAGCGCCCTGCGCGGGCAAAGCGCAGGAAGGCGGCCGCCACCTGCTCCGCGCCGTGCTTTTCAAGCAGGGTGGCGACGAAGGTCCGCTCTTCGTCATTGATCGGCTGGGCGAAGGCGGGATCGGCCAGCATGCGTTCGTTGTCGCGCTGGATGACCTCGTCCGCCGAAGGCGGGCTTGCCCATTCGGGCTTGATGCCGGCGTTCTGCAGCAGGCGTTCGGTGCGCCGCCGCGCGTGGTTTGGAATGATTAGCGCGCTGACGCCCTTGCGCCCGGCACGGCCCGTTCGCCCGCTGCGATGCAAAAGCGTCTCCGGGTTGGTCGGCAGGTCGGCATGGATGACCAGTTCGAGATTGGGCAAGTCGATGCCGCGCGCCGCAACGTCGGTCGCGATGCACACCCGCGCGCGTCCGTCGCGCATCGCCTGCAGCGCGTGGCTGCGCTCGTTCTGGCTGAGCTCGCCAGACAGCGCCACGACAGAGAAATTACGGTTGTTGAAACGGGCTGTGAGATGGTTGACGGCAGCGCGCGTGTTGCAGAATACGATGGCGTTGCGGGCCTCGTAGTAGCGCAGCACGTTGATGATGGCATTTTCCCGGTCGGCAGGGGCGACGCAAAGCGCGCGGTACTCGATGTCGTGGTGCTGCTTTTCCTCGCCGGACGCGCTGATGCGCACGGCGTCGCGCTGGTAGCCCTTGGCGAGCGTCGCGATTGCGCGCGGCACCGTTGCCGAAAACATCAGCGTGCGGCGTTCGACCGGGGCCGCGTCGAGGATGAATTCCAGGTCCTCGCGAAAGCCGAGATCGAGCATCTCGTCGGCCTCGTCCAGCACCACCGCCTTCAACTCAGCCATGTCGAGTGCATGACGCGTGATGTGGTCGCGCAGGCGGCCGGGCGTGCCGACGACGATGTGGGCGCCTCGTTCGAGCGCCCGCCGCTCGCTGCGCATGTCCATGCCGCCGACGCAGGTTGCAACGGTTGCGCCGGTGAATTCGTAGAGCCATTCAAGCTCGCGCGCCACCTGAAGCGCGAGTTCCCGCGTCGGTGCAACGGCCAGCGCCAGTGGTGCCGAAGCCTGCGCGAAGCGCTCCGAATTTCCCAAAAGCGTCGGCGCCAATGCGAGGCCGAAAGCAACTGTCTTGCCCGATCCGGTCTGTGCCGAAACCAGGGCGTCGGCCTCTCCGAGCTCAGGTCCGAGTACCGCCTTCTGCACCGAGGTCAGTTCGGAATACCCCCGCTTTTCCAGCGCTTCTGCGAGCGCGGGAACGATACCTTTGAACATGGTCATTTTCGTCTTTCGGAGTTTGGGGTCCGGGCGCGCAAGGTGCGCGGCCACGCCGCTGCAATTTCGCCGTCGGCCTTTTGGTTGCGCGTTCCTACTTCGCCAGACCTTTGTTGTACAGCCTGCGCGATTGACTCTTCGGCGAAACCGCGTAAAAGCCGGCACCGAACAGGACGTATCCGATGCGCGGCCTCTTGATGGCGCTCTTTGCATTCGACTTCCCCGGCCATGGAACTGACGTTCCGGGCGGGCGTCGGCGCTCGCTCCTGTCCTCGACCAAAACCACGGCCAAAAAAACGACCGCTACCACGGTCTGATCTCCCTTGGCCTCTCCGCCCTCTCCCCGGGTTCGGCCCGAGGGAGGCGGGACCCGCACCGGCCGGCGGGTTCTCCAGAAAACAAGCGGAGAGCGACAGGAGAATGATTTCGATGGGTTTCAAGGTTGCGGTAGTCGGCGCCACGGGCAATGTGGGCCGCGAAATGCTGAACATTCTGGAAGAGCGCGGTTTTCCGGTGAGCGAAGTGGTGGCCTTGGCCTCGCGGCGCAGCCAGGGCACCGAGGTCTCGTTCGGCGACAAGACGCTCAAGGTCAAGGCGCTCGACACCTATGACTTCTCCGATACCGACATCGCACTGATGTCGGCCGGCGGCAACGTTTCCAAGGAATGGTCGCCGAAGATCGGCAAGCAGGGCTGCGTCGTCATCGATAATTCGTCGGCCTTCCGCTACGACCAGGACGTGCCGCTGATCGTGCCGGAGGTGAACCCCGATGCGATTTCCGGCTACACCAAGAAGAACATCATCGCCAATCCGAACTGCTCGACCGCGCAGATGCTGGTGGCGCTGAAGCCGCTGCATGATGCCGCCACCATCAAGCGCATCGTCGTCTCGACCTATCAGTCGGTTTCGGGCGCCGGCAAGGAAGGCATGGACGAGCTGTTCACGCAGACGCGCGCCGTGTTCGTGGCCGACCCGGTCGAGGCCAAGAAGTTCACCAAGCGCATCGCCTTCAACGTCATCCCCCATATCGACGTGTTCATGGAAGACGGCACCACCAAGGAAGAATGGAAGATGGTGGCCGAGACCAAGAAGATGCTCGATCCGAAGATCAAGGTGACGGCGACCTGCGTGCGGGTGCCGGTGTTCATCGGCCACTCGGAAGCGATCAACCTCGAGTTCGAAAAGCCGATCACCGCCGACGAAGCACGCGAGATCCTGCGCGAAGCGCCGGGCTGCCTCGTCGTCGACAAGCGCGAGAACGGCGGCTACATCACCCCGATCGAATCGGCGGGCGAAGACGCCACCTACATCTCGCGCATCCGAGAGGACTCGACCATCGACAACGGCCTCAATCTCTGGGTTGTCTCGGACAACCTGCGCAAGGGCGCAGCGCTCAACGCCGTTCAGATCGCCGAACTGATGATCGAGCGCGGCCTGATCAAGCCGAAGCAGAAGGCGGCCTGATCTCGCCCGAGCACGGAGAACGGCTCGTCTCTACGGGCCGTTCCAGAGCGTTTCATGGATGTCTTTATACTGAAATCGGACCCACTTTCGGGAAAGATGCACTAGCGGAAACTGCCGCCAGAGCGAAATGCCGTTTCCTTGAATCGGGCATCTCGCTCTAACTCCTTGTTCTGTCGCATAATGTTTTCCGAAAAGTCCGCAACTTTTCGGCATCCTGCTCCAGGCGCGGAAAAGGTTTGGTATACGAGCGCTGGAAACTCACCCGCCGAACATGCCGAGCAGGCGCTTCTTCAGCTTGGACACCGTGCCGTCCGACTGCGCGGTCTGCACCTCTGCGGCGGGCGCTGCTTCGGCCGGCGGCTGGGCAGCCACCGCGGCGGGCTGTTCCTTGGCAGCCTTGGCTGCGGCCTTTTCGGCGGCGAGCTGCTGCTGCGCCAGCTCCTTGGCTGCCTTCGCCGCTGCGGCTGCTGCTATCTTTTCTTCCTCGGCCTTTTGCTTTGCGGCCTTCTCGGCGTCGAGTGCTGCCATCTTTCGCCCTGCCGGTGAATCGATGCGCCCCATGCGCGTTGTCGTTTCCGTAATCGAGCCGTCGGAATTCAGCGACGGCGGCTCCATCGTCACGCGCTCGCCGCGAGCCCGCTTGCGCGTCCAGTCCGAGACGATGTTTGCTTCCTTGATGCCGGCAATGGTCGGCTTCGGTGCCGGTATCGACGAATTGACGGCGCTGTTGAAGGCTGCCTCATAGGTGCTCTGATAAGCGCCGTAAGCCATCTTCAGCGAATCGGGCTGCGTGCTTGCGGGGCACGTGCCGGAGGGATTGAAGCTCTGGCCTTCCGCCGCCACCTGATTGAAGACGTAGCGCTTCTCGCACACGTCCACTTTCGGCGGCACCTTGGTCACTTCGAAATTGTCGTAGCCAACCTTCAGCATCTTCCAGAACTCGTAGTTCGGGTCGCTGCGGTAGCGCGCCATGTTGGCGGCGGTCATGCGGAACGGAAACGCCTGGATCTGGAACTCGGTCTGTCCGCCCTTGAAGGCGTCGCGGCCGAACGCATAGATCTCCTCGATCTGCGGATCGGTCATCGAATAGCAGCCGGACGACGAGCAGGCCCCGTGCACCATAAGGTTCGAGCCGGTGCGGCCGTTGGCGCGGTCATAGGCGTTGGGATAGCCGATGTTGAAGGCCAGGTGATATTGCGAGTTCGGCATCATCTGCGCCGGACGCACCGTGTAGAAGCCTTCCGGGGCCTGGCGGTCGCCCTCGGTGTATTTCGGCCCGAGCTTGCCCGACCATTTGCAGATGTCGTAGCTGGCGACGATATCGTAGCGCCCGTTGCTCTTCTGCTTCCAGATTTCGAGCTTGCCCTCTTCCTTGAAGATGCGGGCCATCACCGGCGACGTCCGGCTCATGCCCTTCTTGCTCATCTCGGCAAGGATTTTCGGCGAAAGCTGGCGGTTGGCGTGCTGGGGTGCGAAATCGCCGACGGACGATTCGGTGCAGCCGGCCACGCCGAGCGCTGCAACCAGAAGTCCAGCCTGAGCAATTTTGGCGAACAAGGATGCCGTTTTCGTCATTTTTCCCATGCCCCGGCTTCAAGCCGGGCCGACCCACTGAACATTGGCGGACCCTAAGCCCGTTAACCTTGAAAATTCCTTACCGCAAGTGGGGCGAAAAACCTCTCACTGCTTTGTCACTGGGCCAAACCGGCGGCATTTTTGTGGCGCAACTGCGCCGAAGGCTTTGGCGCTCTCGACGTATTTACGGTGGAGACCGTTTGGAAATTCGCTCTGGCGAGGCAAATGGTGCGGTTTTTGAGAACCGGAGCGGAGCGTACGTTAAGGTACGTGAGCACCGGAAGCGCAGAAAGCCGCATCAGTTGCCCGCCGGAGTAGAATTACCGAAGGTCTCCTAGAGGCTGCGGCCCATCGCCAGATACTTCTCCCGCCGCTGCTCGCGGAAGTCGGTGTTGGTGCCGGCAAATTCCTTCATCGTCTTCGCGATCAGGTCGCCGGTCGAGGCGATCACCGTCTCCGGCGCGCGGTGCGCCCCGCCGAGCGGTTCGGGAACGATGGCGTCGATGATCTTGAGGCCAAGCAGATCCTGCGCGGTGATCTTCATGTTGGTGGCGGCATCCTTGGAGCGTGTGGTGTCGCGCCACAGGATCGAGGCGGCGCCTTCCGGCGAAATCACCGAATAGATCGAGTGCTCCAGCATGTAGACCTTGTTGGCGGTGGCAATGGCAATCGCGCCGCCCGAGCCGCCTTCGCCGATCACCACCGAAATCGACGGCACCTTGAGCGCAAGGCAGGCCGAGGTGGAGCGGGCGATGGCCTCGGCCTGGCCGCGTTCCTCCGCGCCGACGCCGGGATAAGCGCCCGCCGTATCGACCAGCGTGATCAGCGGAATGGCGAAGCGGTCTGCGAGCTCCATCAGGCGCACCGCCTTGCGGTAGCCTTCCGGCCGCACCGAGCCGAAATTGTGCTTCAGCCGGCTTGCTGTGTCGGAGCCCTTCTCCTGGCCGATAATGGCCACCGGTTCGCCCTTGAAGCGGGCAAAGCCGCCGACGATGGCCTGGTCCTCGCCGTAGAGGCGGTCGCCGGCCATGGTGGTGAAGTCGGTGAAAAGGGTCTTGATGTAGTCGAGGCAGTGCGGCCGGTCGGGGTGACGCGCCACCTGCACCTTCTGCCACGGGGTGAGCGCCTTGTAGGCGTCGCGTAGCGCGTCGCGGGAGCGCTTTTCCAGCCGGGCGATCTCGTCGGCGACATCGACCGCCTCGCCGCTTTCCGCCAGTTTCTTCAGTTCGAGGATCTTGCCTTCGAGATCGGCAACCGGTTTTTCGAAGTCGAGATAATTGTACATTCGTGAGCTGACCAGTGCGCCGGAAACGACGAGGGTTGATGCCCGCCGCTGGATGAGCGGGCGCTAAACATCGTCCTCACATAGCCGCATGAGGGCTAGTCGGCAAGCGGATGGTGGTCATTGACCAGCCGCACAAGCCGCTCTTCCAGCACATGGGTGTAAATCTGCGTGGTCGAGATGTCGGCATGGCCAAGCAATTGCTGGACGGCGCGCAGGTCGGCGCCATTCTGCAAAAGATGGCTGGCAAAGGCATGGCGCAGCACGTGCGGCGAGACTTTCGCAGCCGATATGCCGGCGCGCGCGGCAAGCCCCTTGAGGTCGCGGGCAAACACCTGCCGGGCCAGAAATCCGGTATCGGACGCCGCTGGAAACAGGAACGGGCTGTCGGCGAAGGCGGGCAATTTCCTACGTTCCGCCAGCCACGCCTGCATCGCTTCGCGCGCCTTGCCGGACAGCGGCACCATGCGCTCCTTGTCGCCCTTGCCGCGCACGACGAAAAAGCGCTCGTCGCGCAGCGCCACCGTCACCGGCAGGCTGACCAGTTCGGAGACGCGCAGGCCCGTCGCGTAAAGCACCTCGACCAGCGCATGCAGCCTCTGCGCCGCCAATTGGCCGGCTTTGCCCTGCGAAGCGTTGGCAGCTTCGGCTGCTGCGCGATCCAAAAGCCGCCCCGTCTCGGCCTCGCTCATCGTCTTGGGCAGAGGTCGGCCCCTTTTCGGGCTGTCGAGCGTGCCGGTCGGGTCGTCGCCGCGCAGGCCCTCGGCATAAAGGAACTTGAAAAACTGGCGCAGTACCGAAAGCTTGCGCGTATGCGAGGTCGGCGCAAAGCCTTGCGCGGCCACGCCGTCGAGATAGGCGCGTATGTCGGAAGCTCCCGCTTCGGCCAGTCTGCCAGTCATCTCGCCAGAGGCGTCTTCCAGGTCGCGGCGATAGGAGTCCAGCGTGTTTTTCGCTGCGCCCCGTTCGGCGCTCATCATCTCGAGGAAGGCTTCGATGCGGGCCGCGCTGTTCATTCGATCTAGGTCCCGACCCTCGGTTCCGCGCTATTTTTTCGGCAACAGCTTTTCCGCCGGAACGCGCACGCTCAATTCCGCCTGCTTCGGCTCGACGAAAATCACCAGCGCGAACATCGCGCCGTAGACGATGCCGGCCAGCACGGCGATGGTAATGATGAAGCGGAACAGTGTCGGCATGAGCTCTGGTGAATCCTGACCCTGTTTTTGCTTGCCGCCCGAATCTGTCTCCTTATGGGACGCCGTTTCCGGCATTTCAAGTCTACAGCAAAGCAACACGCAAGCTTGACGCAACCGGGCTTTTCATGTCGATACGCCAGCAATGAACGCTCAATCCGCAGTCGAAACCGATGTCGACCAAGCCGCCTTGCTGGAAAAGCTGGGGCAACGCTCCATCGTGCTGGTTGGCCTCATGGGCGCCGGCAAGACGGCGATCGGCCGCAAGGTCGCAACCGCCCTTGGCCTGACTTTCATCGACAGCGACCAGGAGATCGAGGACGTCTCGCGCATGTCGATCCCCGAGTTGTTCGAGCTTTACGGCGAGCCGGAATTCCGCGCGCTGGAGCAGCGCGTCATCGCCCGTGTGCTCGAAGCCGGTCCGCAGATCCTGTCCACAGGCGGCGGCGCCTACATGAATGCCCACACGCGCGAGGCAATTGCGTCCAGTGCGGTTTCGGTCTGGCTGAAGGCCGACCTCGACCTGTTGATGGAGCGGGTGTCGAAGAAGCAGAACCGGCCGCTGTTGAAGAACGACAACCCGCGCGCCGTGCTGGAGCGCCTGATGAACGAGCGCTATCCGGTCTATGCCCTTGCCGACCTGACGGTGGTGACGCGCGACGAGCGCAAGGAAGTCATCGCAGCCGAAGTCATCGAGGCGCTCGACAGGCATCTTTCCGCGGCCAATGAAGCCGAGCCCAACGAGATCAGACCATGAGCGCAGCCGTCACCGTCGAAGTAGGTCTGGGCGAGCGCGCCTATGACATTCTCATCGGCCCCGGCCTGCTCGGGCGTGCCAGCGTGGAGATCGGCAAGCGCCTGCCGGGAACGCGCACCGCCATCGTTACCGATGAAAATGTTGCGGCAGCTCATCTCGACACGCTGAAAGAAAGCCTTGCGGCAAGCGGCGTCACGCCGGCGGTCATCACGCTGCCGCCCGGGGAAAAAACCAAGAGTTTTGACGCCCTGCAAGAGGTGGTCGACGGCGTTCTGGCGGCGAAGCTGGAGCGCGGCGATGCCGTCATCGCGCTTGGCGGCGGCGTCATCGGCGACCTTGCCGGCTTTGCCGCCGGCATCGTGCGGCGCGGCATGAATTTCGTCCAGCTTCCGACCTCGCTGCTGGCGCAGGTGGACTCCTCCGTCGGCGGCAAGACCGGCATCAACAGTCCTCGCGGCAAAAACCTCGTCGGCGTTTTTCACCAACCCAAGCTGGTGCTGGCCGATACCGCCGTCCTCGACACGCTGCCCTTACGCGAATTCCGCGCCGGCTATGCCGAGGTGGCCAAATACGGATTGATCGACCGGCCTCGGTTCTTCGCCTGGCTGGAGGAAAACTGGCAGGACATTTTTGCCGGCGGTCCCGCCCGCATCGAGGCGATTGCCGAAGCCTGCCGCGCCAAGGCAGACGTGGTGGCGCGCGACGAGTTCGAAACCGGCGACCGGGCGCTGCTCAATCTCGGCCACACCTTCGGCCACGCGCTCGAGGCCGCAACCCGCTACGACAGCGCCCGCCTTGTCCACGGCGAGGGCGTTGCCATCGGCATGGCGCTGGCGCACCGGTTCTCCAGCCGCCTCAACCTTGCCAGCCCCGACGACGCGGCACGCGTCGAGGCCCATCTCAAGGCCGTCGGCCTGCCTTGGCGCATGGCCGATATTCCGGGCGATTTGCCGGATGCCGAGGCCCTGCTCGGCTTCATCGCCCAGGACAAGAAAGTGCAGCGCGGCGCGCTCACCTTCATCCTGACGCGCGGCATCGGCCAATCCTTCATCGCAAAGGACGTACCGACCTCCGAAGTGCTCTCCTTCCTCAAGGAGAACCATCCGGCATGAGCGAGGCTGGCTGGATCGTTGCAGGCATGCTCGCGGCCACCGGCCTCGCCGCTTTCCTCTTGCGCGACCGGCTCGCACGCGCGGCAGGCTATGTTCCTGTCGGGCAAACCACGACAGCCAATGGCGAACGGCGCGAGGAAATCCAGCGCACCGTCAACGGCAACCGGAACGAAGAACGCAAGCTCGACGACCGCTTCGAACTCGATGAGCTCGAAGTCTCGGACGTTATGGTCCACCGCACCAACATGCGCTCGGTCAACGCCGACAACGCGCCTGAGATCGTGGTGCGCGAGATTCTGCAAAGCCCGCACACCCGCATGCCGCTCTGGAAAGGTTCGCTCGACAACATCGTCGGCGTGCTGCACGCCAAGGACCTGCTGCGCGCGCTGAACGACGTCGGCAACGACTTCACCCGCATCGACGTGATGAAGGTGGCCGACAAGCCGTGGTTCGTGCCCGACACCACCACGCTTCAGGAACAGCTCAACGCTTTCCTGCGCCGCAAGGCGCATTTCGCCATCGTCGTCGACGAATATGGCGAGGTCGAAGGGCTGGTGACGCTGGAAGACATCATTGAGGAAATCGTCGGTGAAATCGCCGACGAGCACGACATCGACATGCAGGGCGTCAAGCAGGAGGCCGACGGTTCCGTCGTGGTCGAAGGCACTGTGGCGATCCGCGACCTCAACCGCGCGCTGGACTGGGACCTGCCCGACGCGGAAGCGACCACCATTGCCGGGCTCGTCATCCACGAAACGCAGTCGATCCCGGAGGAGAAGCAGGCCTTCACCTTCCACGGCAAGCGCTTCGTGGTCATGAAGCGCGACAAGAACCGCATCGCACGGCTGAGAATCAGGCCGGTGAGCGTTGAGGCCGAGCCTCCGCGGAAAGAGTAGTCCGCGGCCAGAAGTAGCGCGCCGCGGCGATCGCGACCGCCGCCCCGATCAACTGGGCGATGACGAAGCCGACGACATGCTGCGGCAGTATGCCGGCAGGCGTCGCAGTGAATGCGCGCATCACCGTCATCGCCGGATTGGCGAAGGCGGTCGAGGCGGTGAACCAGTAGGCCGCGCCGATATAGAGGCCGACCGCCACCGGCACCACCGTCGGAGCGCGGGCAACGCAGCCCAGGATGACGAGGATCAGGCCGAAAGTGGCGATCCCTTCCGCCAGCCATTGGCCGGACCCGGAACGGGCCGTGACCGCAATCTGCAGGACCGGCAGCTCGAACATTGCGTGCGCCGCCCATACTCCGACCAGGAAGCCGGCAAGCTGGGCGATGCAATAGGGGCCGACATCGCGCCATTTCAACTGGCCGTTTGCCGCAAAGGCGAGGCTGACCGCAGGGTTGAGATGCGCGCCCGACACCGGGCCGAGCAGCCAGATCAGCACGACCAGCATCGCGCCGGTCGAGGTCGAGGTGACGAAAAGGGCAAGCGCCGCCGATCCGGGCGACAGTTCAGTGCCCATGATGCAGGAGCCGACTATGGTGGCGAGCAGGAAGGCCGATCCGAGCGCCTCAGCGACCAGCCGTTTGAAAAGCGGTTCGCTCATCGCCTCACCACCTTGTCGCTTCGCCGGGCGTCGCCGCCTCGACGGCCAGCGCATGCAGACCTGCCTTGAATTCGGCATCAAGGGCAGCGTTGACGGCGCGGTGGCGATCGACCCGGCTCATGCCGGCAAAGGCGGGTGCGACAATTCGTACCCTGAAATGCGTTTCGCCCTCGCCGTCGAACTCGGCGACGTGGCCATGCTCGACATGGTGATGGCCCGCATGCAGGTGGCTTTCGTTGATCACCACCAGCCGATCCGGCGAAAAAGCCTTGGCCAGTTTCGCTTCGATGGTCGCCTGTATGGACATCGCCGTTATCCCTCACCACATAGGCGTTACCGCCAAAAAAGAATCCGCCGCTGCCAGCATTAAGCCGTGATTCAGCGGTTAGGGGGAACAATCGCGAAAATGTCAATTCTTGTTTCGCACCGGCGATCGGCTCATACATCGGTCAAATGAAAGCGTACCCGAAATATTTCGAGAAGATTCGAATCCGCCCCGAGAAGGATGCGGAATTGAAGTCTCGCGCGCCGGCCTGCCAGTGGGACGGCTGCAAGGAGCCCGGCACCCATCGCGCGCCGGTCGGACGCCTCAAGGAAGGCGAATATTTCAAGTTCTGCTTCGACCACGTTCGCGAATACAACAAGGGTTTCAATTACTTCTCCGGCGTCACCGACAACGAGATCGCCCGCTTCCAGAAGGAAGCGATGACCGGCCATCGGCCGACCTGGAAGATGGGCGCCAATGCCGGCGCGCGCTCGGCGCCGGATTTCGCGCAGGCCCGTTCCGGCCGCGCCGGTTACCACAACCGCATGCGCGACCCCTTCAACCTGTTCAACGACCCGCGCGACCACGGCGCACCTCGCGAGCGCAAGACCAAGCCCTTGGAAACCAAGGCGCTCGAAACGCTCGGCCTCGACGCGAAGGCGACCGGCAAGGATATCAAGGCGCGCTACAAGGAACTGGTGAAACTCCACCATCCGGACGCCAATGGTGGTGACCGGGGCTCGGAAGACAGGTTCCGCGACGTGCTCCAGGCCTATCGCGTGCTCAAGCAGGCGGGCCTGTGCTAGGCCGTTGACGCGGGTCGGGCTGAGCCGCGCCGGCCCGTATCGCGGGCACAGTCGAGCCTAAAATGCGGTCCAGCCCCATTTCCAACTTTCATCCGGTTGGAAAAGGCTCTAAACCCGCCCGCGAGGAAAATTTGTTGCCGGCGAAGCGCGCGCATTCGCCTTCGGGAGACTATAAGACGTTATGAACAAGGTCGATCGCGATATTGCCAACCTGCCGGACACGACGGTGTCGGTGAAGGACAAATTCGGCTTCGATTCGAAGATGGTCGTGCCTGCCTATTCGGCCGCCAGCGAGCATGTGCCGGACATTGATCCCGACTACCTGTTCGACAAGGCCACCACGCTCGCGATCCTGGCCGGCTTTGCCTACAACCGCCGCGTCATGGTCTCCGGCTATCACGGCACCGGCAAGTCGACCCACATCGAGCAGGTCGCCGCCCGCCTCAACTGGCCGTGCGTGCGCGTCAACCTCGACAGCCACGTCTCGCGTATCGACCTCGTCGGCAAGGACGCCATCGTGCTGCAGGACGGCCAGCAGGTCACCGAATTCCGCGACGGCATCCTGCCCTGGGCTTACCAGCACAATGTCGCGCTGTGCTTCGACGAATACGATGCCGGCCGCCCCGACGTGATGTTCGTCATCCAGCGCGTGCTGGAATCGTCCGGCCGCCTGACGCTGCTCGACCAGAGCCGCGTCATCCGCCCGCACCCTGCCTTCCGCCTGTTCGCCACCGCCAACACGGTCGGCCTCGGTGACACCACCGGCCTCTATCACGGCACCCAGCAGATCAACCAGGCCCAGATGGACCGCTGGTCGATCGTCACCACGCTGAACTACCTGCCACATGACAACGAGGTTGCCATCGTGCTGGCCAAGGCCAAGCACTATCGCGACGCCAAGGGCAAGGACATCGTCAACAAGATGGTGCGTGTCGCCGACATGACGCGCTCGGCCTTCGTCAATGGCGACCTCTCCACCGTCATGAGCCCGCGCACGGTCATCACCTGGGCCGAAAACGCCGAGATTTTCGACAATGTCGGCATGGCCTTCCGCCTGACCTTCCTCAACAAGTGCGACGAGCTTGAGCGCGCCCTTGTGGCCGAGTTCTACCAGCGCGCCTTCGGCGAGGACCTGCCGGAAAGCGCCGCCAACGTCGTGCTCGGATAGTCAAGACGCCAATGGCGGGACCGGGCGACAACACACGCAGCAAGCCGAAAACGGGCTCTGAGGCAGACAGCTTCAAGCGCGCCATAACGGTGTGCATGCGCGCCATTTCCAATGACAAGGAGATGGAAGTCGCCTTCGCCAAGGACAAGCCAGCCCTGGCCGGAAACCGGGCGCGGCTGCCGGAACTGCCGAAGAAGGCCTCGAAGACCGATATTGCCGTCACCCGCGGGCTTGGCGATTCCATGGCGCTGAAGCGCGCCTGCCACGACCAGCGCATCCACACCCGCCTTGCCCCGGAGGGCAAGCTTGCCCGCGCCATCTACGATGCCGTCGAGCAGGCCCGCGTCGAGGCGATCGGCTCGCGCGCCATGGCCGGCGTCGCCGACAATATCGGCGTCATGCTGGAAGACAAATACGCCAAGGCCAATCTGGCCGAGGTTCGCGAACAGGCCGACGCTCCGCTTGAGGAAGCGCTGGCGCTGATGGTGCGCGAAAAGCTGACCGGGCGCGCGGTGCCGAAGAGCGGCGAACGCATGGTCGAGCTGTGGCGCGACTGGGTCGAGGAAAAGGCCGGCGCCGACCTCGAGGGGCTTTCCGACAAGCTTGGCGACCAGCAGGCTTTCGCCCGCGTCGTGCGCGACATGCTGGCCTCGATGGAGATGGCCGAGGAACTCGGCGACGACCAGGAAACCGAGGACACCGAAGACAGCGACGACGACCAGCCGCAGGGCGAGGACCAGAGCGAGGAAGGCGGCGAGGACGATTCCGGTTCCGAGGAGTCCGAACCCGAGGATGCGGACTCGTCCGACGACGACGATGAGGCCTCGGAGACCGAAGCGTCCGACGCAACGTCCGAAGACCTGTCCGATGAAGACGAGGACGACGCCGAGACACCGGGAGAAGCGCGGCGCAACGACAACCCCTTCAACAATCTGTCGAAGGATGTCGACTACAAGGTCTTCACCACCACTTTCGACGAGACCGTCGGCGCGGACGACCTCTGCGACGAGGAGGAACTGGACCGGCTGCGCGCTTTCCTGGACAAGCAGCTTGCAAATCTTTCCGGCGTTGTCGGCCGCCTCGCCAACCGCTTGCAGCGGCGCCTGATGGCGCAGCAGAATCGCTCGTGGGATTTCGACCTCGAGGAAGGCTATCTCGATCCGGCCCGCCTCGTGCGCGTCGTCATCGATCCGATGCAGCCGCTTTCCTTCAAGCAGGAGCGCGACACCAAGTTCCGCGACACGGTCGTGACGCTGGTGCTCGACAATTCCGGTTCCATGCGCGGCCGCCCAATCACCGTTGCCGCCACTTGCGCCGACATCCTTGCCCGCACGCTCGAGCGCTGCGGCGTTTCGGTCGAAATCCTCGGCTTCACCACCCGCGCCTGGAAGGGCGGGCAGGCGCGCGAGAAATGGCTGAAGGACGGTAAGCCAGCCAATCCGGGCCGCCTCAACGACCTGCGCCACATCATCTACAAATCCGCCGACGCACCATGGCGCCGCGCCCGCCGCAACCTTGGCCTGATGATGCGCGAAGGGCTGTTGAAGGAAAACATCGACGGCGAAGCCCTGCTTTGGGCGCATCAGCGCCTCATTGCCCGGCCCGAGCAGCGCAAGATCCTGATGATGATCTCCGACGGTGCTCCGGTCGATGATTCGACGCTTTCGGTGAACCCCGGCAATTATCTGGAGCGGCATTTGCGCGCCGTCATCGACCTGATCGAGACGCGCTCGCCGGTCGAACTGCTCGCCATCGGCATCGGCCACGACGTCACCCGCTACTATCGCCGCGCCGTCACCATTGTTGACGCGGAAGAGCTGGCGGGCGCCATGACCGAGCAGCTTGCGGCGTTGTTCGAGGAAGAACATTCGCACGACCGCAGGGGCGGCGGCCTCAGGCGGGCTGGATGATCAGGGTGCAACGGCTGCTGGCAGCCGCATTGCTGTGTGTCTTTGTCGGTTTCCATTGCCAGGGTTCGGCATTTGCAGACGAACGCACGCCCGTCGAAGCCATCAAGCTATCCACCCGTCCGGTAACGCAATTCCGCATCGGGCGCGACGAGAAGAATTTCGGACCGCTGGAATTTGTCGGTGGCCTCGAGATGACCGCGCCGGCGCGGATCTTCGGCAGCATGTCGGCCATGCGTTTCCTAACGCCGGGCAGCGATTTCATCGGTGTCGCCGACACCGGTTTCTGGTTCTTTGGCAGCGTCGTCCACGATGCCGAAAAGCGTCCTTCCGGCATCGGCAACTTCCGCATGCAGCAGATGGTCGATCGCAACGGCAACCCCGTCGACATCAAGTGGGAAGTCGATGCGGAAGGCCTCGGCGTCAAGGATGGCGTGGCGACCGTCGGGTTCGAGCGCGATCATCGCGTCAGCCAGTTCAAGATCGCGCCTGACGGCATGGGCCCGTCCTTTGCGGATCTCGATTTCATCGTTCCGGCACGCGAACTGCGCCAGAACCGCGGCTTCGAAACCGTGGCATGGTCCAGCCCGACCAGCCCTTTGCAGGGCGCGCTGGTGGTGGTCTCGGAAAAGAGCCTCGACAAGGCGGGCAACATCTTCGCGGCGGTGCTCTCCGGTCCGCGCAAGGGGGTTTTCACCGTCAGCCGTGAAGGCGATTTCGACATCACCGACGGCGCTTTCCTGCCCGGCGGCGACCTGCTTTTGCTTGAGCGCGGTTTTTCGATAGCCAACGGCGTCAGGATGCGGCTGAGACGCATCGCAGGCGACAGCATCGCCAAGGGCACGCTCGTCACCGGAACCGTGTTGCTGGAGGCTGACATGTCCTACCAGATCGACAACATGGAGGCGCTCGACGTGTGGACCCGCGATGACGGCGCGACCGTCATCTCGCTGATGTCGGACGACAACCAGTCGATCCTGCAGCGCAATCTCTACCTGGAATTCGTCCTGCACGACGATTGAGTGGTCGCAGCTTTCTCGCTGTTACCGGCCGGCGATGGCGAGTGGGTTGTTTTCCAGCGCAGCGCGGTCCGGCGTGTCGATGGCCGGCTTGTTGGTGAGCGCCGCGAAAAGCCGCTGCACATAGTCCTGCGGCATATCCATGGTGATCAATACCAGACGGGTGCCGCGCCGGTCGTCCGGCCACGCGGGCAGGCGGGCCGGCGGATGCAGGATCTTCTGGACGCCATGCACCACCAGGGGTTGCGACGGGTCGTCGGTCAGCTCGATGATGCCCTTCATGCGCAAGAGATGCTCGCCATGGGTGGAGCGCAACAGGTCGAGGAACATTTCGATGGACGAGAAAGGCAGCGGGCCGTCATGGACCAGTGTATCGGTGCGCACGCGCGAATCATGGCGGTGATGGTGGTGCGCATGATCGTGGTGCTCGTGGCTATGATGATGGTCATGGCCATGGCCATGGTGGTCGTGATCACGGTCGTGTTCGTCGGCGGCCTCGCCCAGCCAGCGGCGCACGTCGGCTGACTTGGTGGCCGGGTTGTAAAGGCCGCAGTCGAACAGTTCGGCAATGCCGGCCTTGCCGACATCGAGCAGCGGCGCGCCGGGATTGAGCTGGCGCAGGCGGGCGTGCAATGCCGCCAGTTCGCTCTTTTCGGCAACAAGATCGGTCTTGGTGATGACGATGCGGTCGGCGACGGCAGCCTGCTTCACCGCCTCCATATGGGCGTCGAGCGTGGCTTCGCCATTGACGGCATCGACCATGGTGACGACGCCGTCCAGCCGGAACGCCTGCACCAGAACGGGGTGCGCCATGATCGACTGCAGGACGGGCGCGGGATCGGCAAGTCCGGTGGTTTCGATGATAACGCGCGAAAGCCGGGTGATGCGGCCGGTCTGCAGGCGGTCGATCAGTTCGGCCAGCGTGTCGACCAGTTCGCCGCGCACCGTGCAGCACAGGCATCCGTCGGACAGTTCGATGATGCCGTCCGATGCTTGCTCAACCAGAAGATGGTCGATGGATACATCGCCGAACTCGTTGATGATGACGGCGGTGTCGACAAGCGCCGGATCTTTCAGCAGGCGGTTGAGCAGTGTCGTCTTGCCGGCGCCGAGGAAGCCGGTGATAACCGAGACAGGTATCGGGAAAGTGGCCATTTCAATGATGCTCAGCCGCCCTGCGCGGTGGTTTCAGTGCCTGCCGGCGGCGGCAAGTCGGGTCGCCAGCTCGGCACCGGTACGTCGGAATACTCGACCTTGCCGATCATGGCCTTGGGCAACGGGCCGGTAGCGCCGCCCAGCCCGACCGCGACCAGCGTGGGGTTGACGAGCTTTTGCCGGAAGACCGACTTCGGCGCGTCCTTCTTCTCGGCGGGCGCGGCCTCGGAGAGCTCCGCCGCCGGCTTCTTCTCGCAGATTTCGGCGCGCATATCGGTAAACGAGGTGGTGTCACCATAGCTCGGCAGCGCGGCAAGCGTGGTGGTGCCGCCCTGTGCGGCAAAACCGTCGTCGAGCATTTTGGCGACCTTCTCAGCGCGGGTAATACCGGACTGTTCGCCCAGCACCACGGCCACCAGGGTGCGGCCGTTGCGGGTGGCGGAGCCGATCAGGTTGAAGCCCGATTCGCAGACAAAGCCGGTCTTCATGCCATCGGCGCCGGGGTAGCGGCCGACCAGCAGATTGTAGTTGGGGATGGCCTTCTTGCCGACGGCGAGGCCCTCGATGCCATACCAGGAGGTGTATTGCGGGAAATCCCGGCGCAAGGCCGTGACGAGCATGCCGAGGTCGTGCGCGGTGATGTACTGGTCGGGCGAAAACAGGCCGTTGGGATTGACGAAATGGCTGTTGACCATGCCGATGCGGGTGGCTTCCGCGTTCATGCGCTGGGCAAACTCGGCCTGCGAGCCGCCGATATTTTCGCCGATGGCCATGGCGACGTCATTGGCCGACTTGACCAGCATCATCTTGAGCGCGTTGTCGAGGCGCATGACCTGGCCAACCTTGAAGCCCATCTTGCTGGGCGGCTGGTTGACGGCGGTCCTGGTCATCCTGATCGGCGAATCCAGTGCCACTTCGCCCGCTTCAAGCGCCCGGAAGGTGACATAGGCGGTCATCAGCTTGGTCAGCGAAGCCGGATACCAGCGTTTGAACGCATCCTCATGCTTGAGGACATGGCCGTTGTTCAGGTCGAACAAAAGGGTGGGATTGGCGAGTGCCGGCGCAGCGGACGCAGCCAGCACAAGCGCGCCGAACAGTGCGCGTTTCAGGAAATGCGTGCTTGTCATCGTGAAATTCGAAATCGCCTCTTGCCGTAGCCGCCTGCGGCTTCCTAAGATTTCCGTGCGGAACTGCCAGCCTGCCGTTGGAGCCGCCCGGCAGCTTTCGCGCAGTTGCTATTTAGCCTATGTGACATCAACATGGCAAAGGTTGAGCCTTTCACAATTATGGCAGGCTCCTCCCAACTGTTTAAAACTCGCTAAAACCACCAACGAGTGTGACAATCATGCCGATCCTGAACCGCGCCGCCGAACTGCAGGACGAAGTCGCCGGCTGGCGCCGGCACCTGCACCAGACGCCCGAACTGAACTTCGACGTTTTCGAGACGGCGGCTTTCGTTACCGCCAAGCTGAAGGAATTCGGCTGCGACGACGTGGTGACGGGGCTGGGCAAGACCGGTGTCGTCGGCATCATCAGGGGAAATCTCGGCAACGGCTCCACCATCGGTCTGAGGGCCGACATGGATGCGCTGCCGATCAGCGAGATCACCGGCAAGCCCTATGCTTCGACCGTTCCCGGCAAGATGCATGCCTGCGGCCATGACGGGCACACGGCTATGCTTTTGGGTGCGGCCAAGTATCTTGCCGAAACGCGCAATTTCGCCGGATCGGTTGCGGTGATCTTCCAGCCGGCGGAGGAAGGCGGCGGCGGCGGCAATGAGATGGTCAAGGACGGCCTGATGGACCGTTTCGGCATCGCCAAGGTGTTTGGCATGCACAACATGCCCGGCCTGCCGGTCGGCCAGTTCGCCATCCGCCCCGGCCCGATCATGGCGGCAACGGCGGAACTCACCATCCGCATCAAGGGGCGTGGTGGTCACGCGGCGATGCCGCACGGCACGCTCGACCCCATCGTCATCGGCAGCCAGCTCGTCGGCGCGCTGCAGACCATTGCCTCGCGCAATGTCGATCCGGTCGAGGCGGTGGTGGTGTCGATTACCAAGTTCCATGCAGGCGACGCCTATAACGTCATTCCGGAACAAGCTGAGCTGGCCGGCACGGTACGCACTCTGAAGAAGGAAGTAGCCAAGCTTGCCGAGGCGCGGGTGCGCGCCATCTGCGACGGCGTGGCGGCGACCTATGGCGTGACGGTGGAGCTCGATTTCGACGCCAACTACCCGGTGACCTTCAACCACCCGGACGAAACGGCCTTTGCCAGCGACATCGCCGCAAGCGTCGCCGGCGAAAGCCAGGTGCACCGCGCCATGCCGCCGGTGATGGGCGGCGAGGACTTTTCCTATATGCTGGAAGCGCGGCCCGGCGCCTTCATCTTCATCGGCAACGGCGCGACCGCCGGCCTCCACCATCCAGCCTACGATTTCAACGACGAAGCGATTGCGCATGGCGTGAGCTATTGGGTGAAGCTGACGGAGACGGCGCTGGCGGCGTAAGGCGCGGCCGTTTCATTTTTTAGAGTGGCCGGATTTTTCGGCCGGCTTCGGCTTGGCGAAGCGGCGTGAAGCCGCTATGTGTCTGGCCGAGTGGTCCCGTAGCTCAGTAGGATAGAGCGGCAGATTCCTAATCTGTAGGTCACAGGTTCGATTCCTGTCGGGATCACCACTTTCCGCATTTGAAAGCGATGCAGTCCCGTCTGGCCGTAGTCGGGCAGTGCGTCTGCGCATGCCCGATCGCCCGCGTTTAGGGACAAGCTAAGCAGTGCAACATGAAATCGTAATTTTCGCATTCCGGCCCCTCGGCTAAACCAGCGTCAGACCTCCATCGGACCCGCAGGAGCCCGTGGAGAGCCAAAAAAGGACGCAAAAATGCCGGTTGAAAAAATAGACACGCTTGTTGTTGGTGCTGGCCAGGCAGGGGTGGCTATGAGCGAGCACCTGACCAAGGCAGGCGTGCCGCACCTTGTGCTGGAGCGGGCGCGCATCGCCGAGCGCTGGCGCTCCGAACGGTGGGATTCGCTGGTCGCCAACGGGCCGGCCTGGCACGACCGCTTTCCGGGCATGGAGTTCCAGGGCGACGGGCCCGACGACTTCGTCGCCAAGGAAAAGGTGGCCGATTATTTTGTCGCCTATGCCGACATGATCGCAGCCCCCATCCGCTGCGGCGTGGAGGTGAAGGAGGTGCGCAGGCATGTTGGGCGTCCCGGCTTCCGCGTCGAGACTTCCGAAGGCGTGATCGAGGCCAACAGCGTCATTGCCGCGACAGGTCCGTTCCAGCGACCGGTCAGCCCGGCGCTGGTTCCGGAAAATTCCGGTCTTTTGCAGATGCACTCCAATTCCTATCGCAACCCGGAGCAACTGCCTGAGGGCGCGGTGCTGGTGGTGGGCGCCGGATCGTCCGGCGTGCAGATCGCGGACGAACTCTTGCGCTCCGGCAAGCGCGTCTACCTTTCGGTCGGGCCGCACGACCGGCCGCCGCGGGCCTATCGGGAACGCGATTTCTGCTGGTGGCTGGGCGTGCTCGGCAAATGGGACGCCGAAACGCCGGGACCGGGCACCGAGCACGTCACCATTGCGGTGAGCGGCGCGCGCGGCGGCGAGACGATCGACTTCCGGCGGCTTGCCGCGCAAGGCATGACGCTCGTCGGCCGGACGCAATCCTACAAGGACGGCGTGATGAGCTTTGCGCCTGACCTTGTCGAAAACGTTTCGCGCGGCGATGCCAATTTGATGTCGCTGCTGGACGAGGCCGACGCCTATGTGACCCGCAACGGCCTCGATCTTCCGCTGGAGCCCGATGCGCGCAAGATATTGCCGGACCCGGACTGCATGACCAATCCGATCCTCGAGCTGCACCTGCTCGATGCCGGGATCACCTCGATCATCTGGGCAACCGGCTATGCTGCTGATTATAGCTGGCTGAAGGTCGATGCCTTCGACGACAAGGGCAGGCCGCAGCATCATCGCGGCGTGTCGGCGGAACCCGGTATCTATTTCCTTGGCCTGCCGTGGCAGTCGCGCCGGGGCTCGAGCTTCATCTGGGGCGTCTGGCACGACGCCAAGCACTTGGCCGACCGCATTTCGACGCAGCGCAAGTATCTCGCCTACCACGCGGCCGCCAAACGCCAGACCGAAGTGGCATAGGTCGCTGAACTGGATTACAGGCAGCGCCGCCCGGCCTGCCTGTTGTGCTTCGTGCTCCGATTAGGAGCGTCCTTAGCAGCGATGAGAAAGACACTTCTTTCAAAGCCTGCCCGCCTTATGAAAACATGACTTCACATGCAGCCTGCGGTCCTTGCGCCATCGATGACAAGTGGTGCAGGGGCCGCATGCCGTAGCCTGACCCGATGGAGACCAAAGATGGCGCATACCCGTATCCGCAAGTTCAACACCAAGGACACCTATCCCGAGCAGAAGCTCGACAACGATCTGTGTCAGGCGGTGGTGACGCAGGGCGGCAGGACCATCTACCTGCGCGGCCAGTGCCCACAGGATCTCGACACGGCCAAGGATATCGGCAGCCACGACCCCGTGGAGCAGACCCACAAGGTGATGCAGAACATCAGGCAGCTCATCGAGGAATGCGGCGGCAAGATGGAGCATCTTGTGAAGGTAGTGGTCTACATCACCGACGTCCGCCATCGCGAGGCGGTGTACCGGACTATGGGCGAATATATCAAGGGCGTGCACCCGGTTTCGACCGGACTGGTGGTAAGCGCGCTGGCCCGTCCGAGCTGGCTGGTCGAGATCGACGGAACAGCCGTCATTCCGGACTGAGAGCCATGACATTCTCCATCGTCGCGCGTTGCGCGAAAACAGGCATGTTCGGCGTTGCGGTGTCGTCTTCTTCACCGGCGGTTGCGGCACGTTGTGCCTATGCGCAGGCCGGCGTCGGCGCGATCGCCAGCCAGAACGTCACCGATCCGACGCTTGGCACACGCGGGCTGGAACTGATGGCGCGCGGCGCTTCCGCTGCCGAAGCTGTCGCCATCCTGAAACGGACCGGCGCCTATCCCGAATACCGGCAAGTGCTTGCCGTCGATGCCAAGGGCATCACCGCCATCCATTCCGGCCCGAAGGCGCTCGGCACCTGGGCCGAGGCGCGGGCGGAGAACGTCGCCTGCGGCGGCAACCTGCTCGCCAATGACGGTGTTCCGCAAGCGATGGTCGACGCGTTCCTGTCGTCCGAAGGCCATCTCGGCGACCGCATCATCGCCACCATGCGTGCTGCGCTGAAGGCCGGCGGCGAGGCCGGGCCGGTGCGATCCGCGGGGATGAAGCTGGTGCGCGAGGTGGCATGGCCGGTGGCGGACCTGCGCTGCGACTGGACCGAAGAGTGCCCGATCGAGCATCTGGCCTCGGTCTGGCAAATCTACAAGCCGCAGCTCGACGCCTATGTGACGCGCGCACTCAACCCGACCGATGCGCCGAGCTACGGCGTGCCGGGCGACGAATAGACAACCAAGCAGGAGCCGATGATGAGCGAACTCAGCCACAAGGACTGGATCAGCAAGGCATCGGCGATCCGCTTTCGCGACAAGGCGTTTATCGACGGCAAGGCCGTGGCTGCGCGCTCGGGCCGGACGTTTGCCAGCATCAATCCGGCGACCGGCGAGACGCTTGCGCAAGTGGCGCTGGGCGGCGAAGAAGACATCGACCTTGCGGTCGCCGCCGCTCGGCGCAGCTTCGAATCCGGCGCATGGTCAAGGGCCAGCCCGGCACACCGCAAGGAAGTGCTGTTGCGGCTTGCCGGCCTGCTGCGCGAAAACCTGCACGAGCTTGCGCTTTTGGAATCGCTCGACATGGGCAAACTGGTCAACGATGCCGTGACCGTCGATGTGCCGGGCTCGGCGGCGATCTTCCAGTGGTACGCCGAAGCCATCGACAAGGTCTACGACGAGGTTGCGCCGACGGGCGAAGGCGACCTCGTGCTGGTGCGGCGCGAGCCGCTCGGCGTCATCGGCGCAGTGGTGCCGTGGAACTTCCCGCTCGACATGGCGACGTGGAAATGCGCGCCGGCGCTGGCGGCAGGCAATTCGGTGGTGCTGAAGCCGGCGGAGCAGTCTCCGTTCTCGGCGCTCCGGTTGGCCGAACTGGCGATGGAGGCCGGCCTGCCGGCGGGCGTGCTCAACGTGGTGCCGGGTCTCGGCGAAACGGCCGGGCAGGCGCTTGGCCGCCACATGGACGTGGATTGCCTTGCTTTCACCGGCTCGACGGCCGTCGGCAAGATGTTCCTGCAATATTCCGGGCAGTCGAACATGAAGCAGGTGTGGCTGGAGACAGGCGGCAAGAGCCCGAACCTCATCTTTGCCGATTGCTCCGATCTCGACGCGGCAGCCGACATGGCCGCCTTCGGCATTTTCTTCAACCAGGGCGAGGTCTGTTCGGCCAATTCGAGGCTTCTGGTGCAGCGCGAGATCAAGGACGCGCTGGTGGAAAAGCTGGCCGAGCGCGCTGCCGCCACCCAGCCGGGCGATCCGCTCGACCCGGCCTCGAAGATGGGCGCCTTGGTCGATGCGAACCACACGGCCAATGTCATGCGCTTCATCGAGGCGGGCAAGAAATCGGCGCGGCTGGTGGCAGGTGGCGGGCAGGTTAGCGTCAACGGACGCGGCAGCTTCGTGCAGCCGACGATCTTCGACAATGTCGGCCATGGCGATCCGCTGGCGCGCGACGAAATCTTCGGCCCGGTGCTTTCGGTCATCGCCTTCGATGACGAGGAGCAGGCGGTGCGCATGGCCAATGACAGCATCTACGGGCTGGCCGCATCGCTGTGGACCGACAGCCTGTCGCGCGCGCACCGCATTGCCGGACGCCTGCGCGCCGGCACGGTTTCGGTCAATACCGTCGATGCGCTGAGCCCGATGACGCCGTTCGGCGGCATCAAGCAATCCGGCTTCGGGCGCGACCTGTCGCTGCATTCGTTCGACAAGTACACGGCGCTCAAAACGACCTGGATCAAGTACTGAGAGGCGGCGGAGACTTGATCCAGACCTTCAAACGGGCAACATAGCTGCCCATGCCGCTACGCTTCACGCTCAGACAGCTGGAATATTTCGTTGCCGTGGGCGAAGCCGGCTCGATTGCCAAGGCCGCCGAGCAGGTCAACGTGTCGCCGCCGTCGATTTCGGCTTCGATCGCGCAACTGGAAGCGGAGTTCGGCGTCCAGCTTTTCGTGCGCAAGCATTCTCATGGACTGTCGCTTACCGCAGGCGGCCGGGTGTTCCTCAAGGAAGCGTCGCGGCTGCTCGCCAATGCCGACGCGCTGCACGACATTGCCGGCGATATCGCGGAAAAGGTGCGCGGTCCGCTTGCGATAGGCTGCCTTTTGACCTTCGCGCAGATCGTGCTGCCTTCCCTCAGGCGGAAGTTCGAAGCGACCTATCCGGACGTGCGGGTTAGGCAATTCGAGCGCAACCAGGGCCAGTTGCTGGAAATGCTGCAGCGGGGCGAAATCGATGTCGCGCTGACCTACGATCTCGAACTCTCGCAGGATTTCGCGTTCGAGCCGCTGATGCTGGTTCCGGCCTATGTGATGCTGCCGCAGGATCACAAGTTTGCCGGCAAAGCAGCGATCACGCCGGAGGAACTGGTCGACGAGCCGATGGTGCTGCTCGATTTGCCGTTCAGCCGCGAATACTTCCTGTCGGCCTTCCACCAGCGCGGCATCCGGCCCAACATCGCCGAGCGCACGGGCGATATTGCGGTGATGCGCACGATGGTGGCGAACGGGTTCGGCTACGGCATCGCCAATATGCGCCCGCTAAATACACTCGCCCCCGACGGCAAGCCGATGGCATTTTTGCCGCTGGCCGGCGATCTGCGCCCGCTGACCCTTGGCATCGCACTGCCACACGCCGAGCACCGGACGCAAACGGTGCAGGCCTTCATCGAGCATTGCCGGCGCTTCGTCGTCGAACAGGGCGTGTTCGGTACCGAGCGCCTGGCTTAGCGGCTATATCGCCAAAGGCGCGGCCTCGGTCAGCCGCTGCAGCAGCTTTTCAAGCATGTCGTCGCAGCGGCGAAGCTGTTCGATGCTGACGAATTCGTCCGGTTTGTGACCCTGCGCCATCGAACCCGGTCCGCACACCACGGTTGGCGTGCCGACGTCGCGGCTGAAAAGCCCGCCCTCGGTGCCGAAGGCGACCTTGATGGTGCCGTTGGCGCCGGTCAGCGACTTGACGAAGGCGACCGCTTGCGAGGCAGCGGGCGTATCGAGGCCGGGATAGGTGTTGAAGACCTCGATGTCGATCGCCGCTTCGGGCGCGATGGATTTGGCCGCGTCGGCGATGCGGGCAGCTTCGGCGCGCAAACCGTCCAATATGTGCTCCGGGTTGTCGGCCGCGACGTTGCGGATTTCGAAATCGATCTGGCAGAGGTTGGGCACGATGTTGAGGGCTACGCCGGCATTCATCTTGCCGACGTGGACGGTGGTGTAGGGAATGTCGTAGTCGCCGTCGCGCGCGCCTTCGCTAGCCAGCCTGTCCTGTTCGCTGCGAAGGGCCGAAACGAAATCGCAGCCGAGATGGATGGCGTTGAGCGCGAGCGGGGCCAGCGCCGAGTGACCTTCGCGCCCTTTGCAGAAGGCGCGCGCGCCGATCTTGCCCTTGTGGCCGGTGGCCACCTGCATGTTGGTCGGCTCGCCGACGATGCACAGAAGCGGCTTTTGCGGCGCGCCTTGCAGCATTTCGACAAGGCTGCGGACGCCGATGCAGCCGATTTCCTCGTCGTAGGAAATGGCAAGATGAAGCGGCGTGCGCAATTGCATCGTCGATGCCTTGATGCAGGCGGCAAGCGCCGAAGCGATGAAGCCCTTCATGTCGGCTGCGCCGCGGCCATAGAGCTTGCCGTCGCGCTCGGTCATGGCAAAGGGCGGCAATGTCCAGTCCTGTCCGTCGATCGGCACGACATCGGAATGGCCGGACAGCATGACACCCGGACGGTCGGCCGGACCGACGGTGGCGTAGAGGTTCGCCTTGTGGCCGTCCTCGCTGTGGATGATGGTGGAGGCTATACCGTTCTGGCCGAGCAGGTCGGTGACGAAGCCGATCAGGTCGAGGTTGGAGTCACGGCTGACCGTTGCGAAGCCGAGCAGTTTTTCCAGGATCGGGATAGTGTTCATTGGGGGTCTGCCTCATCGTGTTGGCGCTTGATAACACCCCAGGTCCGTTGAGTAGAAGTCGCATTTGGCTTTGCCTTGCATCGGTTCTTTGTGGGTCTTTGGCAAGGCTGGTTAGGCGGCTCCTAATCGGTGGAGAAGAAATCAGTAATTTTCCAAGCCGAGCTTCGACCTATGACTACAAGCACGGCACCAACCCAATGGCTGAGGGCCAGACCGCGTGTGCGCCCGTGAGGCGCTTCAGGATGCGGTCGCAGGAAGGGGACTTGAATGCGCGATCCACGCTACGACATCCTGTTCGAGCCGATGAAGATCGGCCCTGTAACGGCCAAGAACCGCTTTTACCAGGTGCCGCATTGCAATGGCGGCGGCTATCGCGATCCTTCGGCAGCAGCGGAAATGCGGCGCACCAAGTCGGAAGGCGGCTGGGGCGTTATCTTCACCGAGCAGACCGAGATGCATCATACCTCGGAGATCACGCCGTTCATTGAACTCAGGCTCTGGGACGACGCCGACATTCCGGCATTGGCCAAGATGGCCAAGGCGATGCACCAGCATGGCGCGCTGGCCGGCATCCAGCTTGCCTATTCCGGCATCAACGGCCCGAACCTCTACACCAAGGAAGTGCCGCGCGGGCCGTCGGCGCTGCCGATCCGCACCTTCACCAACGATCCGGTGCAGGCGCGCGCGATGGACAAGGAAGACATTCGCGACCTGCGCCGCTGGCACCGCAACGCCTTCAAGCGGGCCAAGCAGGCGGGCTTCGACCTCGTCTGCCTCTACGGCGCACATGGTTTCGGCATCATCCAGCATTTTCTTTCCACCGCCACCAACCAGCGCACCGATGAGTATGGCGGCTCACTGGAGAACCGCTCGCGGTTGATGCGCGAGCTGATCGAGGAAGGGCGCGACGCCATCGGCGAAACCTGCGGGTTGACGCTGCGGCTTTCGCTGGACGAGATGATCGGCGAACTCGGCTTCGCCAACTCCGAAGTGCGCGACATGATCGAGATGCATGCCGACCTGCCAGACCTTTGGGACCTGGCGCATGGGGCGTGGGAGGACTGTTCGGGGCCGTCGCGGTTCAAGGAGGAAGGGGCGCAGGAAAGCCTCGTCTCCGGCATCAAGAAGCTGACTTCGAAGCCGGTGGTCGGCGTCGGCCGCTTTACCTCGCCCGACGTGATGGTGAAGATGATCAAGTCCGGCACGCTCGATTTCATCGGCTGCGCTCGCCCTTCGATCGCCGATCCGTTCCTGCCGAAGAAGGTCGAGGAAGGCCGCATCGAGGACATTCGCGAGTGCATCGGCTGCAACATCTGCATCACCGGCGACATGACCATGTCGATTTCGCGCTGCACGCAGAACCCGACCTTCATGGAGGAGTGGCGCAAGGGCTGGCACCCGGAGCGGATGCAGGCGAAGGGCGAAAGCGAGAGCGTGTTGATCGTGGGTGCCGGACCGGCGGGACTGGAGGCGGCGCGGGCGCTTGGCGTGCGCGGCTACCAGGTGGCGATTGCCGAAGCCGGCACCGAACTTGGCGGGCGCGTGGCGCGCGAATGCCGCCTGCCGGGGCTTTCCGCCTGGGGACGGGTGCGCGACTACCGCCAGTACCAGATCAGCCAGATGCCGAATGTCGAGGTCTATTTCGACAGCCGGTTGTCGGCTGACGATATCCTCGCCTTCGGCTTCGAGAACATCGCAATCGCAACCGGGGCGACGTGGCGGCGGGATGGGGTAGCCCGCGCGCATGTCGTGCCGATGCCGATGGACCAGGCGATGCCGGTCTACACGCCGGACGATTTGATGGCGGGCAAGGTGCCATCCGGCAATGTCGTGCTGTTTGATGACGATCACTATTACATGGGCGGTGTGCTGGCCGAGCTGATGGCGCGGCAGGGTGCAAAGGTGACGCTGGTGACCGCGTCGGCCTATGTGTCTGACTGGACGCGCAACACGCTGGAGCAGGGCGCGATCCATCGCCGGCTTGCGGAACTCGGCGTCGAGATCGTGCTCAACCGCGCCGTCACCAGCATTCGCGCCGATGGCGTGGTGACGGCCTGCGCCTATACAGGTGCGGAGCAGGTGCTTGGCGCGGATGCGGTGGTGCTTGTCACCTCGCGCAGCCAGGACGACGGCGTGTGGCAGGAACTGAAGGCGCGCCGTGCTGAATGGGCCGATAATGGCATCCGCTCGATCAAGGTGATCGGCGACGCCGAAGCGCCGGGGCCGATCGCCTGGGCGACCTATGCCGGCCATCGCTTCGCGCGCGAACTCGACGAAGCCGATATCGGCGATGCGCTGCCCTTCCGGCGCGAGGTGACGGCGCTGGCTGCGGAGTGACGGCCTGAGCAACAAGGGCGAACCCGTTGGACAGGTTCGCCCGCTTTTGGTGCCAAATCAGGCGACCGGTCAGCCCTTGAGGATCATGTCGGCGGCGCGCTGGCCGATCATCATGGTCGGCGCGTTGGTGTTGCCGCTGATGAGCATCGGCATGATCGAGGCATCGGCAACGCGCAGCCCCTCGACGCCGCGCACTTTCAGCGTGGCCGGATCGACGACCGCCATCACATCGGTGCCCATCTTGCAGGTGCCGACCGGGTGATAGACGGTCAGCGCCTCGGCCTTCAGGTAGGCGAGGATTTCGTCGTCGGTGCGTACGTTCTTGCCGGGCAGCATTTCCGCGCCACGGATTTCATCGAACTCGGATGAGGCGAAAATCTGGCGGGCGATCTTGATGCCTTCGACCAGGACCCCGGCATCGTGATCGTCGGAGAAGAAGCGGTGGTCGATGAGGATGTTGCGGTGCGCGGCATCGTTCGACAGCCGGATCTCGCCGATGCTTTTTGGCCGTAGCACGCAAGTGTGGATGGCGTAGCCGTGGCCATATTCGACCAGCCGGCCGCGATGGCTGCGGTAGCCGGGGACGAAGTGGAACTGGATGTCGGGCTGGCCGTCCGAATATTTCGTCCTGGCGAAGCCGCCGGCCTCGACATAGTTGGTGGTGAGCATGCCTTTGCGGCGCGCAAAATACTGGAACGGGGCGGCGATCATGCTGGGCAGGTTCGGGAGAGAAAGGCCGAGCGTCTTCGTGCTGGACGAGCGCACCGTGATCATGCCGTCGACGTGATCTTGCAGGTTCTTGCCGACGCCGGGGAGGTCGATGACGGGATCGATGCCGATTTCTTTCAGTTCGGCAGCCGGGCCGATGCCGGAACTCATCAGGATCGCCGGCGAGGCGATGGCGCCTGCCGACAGAACGATTTCGCGCGCTGCGCCAAGCGTCTTTGTGGCGCCTTCATGGCGGACCTTGACGGCTGATGCGCGGCCTGCGGTAACTGCAAGGTCGATCACCTCGCAATTGCTGAGCACGGTAAGATTGGGGCGGTTTAGCACCGGGCGGATGAAGGCGCTGTAGGCGCTGAAGCGCTGGCCGCGATCCTGGGTGACATTGTAGATGCCGAGGCCGAACTGGCTTTCGGCGTTGAAATCGCTGTTGGCGGGAATGCCGGCATTGGCGCCCGCCTTGACGAACATTTTCGACAGGATGTTGGGATCGCGCGGATTGTCGACCAACAGTTCGCCGCTGGCGCCGTGGTAGCGGTGGTCCTGGCCGAGCCGATTGCGTTCGAGTTTTTTGAACACCGGCAGCACGTCTTCATATGACCAGCCGTTGCAGCCGAGCGCGGCCCACTGGTCGTAGTCCTGTGCAGAGCCGCGAATATAGACCATCGAATTGATCGAGGTCGAACCGCCGAGCGCCTTGCCGCGATTTACCGGAATGCGGCGATTGTTGAGGTTGGGCTGGGGAACGCCGACATAGCAATAGTCGTAGTTCGGATTGCCATAGAGCGAGAGGATGCCGGCCGGGACCCTGACGCGCACGCTGTCGTCGCTGCCGCCGCCTTCGACAAGGCAAACGCGGACGGACGGATCGGCGCTGAGGCGATTGGCAACGACGCAGCCGGCTGAGCCGGCTCCGATGACGATGTAGTCGAAGCTGTCTTGCGGCATGGTCACTCTGCGATGGGAGAAAGGAGCCGGGACGCGAACGCCCCGGCTGACATGGTGACTGTTACTAGGCGGCTGTTACTGGAGTAGCTGCGTCCAGACCTTGGTGACGAGTTCCTGCGCCGCCGGCGAGCAGGCCTGGCCCATCTTGACCGGGACGGTCGGGAACAGCTCAGGCGCGTTTTCCTTGTTGTAGAGGGCCTTGGTCTCGTCGATCTTCACCGGCGAGGAATGGCCGTAATAGTTGTACTGGTCGGTGGCGTTTTCGAGTGAGGCCATGAAGTTGATGAACTTCTTGGCGTTGTCGATGTTGGCCGCACCCTTCGGCACGACATAGGAATCGAGCCAGCCGACGAGGCCTTCCTTGGGCATGGCGTATTCGACGTTTGCCTTGTCGTTGCGGCGCACGCGCATGGTGTTGCCGTCCCACCAGAAATGCGCTGCGACTTCGCCGCTGCCGATGCGGTTTTCGATGTTGTCGCTGGAATACACCGCGACATAGGGTTTCTGGGCGAGCAGCAGGTCGAGAACCTGCTTCATCTTCTGTGGGTCTTCGCTGCAATATTCGATGCCGAGATAGTTCTGGGCGGCCGGGATGACTTCATCGGGCTGGGCCAAGCTGGCGATCTTGCCCTGCAGTTCCGCCGGCGGCTCGAAGTAGGTTTTCCAGCTGTCGACCGGGCCCTTGTAGATGTCGCGGTTGACCGTGTAGCCGGCGTTGCCGAAAGCGAGCGGGATGGAGTAGTTGCCGGTCGGGTCCCACCATGGCTTCTGCCATTCGGGCAGGATCTGCTGGTAGGCTTCCATCGATGTCGCGCCGATGTCCTCGAGCAGGCCCGAATCGATCATGATCTTCACGAAGTGCTGCGACGGCGTGACGATGTCATAGCCGGACGATCCGGCCTGCAGCTTGGTTAGAAGGTCTTCGTTGGAGGAAAAGGCATCGACGGTGACCTTGATGCCGGTTTCTTTCTCGAATTTCGCGACCACGTCGGGCGCGATTGAATCGGCCCAGGCGTAGATCGACAGACTGCCGTCGGCATGTGCCGACACGGTCAAGGCCAGACCGAGAGCGCACGCGCCAGCAAGCGCCTGCATGCGGTTTTTTATCGACATAGCATTCCCCTGTGAGTTTTTCCCGGGGGCAACGATAACAAACCACTGTCGGGGATAAATTTGATTCACCCGACGCGCTGATTAGGAAAAGCCTTTTCCTGCACGGATACGTCCGGCAGGTGACGCCGCTAAAGGTAAAGGCTCTTGGCCGCCTTGGAGGACAACAGTTCCTTGGCGTCGCCTTCCTGCGCGACCTTGCCCTTGACCAGCACATAGCCGCGGTCGGCGATGCCGAGGCCCATTTCGGCGTTCTGCTCGATCAAAAGGATGGTGGTGCCGCGGCGATGGATTTCCTGCGTGATCTCGAAATACTCGCTGATCAGCTTCGGCGACAGGCCGAGCGAAGGCTCGTCCATGACGACGAATTTGGGTTCGCCGATGAGCGCGCGGGCCAGCGCCACCATCGCCTGCTCGCCGCCGGAAAGCGTGCCGGCAACCTGGCGCAGCCGCTCGCGGATGCGCGGGAACAGGTTGGACATCTTGTCGAGCTGGGCTTCGAAGTTCGGCCCGCGTCCCGAAACGGCGTCGTAGCCGAGGCGCAGGTTCTCGATGACAGTCAGACCGGGGAAGAGGCGGCGGCCTTCGGGGACGAGGCCGACGCCGAGTGCGGCAAGGTTCTCGGTGCCCAGTTTGCCGATGTCCTTGCCCATCACTTCGACTGCGCCGCGCAAGGCGCGGACGACGCCGCAAACGGCCATGAAGGTGGTGGTCTTGCCGGCGCCGTTCGGGCCGAGCAGGCAGACCAGTTCGCCCTGCCGCACGCTGAGGGTGAGGCCGCGCAGCATCGGCACGGAGCCGTAGGCGGTATCGACGTCTTTCAGCTCAAGCATGGGCGGCCGCCTTTCCAAGATAGGCTTCCTGCACACGCGGATTGGCCCTGACCGAGGCGAAATCGCCCTCGGCGATGCGGCTGCCATAGTCGATGCACATGACATGGTCCGGGAAGGCGTCGACCACCTGCATGTCGTGCTCGATGAGAATGACGGAGAGATCGGGATGGACATCGCGCAGGCGCACGATGTCGGCGATCAGCGCCTGCGTCTCGGTCTCGTCCATGCCGACGGAAGGCTCGTCGAGCAGGAGCAGTTTCGGTTGCGAAGCCAGCGCGCGGGCGATCTCCAACCTGCGCCGGTCTGCCTGGGCGAGCGCACCGGCCGGGCGATAGCGCTGTTCGTAAAGGTCGCCGGAACCGCTCTTCAAAAGGGCTTCGGCCTTTTCGACGCAAGCGGCCATTTCGCGGCGGGACTTGCCCGGCCGGAACAGCGCATCCAGCACGCCGGTGGTGGTGCGGGTGTGCATGCCGATGATGACGTTGTCGAGGACGCTCAAGTCTGAGAACAGGCGCGACGACTGGAAGGTGCGGCCGATGCCGCGTTCCACCACCTCGTAGGACGGCTTGCCGGTGATGTCGGCTCCGTCGAACAGAACCTTGCCGGATGTCGGGCGGTAGACGCCGGTGACAACGTTGAACAAGGTTGATTTGCCGGCACCGTTCGGGCCGATGACCGCAAGGACCGAACCCTTGTCAATGGAGAAGCTCACATCGTTCAGCGCGACCAGTCCGCCGAAGCGCATGGTCGCGTTCTCGACCTTGAGGAGGACGCTCATGGCTCGCCTCCATAGCGGCGCATGCGCTGCGGGAACAGTCCCTGCGGGCGGATCATGAGGAAGCCGATGATGACGACGCCGAAGAACAGCAGGCGGTAGTCTGCGAAGGCGCGCAGCTTTTCCGGCAGGACGGTGAGCAGGAAGGCGCCGACGATGACGCCGAAGATGTTGTCCATGCCGCCGACGATGACCATGGTCATGATGGTGACGGAGACGAGGAAGGTGAAGTTGTCGGGCGAGATGTAGCTGACATAGAAGGCGTAGATGGTGCCGGCGAAAGCGGCGAGAAAGGCATCGACGGCGAAAGCCAGCACCTTGTACCAGGCGACGTTGATGCCCTGCGCCTTGGCCGCGATTTCGTCGGCGCGCAGCGCGTTCCATGCCAGCCCGATACGCGAGCCGTGCAGCCGGTGCGCGGTGATGATGGCAACGACGACGAGCGCCGCCGACAGATAGTAGAAATTCGCCTGGCTCGGCAGCTTCCAGCCGAAGACGACGAGCGGGTCGGCGAAGGAGTGGCCGAACAGGCTGGGAGCCGGAATGCCGACGAGGCCGTTCGGACCGCCGGTCCAGTCGAAATTGTTGAGCAGTTGCTGGACGACGACGCCGAAGGCGATGGTGACGAGCGCGAGATAGGTGTCGCGGGTGCGCATCGAGGGAATGCCGATGACGAAGCCGAACAAGGTGGCGGCGAGTGCGGCGAGCGGCAGCGTCAGCCAGAAGCTCAGGCCGAAATTGATGGCCAGCAGGGCCGAGACATAAGCGCCGATGCCGTAGGAAGCGCCGGTGGCGAAGTTCGGGATGTTGGCGCTGCCGAGCTGGAAGTTGAGCGCCAGCGCGAGAACGGCATAGAGCTGCGCCACGATCAAAAGATGCAGGACATAGGTGTTGGAGCCGACCACAAACGGGAAGCCGAGTACGACGACGGCTGCGGTAACCAAGGTCACCAAAGGCACGCGGGCCATGCTGGCCATTGCGTAGTCGGTGATCCAGGGCAACCGCTCCAGCAGGTAGAAACCCGCGCCAAGCAGGGCAAGCAGGCCGACGATCTGCCAGCCGCCTTCGGCTTTCAGCACGAAATAGAGGAAGGCCGCGCCGGCAAGTTGCGACAGGACGGTGAAGGCGATCGCCTGCCCGATGCCGGGCGCTGCTGATGATGCGGGAGCGTGCATGCTACACCTTCTCCATTACTGGCCGCCCCAGCAAACCGGCTGGACGGAAGATGAGCACGACGATGACCAAAAGGAAGACGAAGACCAGCCGGTAGGAAGCGCCGTCCGGCACAAAGGTCTGCGCGAGCACCTCGATGCCGGCGATGATCAAGCCGCCGAGGATCGCGCCCGGCATGGAGCCGAGGCCGCCGATGACAGCGGCGGAGAAGCCGAGCAGGCCGGCCATGACGCCGAAGTCGAACCGCGTGACGCCGGCATAGCTGGCGAACAGGAGGCCGGCGATTGCGCCGATGGCGGAGGCGATGAAGAAGGTAGCGCGGAAAACGCGCGTGTCGCGAATGCCCATCATGCGGGCGACGACGCGGTCTTCGGAGGCGGCGCGAATGCGCAGGCCGAGAGGCGTCATCTTGAGGAAGAAGAACAAGAGGGCGACAAGTGCTGTGGTGAGCAGGACCACCAAAAGCGCGAACCAGCTTATCGGCACGGTGCCGACATCGAAGGCAACGCCCGAGACAAGGCGCGGGAAGGCGTGCGGATTGGAGCCTTGCGGATAAAGATGGCGGATCAGCTCGCGGATGACGATGCCGAGCGCAACCGTTGCGACCAGCGCCATCATGGCAGGGGCATCGCGGAAGCGGCGGATCACCACCTTGTCCAGCACGATGCCGATGATGCCAACCGCCAGCACCGCTGCCAGAACGGCGATAATCAGCCACAGTGGCCCGGACACGCCGACGGCGGTCGCCAGTAGTTGGGCCAGCGCCAGCGAGATGAAGGGTGCGGTCATGGCAACATCGCCATGGGAAAAGTGGATGACGTTGAGCACGCCGAAGATCAGGCTGAAGCCGATCGCCAGCAAGGCGTAGATGCAGCCAAGGGTTATCCAGTTCACCAATTGCTGGACAAGCAGTTCCGCCATCTGACCCTTCTTTCGATTGGAGCGGCACGATTTACCAGCGCCTTCCGGGCGCGCACATAATGAATCTCCGAAGTCACAGATAGCAATTTCCGAATTTCGTGAGCAGTCACGCATAAATACACTTCAAGTCAGCCGACGATCGGGATCGGCCGGGCCGCTACGACGGCGGCAGACAATTCTATTGAGGTGGAACCAATGCTAAACAGGCGCACAGCATTCATGCGCGTATCGTCAATCTTGGCCGGATCACTGCTTGCCGTCGCGCTCGGCGCTGCCCAGGCCCAGGCCGACCAGATCAAGCTCGGCTTTATCGGCCCGCTCTCCGGCGGCAATGCGCAACAGGGCCTCGGCGCCCGCAACGGCTTTCTGTTGGCCATCGAAGAGGCCAATGCCAGCGGCTACCCGCATCAGGTCGAAGCGGTTGTGCTGGACGATGCTTCCGATCCGGCGGTCGGCGTTTCGGCAGCACAAAAGCTGATCAACGATCCGGCTGTGATCGCGGCAAGCGGACACTGGAACAGCTCCGTGGCGCTGGCCACCATCCCGGTCTTCAACCGCGCGCAGATGCCGTTCATCGTCTGGGGTGCGGTCAGCCCGAAGATCACAGAACAGAACCTGCCCAACGTAACCCGCGTGACGCCGACGCTGGTCAATGAGAACAAGCCGCTGGCCGAAGCGATTGCCAAGGACGGCAAGGTCAAGAAGATCGCCATCATCTCCGACACGACCGACTATGGCGTGGCCAACACCAAGTGGTTCGGCGATTTCTTCAAGGCAGCCGGCGGCGAGATCGTCGCTTCGGATGCGGCTGCTGTCGGCACCACCGACTTCCGCGCCATGCTGACGACGGCAAAGGCTGCATCGCCGGATGCGATCTATTTCGGCGGCGTGGTGACCGAAGCCGCGCTGGTGCGCAGCCAGATGGCCGACCTCGGCATGGGCTCGCTGCCGATGTACGGCATTTCGGGCATCTACGATCCGAAGTTCATCGAGATCGCGGGTGCTGCTGCTGAAGGCACCATCGTCGGCACGCCTTCGGTGCAGAGCAACCCGAAGCTGGAAGAGTTCGACAAGGCCTATGCGGCCAAGGGCTACACCGACCCTGCCGGCTCCTACGCCAAATACGCCTATGAGGCCGCGCAGATCCTTCTCGAGGTCATCAAGGAGAAGGGTACGGAAGACAAGGAAGCGCTGAGCAAGGCGATCCGCGAAATCCATCACAACGGCATTCTGGGCGAAGTTTCCTTCGACGAGAACGGCCAGACCAACATGGCCGTCGATATCGACCTGCACGTCGTTCGCGACGGCAAGTGGGTGGATATGTAAGCACAGGCGAGGATCTTACGCGTCGCCCTTGACCGGGCGGCGCGTTGCCTTTTGGACCGCGGCGTATTTTATTCAAACGACTTCAACGACCCTTCCGGAGCAGCCCATGGATCGCAACAGTCCGCATCGGCAAGGGAAAGCGGTCGAGATCAAGGGTGTCTCGAAAGTCTTCGGCACCTTCCAGGCGCTCAAGCCGGTTACCTTCGACATTTACGAGAACGAGTTTTTCACGCTGCTTGGCCCGAGCGGCTGCGGCAAGACCACGTTATTGCGCATGATCGCCGGCTTCGAGCAGCCGACGACGGGTGAAATCGCGCTGCGCGGCGCGAACATCCAGGGACTGCCGCCGCACCGGCGGCGCGTCAACACGGTGTTCCAGAGCTATGCGCTGTTTCCGCATATGACGCTGGAACAGAACATCGCCTTCGGGCTGGAAAATCTAGGCTGGGAGAAGCAGCGCCGTGAGGCGCGCGTGGCCGACATGCTGCGGCTGGTGCACATGGAGAAGTTCGCGGCGCGCAGGCCGCAACAGCTCTCCGGCGGCCAGCGGCAGCGTATTGCGCTTGCCCGCGCGCTGGCACCGGAGCCTGAAGTGCTCTTGCTCGACGAGCCTTTGTCGGCGCTCGACCTGAAGCTCAGGCAAGCGATGCGCGATGAATTGCGGACGCTGCAAAGGCAGACCGGCATCACCTTCGTCTTCGTCACGCACGACCAGGAAGAAGCGCTCGATATGTCGGACCATATCTGCGTTCTGGGCGACGGCGAAATCCAGCAACTGGGAACGCCGGCCGAAATCTACGAGGAGCCGTCAAACCGCTTTGTGGCCGACTTCATCGGCGAGACCAATTTCCTCGACGCGGATGTCGTTTCTGTCGAAGGCGAGCGAGCGACGGTAAAGGTGTCGCTCGGGATGACGCTTAACGCGCCGCAGAAGAAGGCGGAAACCGGCCGCCCGGCCGTGATGTCGATCCGGCCGGAGAAGATCAGCATTCCCGCGCAAGACGGGCAGATTCCGATGGAAGGCACCATCGTCGGGGTCAACTATCTCGGCGGCTACACCTACTACATGGTGGAGACGGGCAAGACGAAGCTGCGCGTTTCGCTGCGCAACAGCTTGTCTCGAAGCGGCATGTTCGAGGTTGGCCAGCCGATCAAGGTGAGCTTCGCCGCCGATTCCGCCAGGGTGCTGGGCGCATGACGCCGCGCCACGAAACCTCCGGCTGGAAAAATCCGGGCTGGAATGTGTGGGGGCTGTTGCCGACCCATCTGATCATGCTTTGCACGCTGATCATTCCGATCGGCATCATCATCCTCGTCTCGTTTTCGACGCGCGGTCCTTATGGCGGGTTCGACTATGTGTTCACGACCGCGCCCTACAAGCAGATCCTGTTCAATGAGGGCTGGAGCGGCGAGCTCGAGTTCAATCCGCAATACCTGATCGTGGTTGGGCGCACGCTGGTGCTGGCCACGGTGACGACGCTGATCTGCCTGCTGTTGAGTTTCCCGGTTGCCTATTTCATCTCGCTGCAGAAGGCATCGCTGAAGGTGGTGCTGATCTATCTGGTGACGCTGCCGTTCTGGGTGTCGATGATCGTGCGGGTCTATTCGTGGATCATCATTCTGGGCAATGACGGGGTGATCGAGAAGACGTTGCGCTTCCTCGGCGTTATCGATGACATGGACAGCCTGCTGCATGGCGACTTCGCCATGCTGGTCGGGCTGGTCTATAGCTATATCCCGCTGATGATCCTGCCGATCTTCGCCTCGATCGAGAAACTAGACGGCGCCTTGGTGGAGGCCTCGCACGACCTTTACGGCAGCCGGTGGACGACCTTGCGCCGGGTGATCGTGCCGCTCAGCCAACCCGGCATGCTCGCAGGCTCGATCCTGGTCTTCGTGCCCTGCCTTGGGGCGGTGCTCGAACCGATGATTCTCGGCGGCGGCAAGACGATGATGATGGGCAATCTGATCCAGCTGCAGTTCGGCCCGGCCCGCAACTGGCCACTGGGCGCGGCCATCTCCATCGTGCTGATGGCTTCGGTGCTGATATTCCTGTTGTGGCGCGGCCTGCGGGCGGTGCGCAAGGAAAGCCGGGAGCTCGCGGCATGACGGCAAAAAGCGATGTCAGGCGCTATCCGGGCTTCGGCCTGTTCAGCATCCTGTTCTTTGTCTATCTCTATCTGCCGATCTCTGTGGTGGTCTTCTATTCCTTCAACGCCAACCGGATCGTGTCCAACTGGGGCGGGTTCTCCCTGCACTGGTATACGGCGGCTCTCTCAAACGCGGCGCTGGTCAATGCCGTCAAGACCTCGCTGTTCGTTGCCACGATCGCCACGGTGGTCTCGACCATCGTGGCGTTGATGGCGGCGCTGGTGCTGGTGCGCGGCAAGCAGGTGCGCTACCGGCGCGTTTCGGAAACGGTGGTGAACCTGCCGCTTTTGCTACCCGAAATCGTCGTTGCCGTGGCGGTGCTGATCCTGTTTTCGGAACTTGGAATTTCCAACGGCCTGCTGAAGCTGACGATCGCGCACACCACCTTCTGCATTCCGTTTGCCTTCCTTCCGATCCGGGCACGGCTGCAAGGCATGGACAGCGACCTCGAGGACGCCGCCCGCGACCTCTACGCGTCAAGCTGGACGGCCTTCCGGCGGGTGACCTTTCCGCTGATCCTGCCGGGCGTGTTCAGCGGCGCGATGCTGGCCTTCGTCATCTCGATGGACGATTTCATCACCAGCAATCTTTTGAACTCGGGCGGCGCGACGACCTTGCCGGTCTATATTTTCTCGCTGATCAAGCAGGGCGTCTCGCCCCAGCTCAACGCCATTTCAACGCTGATCATGATCGCGTCTGTGGTGCTGGCGACAGCGGCGTTCCTGGTCCAGCGCAAGAAGTGATCCAAGAAACGCTCCGGCCGTCAGTTCGAAGCCGACGTCTGCGAATAGACGGCGCGGTAGCGGCCAGAGGTGCCCGGGAATAGGGCGTACTCGACGCCCTTGCGGGTTTCCGCCGTGAAGGCAATTTCCTCGCCGTTGTGCCGCAGCTCCACCAGCCGCCCGCTTGCCGAGTGCAGCGGTAGCATGCCCTGCAGCATGCCGGCGGTGCGTCCGTCCGCCTTCAGGTCGAAGGCTAAAACACCACCCTGCCAGCTCGCAATGTTGAAGGAGGAGGCATAGCGGCCATCGGCCCAGTCGAGCATCTGCTGGACGGAGACCATCGGAACGCCGCGCTTGGTGGCGATCTCCATCAACTGGATGTCGAAGTCGTTGTGAAAGTCGTAGTGGGTGCCGAATGCGCCATAGTAGCCCTCTGGGCCGGTGGCGCGGTCGAGCAAGGCGGCAACGGCGTCCGGCGCGGACGCGAAGACCTCGTCAACCAGATGGGTCTCCTGCTGATAGACGTTGATCAGTTCGCCGTCGGTGTCGCTGAAGCGCATCGGCAGGCCGGAGCCGGTCATGAAACCGGTCTGGCCTTTTATCCAGTCCGTGGGCCAGTAATAGTAGTTCATGTCATAGCGGATGCCCCAGCTGCGGCCAATCTTCGGCTGGCTGGCATAGTCGCTCCAGACGATGCAATGCAGCCGGCTTCCCTGTTGCGGCGACAGGCTCGGGAAGGTCTGGCGAAATTTTTCAAGGTCGCGCGAAAAGGCCAGGTTCAGCGACTGTTCCGACCAGTTGTGGCAGTAGGTGCTGACGTGCGAGCCGATGTCGAAGCCTTGGGCCGCGTAGTTCGCCGCCTGGCGATCCACCATGCCCGATGTCTCGTACATCCATGACGTCGCGCGGACGCACTCCCATTTTGTGGGGTCGCACCCCCTCGGGCTCAAAGCCAGCATGCGGTCGAACGAATCCCGCGTTCCGGAACCCGTGCCGTGATCGTCGGCGGCCATGACCAGCACCGCCTTGGCGCCCTTCGGGAAATACCAGAATTTCGGCAGAGGTGCGGCGTCGTAGGTCAGGTAGGCGATCAGGTTCGACAACAGGCGCATGTTCTCATCCGCCTGCGGAATGGCGATCTTGTCCAGGTTGACGAAATCGGGCTGCGGGTCTCGGGCGGAGGCCCCATAGAACAGGTCGTTGGGCCGAACCGGCTCAAGGCCGTCGCGATCCTGGCCCGCCCAGTCCGGATTGCCCTGGCGGGTCAGAACGGTCGATCGAGCGAGATCGAAGGTGAAGGCCGCTACCTGTCCACCGAGGTCACCTACGCTGCGCACCGTGACGGCGGGTGCATCGGCCGACGAGTCAGCGTTGCGGAAAAGCGCAGCAACGGTACGGACGCCTTCGGACGGCGTGACGATATCGGCGGTACCGTGGAACTGGATCGTCTCGGCGACAAGGCCCTTTGCCGGCGCCGCTGCCGTATCCATTTTCAGATAGCCGTCCTTGATTACGCCTGAGGGAGTGGAGAGGCCGGCAAGTGCCGCAAGGCTGCCCGAGGGCCGCATTGCTATGAGATTGCCGCCCTTCATCACCCACGGCTGCAGTATTGCAAGCTTGCCGGGATCGGAAACCGGGCCCGATATGATTACAACCGAATGGGCGTCGAGCCGGGCATTGTCCAGCTTGGCAATGTCCATACTCAGGAAATTCGTCAATCCTTCGGCGCGAAGGATCTCGCTGTAGAATGTCTCGAATGGGTTTTGCCCCGTCGTGACGAGCAGGATCGGTCCGCCATGGCCTGTAGCTAGTGGCAGCTTTTGCGGAACGGAGAAGTGCCACGCCATCTGCTCGCCCCGGCCAATCTTGATGCCAACCTTGATCTGACCAGGGCTGAGAGGCTGGTTTGGCGTAAAGGTGGCGGTTGTTAGCAGGTCGTCGAATCTGACCGAGCCATTGACGGGGTTGCCGTCGTCGTCGCTGAGGTGAAAATCGACCGTCTCTGCCGATCTGCCGAGCTGGCGGTCGAAACGCACTTGTATGTTGGTGCCTGCCGGGACTTCGATGGTGCCGTTGGCCGGGAACACGGCCGTGATCGATGGTGGCCCGTAGTAGATGCTACGGGCGAAGCGGATGGCGCGTGGGGCCACGGCGAACATGGCCAAGGCGAGAACGCAAATTACTGCAAGGCCAGCCACTTTTGTCCAGGGGCGGGCATTTCGGCAGGACTTCAAAAAACCAAAACCCATCCACCGCGATTCAGACATGAAATCGCCAATCCGATCAGTGAGGCATTGAAAAATTATCTGACGTGCCAGAGAAAGTAGCATCTATGAATGGCGACGCAACAAAGGCGAGATGCCTGCTGCCGCCACCTTATGGCTGTGTTTCGTGCATCGTCTGGAAATATCTGCAAGATTTGGTTCGGACCTAGTCCGGGACTACTCCTTTTTACGTAGACACGAGTTTGCCGCGCCCTGTGGACAGTGTGGATTGATTACAGCGACCCCGCTCTCCCATTAGGCGTCGAAGGGGTGGCGGCAGACTTGCAGATCGGCGCTGATTTGACGGGGCGAAATCGATCTACGCTCGCCTGCGCCAGACATGTGTCTAAGGCACGGAAACCTTGAGGTTTTTCCTTGCGCGAGAGCCATCAAGAGTACGCTTCCAACCCTGCACAAACGGCGTCGCAAAATTCGTCCAAACTCGCAAGCCATTGCATTTCAATGGCAAATATGTTTATATTGAATGATTATTCAATAACAGATGAGCTTGCCATGAACCCGCACATTCGTGATGTGGCCGTTCCAAACGATTGGGACCGCAGGGGTCTGCCGGGCTGGAGTTACCATTCCAACGCATTGTTGGAACTGGAGAAAGAGCACGTCTTCCGCAACCATTGGCAGATCATCGGTCATGTCAGCGACATGCCGAATGCCGGCGATTACCTGACCATGGACGTGCTTGGCGAGCGCGCCCTGGTGGTGCGCGGCAAGGACGGCGAAGTACGCGGGTTCCACAATATCTGCCGGCATCGGGGATCGCGGGTCGTTGCCGACACGCAAGGCACCTGCAAGAACGCGCTGGTGTGCCCGTTCCATGGTTGGGTCTACAATCTCGACGGCACGCTGCGCGGCGCGGCGCGGCCGCGCTCCTTCCCCGATCTCGACAAGACCGAATTCGGCCTGATGCCGATTGATCTGGAAATCTGGATGGGCTTCATCTTCATCCGCTTCCGCAATGACGGGCCGCAGCCGTCGGTGGCGGAACTCTTGAAGCCGATCGAGGCTGAGCTGTCGCATTACGGCGTTGCCGACATGGTGCCGTCGTGGGGGATCTGGACGCAGAAGAGCCAGGTCAACTGGAAGTCGGTGCGCGACGTGGACAATGAAGGCTACCACGTCGCCATGGCACACCCCGCGCTACAGGATCTCTATGGAGCGACCTACTATGACGAGCCGTTCGTCAACGGCGTTTCGCGTTCGTTTGCCACCTACAACCCGCATGCGGGGCGGCGCTGGAGCGTGAAAAACTACATCAAGATCGCGCCCGAGCCAAAGCACCTGCCCGAACACCTGAAGAAGGCATGGATCTACTACGGCATATTCCCGAACGCGGTGATCGCTGCCATGCCGGAATCGGTGCAGTTCTACCAGGAGTTTCCGCTGTCGACGGGCGAGACGCTGCTGCGCGGGGCCATCTACCGCTATCGCGACGAGACGAGGGAACAGGCCGCTGCCCGGTATCTGGCCTTCCGCATCGACCGCGACACGATGGCGGAAGACGTGCAGCTTTCTGTATGGTCGAATGAATCCATGCTGTCGGAAGCTTTTGGCGGGTTCTTCCTCTCCGATCTCGAATACGGCGTGCGCACCCACCACGACCACTTGCGTAAGATGCTGCCTGTTCTCGACCTCGAGACCGCGCCGGACGAGAAGGACATGTGGGGCATCAACGACGCATTGCGCTCGAAGAGCTAAAGCGTGTCGCGATCTTTCAGATTCGCTTCACACGCTTTCGGCCCTTGATTTTATGCGTGTCTCCCGAAACCGGTTCCCACTTTCGAGAGACATGCACCAGACCGCGAAAATCTAAGTTCAGGAGCTAGCGAACAAGGTGGCTGAAGGCGGCCACCACCTCTTCGTATACCTTGCGTTTGAACGGCACGACGAGGCCAGGCAAGTCGGCCATCGGCCGCCAGTCCCATTCATTGAACTCGGCCTTGTGACCGCCCGGAGGCGGGTTGATCTGGATTTCGCTGTCGTCGCCCTCGAAGCGGAAGGCGAACCATTTCTGGGTCTGGCCACGGTAGCGACCCTTGAAGGCGATGCCGACGAGATGCGACGGCAGGTCGTAGTTGATCCAGTGCGGTGCTTCGGCCAGAAGGGTCAGGCTCTTCATGCCGGTTTCTTCAAAAAGCTCGCGATGTGCCGCCGGAAGGGGTTCCTCGCCCTCGTCGATGCCGCCTTGCGGCATCTGCCAAAGCAGGCTCGTGCCGGAAAACTCGCTGTCGGGCTCGGCGATGCGGTGCCCGACCCAGACCCGCCCTTCGCCGTTCAGAACCAGCAAGCCGACACATGGCCTGTAGGGCAGCGTTTCGGGATCGACGGGCTTCCTCTTGGACATGTCCGGATTTTTCCTGCAGGCTCAGCGCTTGTTGGGATCAGCGGCGACAGCCGAGATCGGCACGATTTCGATGCCGCGCATCTTGGCTTCGTTGGCCCATGAGGCGACGGCATCGACGGTGACGTCAAAGGCCGAGCCGGTGCCGATGGCAAAGCCCTTGGCGCGGGCGGTGGCTTCCAGCTCGTCGAGCTTCTTCAAGATGGCGGCCTTGTCCTGCGTGGCATCGATCTGGGTGTCGGCGACGGCCAGCGGTACGCCGTCCTGCGTTGCGAGGTCCGGCGCGCGGCTTCGCGACGAGGAGCCGTCATCAATGTAGCCGAGGCCGCGCTTGGCGAGTTCGGCCATGATCGGCGCCATGGCTCTGTCTTCGGCGGTAAAGCGGGCACCCATGTAGTTCATCACGGCTGTGTAGTTGGTGGTGCGCGAGAGCACGCGGCGCAGGCTTATGAGGTTCTGTTCCGGCGTGGCATCGACAGTTAGCGTGTTGCGGCCCGGATTGATGGTCGGGTAGTCGAACGGCTCCATCGGCATCTGCATGACGATTTCATGGCCGCGGCGGCGTCCTTCCTCCATCCAGCGGCCAATGCTGTTGCCGCCGGACGCAAAGGCCAGCGTCACCTCGGGCGGCAGCTTGGCGATCGCCGACTGGGTGCCGGTCTGCGAGACGGCAAGACCGCCGATGACGATGGCGACGCGCGCACCGCGCGCACCGGACCAAGGCCGGGCGTATACGTCGAAGGGCCGCCTGCCGTCGGCGGCGCGGATGGGCAGCGGACCGGTTTCGCTCTGTTCGATAAGCGCCTTGTCGGGAAGATGCGCGACGCGGAGGTCCTGGCCGACGGCGGAAGGGTCGCGGATGACAATGCCGCCCGAACCGGCTTGGCCCGGGTCAGGTTGGAGGTGGATGATTTGCGGGCCGTCCGGCTTCGATGCCGTCTCGACCTTTGGCGGTGCCGGCGTCTGCGGAGCGGCAGCAGGTTCAGCCGGTGCAGTCACCTTGGGCGTAGTCGTCGCGACCGGTTGGGGATTGCGCAGCGCGGGTTCGCGCAGCGCAATGGCTGCGGACACGCCGACAAGGGCGACTACGGCGAGCCCCGCTATGATCGAACCGCGACTGAGGCTGCGCGACCTGGAAGGCGCACGAGGCCCATCCAGGTCCTGTCCCAGCGGCCGTTCGATATCCTTGATGGCGTCAGGCAAGCAGTATCCCCGAATCAAACTGCCGGAACCTTGCGGTCCCGGCAGAATGGCATTGCTTCGATCGGGTCACCAGACCCTGACGGAGCTTCTACTGGTTGAGCACAGCCTTGTCCGGGTTCGGCGGGAAGGCGGCGTCGGTCTTTTCGCCGCGCAGCAACTGCTCGGCATAGATGAGCTGCAGGTCGTCCTTGGGCTCCGGCGGCACATAGGCGGCCGAGCCGGACCCGGTGTCGCTCTCGTCGGCGCCCTTGATGTGGCCCTTGAGATCGGATTCGCCGCGGGTCAGGTCGCGGCCCTGCAATTCGGCCGGCACCGGCTGGTCTACCTTGATGTCGGGCGTGATGCCCTTGCCCTGGATCGATTTGCCCGATGGCGTGTAGTAGAGCGCCGTGGTGAGGCGCAGGGCCCCGTTCTCGCCCAACGGGATGATGGTCTGCACGGAGCCCTTGCCGAAGGACTGCGTACCGACCACGGTGGCGCGGCGAAGATCCTGCAAGGCGCCCGCGACGATTTCGGACGCGCTGGCCGAACCGCCGTTGATCAGCACGATCAGCGGCTTGCCGTCGATGTCGTCGCCGGCCTTGGCGTCGAAGCGGGTCACGTCCTTGGGGTCGCGGCCACGGGTGGAGACGATCTCGCCGCGGTCGAGGAACGCATCGGAGACGCTGACCGCCTGGTCGAGCAGACCGCCGGGGTTGAGGCGCAGATCGAGCACGTAGCCCTTCAGCTTGTCCTTCGGAATCTGCTTCTTGATCGTCTGGATGGCCGTTTCCAGATCGTCATAGGTCTTCTCGGTGAAGGAGGTGATCTTCATGTAACCGATGTCGTTTTCGACCCGGTACTTGACCGCCTTGACCTTGATGATGTCGCGGACAACCTTGATCTCAAGCGGCTTGTCGGCGCCTTCGCGCAGGATGGTCAGCGTGATCGGCGTCGAGACCGGGCCGCGCATCTTCTGCACGGCGTCGTTGAGGGTAAGGCCCCTGACTTCCTCGCCGTCGATCTTGGCAATGAAGTCGCCGGCCATGACGCCGGCCTTGGCGGCAGGCGTGTCGTCGATCGGCGTGATGACCTTGACGAGGTCGTTTTCCATGGTGACCTCAATGCCGAGGCCGCCGAACTCGCCCTTGGTCTGGACGCGCATGTCCTGGGCTGCTTCGGCATTCATGAAGGACGAATGCGGATCGAGCGAGGTCAGCATGCCGTTGATGGCGTTCTCGACCAGCGACTTGTCGTCGGGCGGGGTCACATATTGCGCCCGCACGCGCTCGAAGATGTCGCCGAAGATGGCCAGCTGCTTATAGGTCTCGGAACCCGCTGCATTTGCCGCAGAGCCGGGTGCGCCATAAACCAGGCTCATGGCAGATGCGCCCATCAGCGCACCGGCAAACAGAAGCGAGAATTTCCGCATCATTTCACGTCCTTCCAGAGAAGCGGTCCGCCCACCACGGGGTCGGATCAACGGGTTTTCCATCCTTGCGGAACTCTACATAAAGTTCCGGCGTGGCATCTACATTTTGTGTCGCCGAGGTGCTTGCCACCCTTGCTTCACCCATCGCGCCGACCGGCTCTCCCGCGAGCACGGATTGACCCGACGCGACGGTTAACCGGTTCATCCCCGCCAGCACGACATGATAGCCGCCGCCGGCATCGAGGATCAAGAGTTGTCCGTAGGAACGAAACGGCCCCGCATAAAGTACGCTCCCGTCCGCCGGGGCGGTTACAATCGCGCCCGATTGTGTCGCAACCATGTCGCCCTGCATCACCGAACCGTTACCGTCGCCGCCGCCGAACCGGCGCTTGATCTTGCCGGTCACGGGCAAGGCAACCTGGCCGCGCAAGGCCGAAAACGGCACCTGATCGAGCAACTGGTTGGCTTCGGGAATGGGCAAGGCGGCTGTTTCCGACTGGTCGACGGCAGCCTTGCGCTTGGCGTCGGTTTCCAGCGAGGCGATCAGCTCCTTCAGGCTCCTCGCCTTGTCGGCGAGGTCCTTCGCCCGCTCCTGCTCGGCTGCGATGGCTTGTTGGGTTTCGGCCTGGAATTTCTTCTTGGCCTCCAGAAGCAGCGTCAGGCGCTGCTTTTCGGCGATCTGGTCGGTTACAGATTCAGTCAGCTTGACCCGTTCGGCATCGATGGAGGCGGTGATGCGCGAATGTTCCTTGAGGTCGGCCATGAGGTCTTCGGTTTGCTCGCGCAGTTCCGGCACCACGGCGCCAAGCAAAATGGCGCTGCGCACGGAAGCGAGCGCATCCTCGGGCTTGACCAGAATTGCCGGCGGCGGGCTGATGCCCATGCGCTGCAGGGCTCCCAGCACTTCGGCAAGCACGTCGCGGCGTGAAGCCAGCGAGGCGCGGATCTTGGCGTCCTGCTCCTTCAGGCCTTCAAGCTTGGCACCGATATCCTCGATGTCCTGGCCGAGCTTCTGCTCGGTCTTGGCGGACTGGATGAGGGCTGCGGTGATGCCGGCGTAATCCTTGCGCACGGAGGCGATATCAGCGGCTAGCCTTGCCATGCGTTCCGACGACAGGGTGATTTCCCTGGTGACGCGCTCATATTCGGCCTGGTTGCTTTGCGGGTCGGGCACGCCGTCGGGAATTGCCTGCGCATCGGCGCGCCCGGCGAAAAGCAAAAGCGCCGAAGCCACGGCGAGGTGGCTGGCACTGAAGCGGGCCTGCTTGACTTGTGCGCGATCTGACATCCGGTCCGACACTAGAGCGATTCTGGTTTCGAATGAATCCCGGGAACCGCTTTCTTCCCGCGCAAATTGATGGAGATTGGGGCGAAAATCCGGGCGACGGTCAATTCCGCCGTCAGGCGCGGTGGTAAGGGTGGCCGGACAGGATGGTGGCGGCGCGGTAGAGCTGTTCGCCCAGCATCACGCGGACGAGTTGATGCGGCCAGGTGAGTTCTCCGAACGAAACCACCAGATCGGCCTGATCGCGCAAGGACTGGTCGTGGCCATCCGGCCCGCCGATGGCAACCACCAAAGCCTTGCGGCCGCCGTCGCGAAACAGGCCGAGACGGCCGGCAAACTCTTCCGATGAGAAGTTCTTGCCGCGTTCATCAAGCAGGACAAGCGCGCTGCCGGCCTGCAATTGGCCTTGCAGCTTCTGGCCTTCCTCGCGCCGGCGCTCGCTGGCGGTCTGGCCGCGGCCTTCGGGGATTTCGGCAATGCCGGTAAATTCCAGGCCAATCGCCGGCCCAGCCTTGGCAAACCGCTCGAAATAGCGGTCGGCAAGTTCCTTTTCGGGGCCGGTTTTCATACGGCCCACGGCATGCACGGAGATTTTCATTCCACGTCCTGGCCAATGACGATTGCGGAAATTGAAACGCAACCTTCACTCGGTGCGAAAACCGGTCCGGTTTTCGACAAGGTTATCCGCGTCCTGCGCTAGAGCGGCTTTGCGAGCACTTCTAGTGCAGCGTTTCTTCCTCCAGGTCCGGCGCCTGCCACATCTTTTCAAGATTGTAGAAGTCGCGAACCTCTGGCCGGAAGACATGGACGATGATATCGCCGGAATCGATCAGGACCCAGTCGGAGCTGGCCAACCCCTCGACGCGCGCATTGCCGTAGCCGGCATCCTTGAGCGCCTTGAGCAGGTGATCGGCAACAGCCGCGACATGGCGGTTCGACCGGCCCGAGGCGATGACCATATAGTCGCCCAGGCTCGATTTTCCCTGAATGTCGATTGAGACGATATTTTCGGCCTTGGAGTCTTCCAGACTGACAAGGACTGTATCGAGGGCGCGGGTATCGCTTGCGCTGATCCCGGCCGGCGAAGGCACGATATCGGCCTTCTTCCGCAGTGCTGTTCTCAGTGTCTTTCCTTTCGCAGCAAGAACAACCAAATCACCAATCAAATCAGGTGACACTGCTTAGATAGGCAGAGTTCCAATACAGTTTCAAGACGCAGATCACATCCCTTTGAACAGTTGATCGTGACGGTTACTTCGTCCTTACGGCGAAGCGCCCGACCAGTCGCTGCTCGGCGATGTCATAGATGAAGATGGCGCGGCCGCCTTCGGCAAGCTCGACGTCCAGCGAAATGCGGTTCCCGGAGATCGATTGCGAGACGATCCTTGCGCCGAGCGGCAAAACGATGTCGCCTTCAATGGGCTGGCCGGCCGGCACCTGGATGTCGCCGGCGATCACCGGGGCGGGTGTCTCGGCGGTGCGCGATTTGTAGACAAGGGCGACGATCACCACCATAAGGGCGAGGAACAGAAGGCCGAGATTGATGCCCATGAAGCGGATGAGCTTCTTGCGCACCTTTTCGACCGACGGATCGAGCGGCTTTTCTTCCTCTTCATCGGCATAAGGCCGGGTCATGGCAACGTCCGGAACAGTTTGAACAGATGAGCGCTCATAGCGAACAGGCCAAAAGATTGATAGGGGGCGCTTCGATCGAACTGGAAGCCGGCCCCGATGCGGCCGGGCAGCGGCTCGACCAATGGCTGGCCGCTGTGCTCGGGCCGGAGCTTTCGCGCAGCCGCGTGCAGATGCTTATCAAGCAGGGCGCGGTGCGGCTGGGCGGGACGGTCGCGACGGAAGCCAAGCGCAAGGTGGCGGCAGGTGAAGTGGTTTCGGTCGAGATGCCGGAGCCCGAGCCTGCCGAACCGCAAGGCGAGGCAATCGCGCTCGACGTGCTTTACGAGGATGACGAGTTGATCGTCATCAACAAGCCGGCCGGGCTGGTCGTCCATCCGGGCGCGGGCAACTGGACAGGGACGCTGGTCAATGCGCTGATCCATCACTGCGGGGCAAGCCTGTCGGGAATAGGCGGGGTCAAGCGCCCGGGGATCGTGCACCGACTGGACAAGGACACAAGCGGCGTCATGGTGGCGGCCAAGACGGACAGGGCCCACAAGGCGCTGTCGGAAGCCTTTGCCGACCATGGCCGCAGCGGCGACATGCAGCGCGCCTATGTCGCCCTTGTCTGGGGCATTCCGCAGCGGGTGACGGGGACGATCGATGCGCCGCTCGGCCGCGCTGCCGACCGAGTGCGCCGCGCCGTCGTGCCTGAAGGCCGCGACGATGCCCGCCATGCCGTGACGCATTACACGATCGAGGAACGGTACGGCGAGGACCAGACGCAGTTCACGACGGCCAGCCTTGTCGAATGCCGGCTCGAGACCGGCCGCACGCACCAGATAAGGGTGCACATGGCGCATATCGGCCACCCTGTCGTGGGCGATCCCGATTATGGCCAAGCCTTCCGCACCAAGGCCAACCGGCTGCCGGAACCGTTGCGCGGGCAAGTGCAGGCATTTCCGCGGCAGGCGCTGCATGCGCGCCTGCTTGAATTCGTCCATCCCGCTACCCATATTGCGATGACATTCGAAGCGCCGATGCCGGGGGACATGGAGGAACTCGTCAGCGGCTTTCGGTCTCTCTAGGATCTGGATGATGGTGGCCTGCAACGGCGGTTTGGTGCGGTTGCGATACTCGTTTCTCCCCGGCTTACCCTGATCTCGATCCGCGCATCCCGCGTACCCATCAACAATCCTGATCCTGCCACCAGAAAACCTGACTCGCATTGTTCACTTCAGCGTGACAGTCTGTTTCGACTTGAACAAATGCTGTCTTTTCTGGTTTTGTTCCTGTATATTGCCGATTGCGGATGTGCGCTCCAGGCATCCGCGCCATATGCCCGCCGCGTTTTGGGGGCATTACTCGAAGAGAGGAGGGCGCTTTATGGCCCAGTCATTGCCCAGTATCGTTTCCGGAGAAGGCGGCCTTACCCGCTACCTGGAAGAAATTCGCCGCTTTCCCATGCTGCAGCCGCAGGAAGAGTACATGCTTGCCAAGCGTTATGGCGAGCATGACGACACGTCCGCGGCGCACAAGCTCGTCACCAGCCATTTGAGGCTCGTGGCCAAGATCGCCATGGGTTATCGCGGCTACGGCCTGCCGATTGGCGAAGTCATTTCGGAAGGCAATGTCGGCCTGATGCAGGCCGTCAAGAAATTCGAGCCGGAGCGTGGTTTCCGGCTGGCTACCTATGCGATGTGGTGGATCAAGGCCTCGATCCAAGAGTACATCCTGCGCTCGTGGAGCCTTGTGAAGATGGGCACCACCGCCAACCAGAAGCGCCTGTTCTTCAACCTGCGCAAGGTGAAGGGCAAGATCCAGGCGCTGGACGACGGCGACTTGAAGCCCGAGCAGATCACCGAGATCGCCACGCGGCTGAACGTGTCCGAAGCGGAGGTGGTGTCGATGAACCGCCGCCTGTCGGGCGATGCCTCGCTCAATGCGCCGATCCGGGCGACCGAAGGCGAAAGCGGCGAGTGGCAGGACTGGCTGGTCGACGACCATGACAGCCAGGAAGAGATGCTGATCGAGCAGGACGAACTCGACAACCGTCGCGGGATGCTGGCGGGTGCGATGTCGGTGCTGAACGATCGCGAACGGCGCATCTTTGAGGCGCGCCGCCTCTCCGAAGAGCCGCTGACGCTGGAAGAACTGTCGGCAGAGTTCGATATCTCGCGTGAACGCGTGCGCCAGATCGAAGTGCGCGCCTTTGAAAAGGTGCAGGATGCGGTCAAGGCCGCAGCCAAGCGCCAGGCCCAGTCGCTGAGGACGATCGACGCCCATCCTGCTAACTAAGCAAATCGATTACGAATGAAAAAGGCGCCGCCGGAAATTCCGGCGGCGCCTTTTCTATTGGAAGTGCGTGCCGCGTTTCATGGGCGGATCAGGATCGATCCGCCGCTCGCCCTGCATCACGCAGACGGCTGCTTGGCCTTACGGATATAGGGCAGGATGGTTTCGAAGGCGCCGAAGCGCTTGAGGGCATCCTCGTCCGAGACCGAGCCGGCAATGACGATATCCTCGCCCGGCTTCCAATCGGCCGGCGTCGAGACCGGGAACTTGGCGGTGAGCTGGATGGAATCGATGGCGCGCAGGATTTCCTGGAAGTTGCGGCCGGTCGACATCGGGTATGTGAGGATCAACTTGATCTTCTTGTCCGGGCCGATGACGAAAACCGAGCGGACCGTCTGGTTATCGGCCGGGGTGCGACCTTCGGAGGTCTCGCCCGCCGTTGCCGGCAGCATGTCATAGAGTTTGGCGACCTTCAGTTCGCGGTCGCCGATCATCGGATAGTTTACCGCGTGGCCGGTGGCCTTCTGGATGTCGCCCTTCCACTTGTTGTGGCTTTCCACCGGATCGACCGAAATGCCGATGATCTTGGCGTTGCGCTTGTCGAACTCGCCCTTGAGGCCGGCCATGGTGCCGAGCTCGGTGGTGCAGATCGGGGTGAAATCCTTGGGGTGGGAGAAAAGTACGGCCCAGCCGTCGCCAATCCACTCATGGAAATGAATAGGCCCATCGGTCGTGTCGGCGTTAAAATCCGGAGCGATGTCGTTGATACGGAGGGTCATGGTACTTGCCTGTCCTGACTTTGTTGAAAATTGAAAGCCGTGCCAGGCGGGCCTGAGTATTTTATTCCTATGCAAGCTCGCCCGTTGCCACGTTTATAGCACCAGATTGCGCCGGGCTCAAAAACGACGTAGGCGTGCCGCCCGCGTTGGCGAGCAAAATTATTCTCCATATCGAGGAAATGGCGATACGTTCGTTCCGTGAACGAGCAGACGATCAATCCTTGCGGATTACCAGTGTGGAAGCCAGGTCTTCCATGCGCTGCGCCAGCGCGCCCAATGCGCCGGTCAGGGCGGAGTCGTTCTTGTCAGCCTTGGTCAGGGCGTCGTCGCGGGTCTTGCGCAAGGTCTGCACCTCGCTTTCCATGCCCTTGATGCGCTTTTGCAGTTCGGAAAGCTCGTCCATGACCATGATGCCGGCCATGACGGTGAGGCGCTGGTCGCCAATCTCGCCGAACGAATCCTTGAGATGCAGGACGTAGCGGTCGAAGCGTTCGGCCAAGTCGATGAGATGCTCTTCCTGGCCCTCGTCGCAGGCCATGCGGTATTGCTTGCCGTCTATCGAAACCGTCACCTGGGCCATTTCGACACTCTCAATCCTACCTGTCCAGCACCGCGCGGATGGTTTCCATGGCTGTCACCAGCCGGCGCGACACCTCTTTGTTGGCGTCCTCGAGCCGCTCGGCGCGGGCCTCCGAATTGTCGAGCTCCTGGGCCAGACGCGACCGATCCGCGTTCATGCGCTGCACTTCGGCCTCGGCCTCGGAGTAGTCCCGTTCGTGCTCCAGCCTTGCGGCAACGGCACTCTCCAGGCTCTCCATGGCCTTGCCCAGCCTGGCGATGACTTCCTTGAGCGTGGTGTCCCCGGTCATGGCTGTTATCCTGTCTTTTGCCCATCACCGAATCGTGCGCGTTCAGAACGCGTTATCCTTGAAACATTAGGCACCGGGTGAAGCATGCGTCAATAAAGCTCTCGCGCTGTCCCCCGCTAACGGCGCGGGAGAATGATGAAAGCTGCGGCGAATCCGCTGAAATGCACCGCTTTTGTTGACTAAAAGCGCGTGGCTGCTATGTGTCGCGCACCTTTTCCCAAGCTCTCAAAGACGCTCCCTGGAGGAACCATGCTCTCGCGTGAACAACATGACCGGATGGCCAACGCGATCCGCTTTCTTTCCATGGATGCCGTGGAGAAAGCCAATTCCGGTCACCCCGGCCTGCCGATGGGCTGCGCCGACATCGCGACCGTGCTTTTCACCCGCTTCCTGAAGTTCGACGCGAAGGCCCCGCATTGGCCTGACCGCGACCGTTTCATCCTGTCGGCGGGCCACGGCTCGATGCTGCTTTATTCGCTGCTTTACCTGACCGGCTACGAGGATATGACCCTCGACCAGATCAAGAATTTCCGCCAGCTCGGCTCGCGCACCGCCGGTCATCCGGAATATGGCCATGCCAGCGGCATCGAGACGACGACCGGTCCGCTTGGCCAGGGCATCGCCAATTCGGTCGGCTTCGCGCTCGGCGAGCGGATCATGAATGCGGCGTTCGGCGACGATCTCGTCAGCCACTACACCTATGTGCTGGCCGGTGACGGCTGCCTGATGGAGGGCATCAGCCAGGAAGCGATTTCGCTGGCCGGCCATCTCAAGCTGAACAAGCTGATCGTCATCTGGGATAACAACAACATTTCCATCGATGGCCCGGTGTCGCTGTCGGATTCGACCGACCAGGTCGCGCGTTTCCAGGCCTCGGGCTGGAATGCCGTGCATGTCGACGGCATGGACCCCGAAGCGCTTGCCTATGCGATCGAGGCGGCACGCCATTCCGACAAGCCGACGCTGATTGCCGCCAAGACCACCATCGGTTTCGGCGCGCCGACCAAGGCCGGCACCAACAAGGTGCACGGCTCGCCGCTCGGTGCGGAAGAAATCGCAGGCGCCCGCAAGTTCCTCGGCTGGAGCTCCGAGCCGTTCGACATTCCGGCCGATATCCTCGACGCATGGCGCGCCGCCGGCAAGGCGGGCGCCAAGGGACGCAGCGACTGGGAAGGGCGGCTGGCCAAGGCCGATGCCGCCAAGCGCGCCGAATTCGAGCGTCGCCAGCGCGGCGAACTGCCGAAGAATTTCGACGCGGTCATCGCCGACTACAAGAAGAAGCTTGCCGCCGACAAGCCGAAGGTCGCCACGCGCAAATCCTCGGAAATGGCGCTTGAGGTCATCAACGGCGTGACGCCGGAGACCATCGGCGGCTCGGCGGACCTGACCGGCTCGAACAACACCAAGACCAGCCAGACAAAGAACATCACGCCCGACAATTATGGCGAGCGCTATGTCCACTACGGCATTCGCGAGCATGGCATGGCGGCGGCGATGAACGGGCTGGCGCTGCATGGCGGCATCATCCCCTATGGCGGCACGTTCATGTGCTTCTCCGACTATGCGCGCCCGGCCATGCGGCTGGCGTCGCTGATGGGTATTCGCTCGATCTTCGTGATGACGCACGATTCGATCGGACTTGGCGAAGACGGCCCGACCCACCAGCCGGTCGAGCATCTGGCCGCACTTCGCGCCATCCCCAACCACTATGTGTTCCGCCCGGCTGATGCGACCGAGGCTGCGGAGTGCTGGCAGATCGCGCTGGAATCCGAAAAGACGCCTTCTACGCTGGCGCTGACCCGCCAGAACCTGCCGGCGGTGCGCACCGAATTTGCCAAGGACAATCTGTGCGGCAAGGGTGCCTATGAACTCGCGGCTGCCGAAGGTGGCGAGGCGGCTGTGACGGTCTTCGCTTCCGGTTCGGAAATCGAGATCGCGCTTGGCGCGCGCAAGCTGTTGCAGGACAAGGGTCACCCGACGCGCGTCGTTTCGGTGCCTTGCTTCGAACTGTTCGAAAAGCAGGGCGAAAGCTATCGCAAGGCGACGCTTGGCAACGCCAAGGTGAAGATGGCCATTGAGGCCGGCATTCGCCAGGGCTGGGATGCGCTTATCGGCACGGACGGCATTTTCATCGGCATGACCGGCTTTGGTGCCAGCGCGCCGATCGAAAAGCTTTATCCGCATTTCGGCATCACCGCGGAGGCTGCGGCAAAGGCGGCTGAAACGCAGTTGAAGGGCAAGTAAGTACAGGGACGAGGCCGATCAGGCTCAAGGAGTTACTAGGCCAGGTTCAGCAAATCGATTTGAAGCGCATGGCGGGTGGTGGATTCCTCCAACGTCCGCCGTTATGAAACGGCGGACGAGTTTTCCGCCCCCAGGAGATGACTATGACTTTGAAGGTTGCCATCAATGGCTTTGGCCGTATCGGCCGCAACATTTTGCGCGCGATCTATGAGAGCGGCCGCAAGGATATCGACGTGGTCGCCATCAACGACCTCGGCCCGGTCGAGACCAACGCGCATCTCCTGCGCTACGACAGCGTGCACGGCCGCTTCCCCAACGAGGTGAAGGTTGACGGCAACAGCATCAGCGTCGGTTCAGAATCATTCAAGGTGTTCGCCGAGCGCGACCCGTCGAAGCTGCCCTGGGGCGATCTCGGCATCGACATCGTGCTTGAATGCACCGGTATCTTCACCTCGAAGGACAAGGCCTCGGCCCACCTGACCGCCGGCGCCAAGCGCGTCATCGTCTCGGCTCCTGCCGACGGCGCCGACCTGACGGTGGTCTACGGCGTCAACCACGACAAGCTGACCAAGGACCACATCGTCATCTCCAACGCGTCGTGCACCACCAACTGCCTCGCGCCGGTCGCCATGGTGCTGAACAACGCCTTCGGCATCGAGAAGGGCTTCATGACGACGGTTCACGCCTATACGGGCGACCAGCCGACGCTCGACACCATGCACAAGGACCTCTACCGCGCCCGCGCCGCGGCGATGTCGATGATCCCGACCTCGACCGGTGCGGCCAAGGCGGTCGGCCTCGTCCTGCCGGAACTGAAGGGCAAGCTCGACGGCGTGTCGATCCGCGTGCCGACGCCCAATGTGTCGGTCATCGACTTCAAGTTCGTGCCCAAGCGCAACGTGACCGTCGAAGAGGTCAACAAGGTGCTGGTGGATGCCGCAAAGGGACCGCTTAAGGGCATCCTGGCCTACACCGAGGAGCCGCTGGTTTCGATCGACCTCAACCACAATCCGGCCTCGTCGACCTTCGCACTCGACCAGACCAAGGTCATCGAGGGCAATCTCGTGCGTGTCATGTCCTGGTACGACAACGAGTGGGGTTTCTCCAACCGCATGGCCGACACGGCTGTTGCCTTTGGCAAGACCATCGGCTGATTTTCAGCTTTCAACATTGTTGCAGGACGCCCGGCTTCAACCGGGCGTTTTGTTTTGATTGGGCTAGGCAAAAAATATACTTCCCAAGCAGATATTTGCCCTGAAAAGCTTGCCCAACGCCATGTCTTCGCCTCACTCTGCCTTATGCAGAAAATTGCACCCTGACAGGGGGACGCAAGCCGAAGGGAAGTGGGGGTATGGAACACGCGATCTATCTGGTGACGCTGGTCGGCACCGGGCTTGTGATCGCGGCGGCGTTCTCCAGCCTGATCGCCTTCCGCTTTGGCGCACCTCTGCTTCTTCTCTTCCTCAGCATCGGCCTGATCACGGGTGGTGACGGCCTCGGCATCCAGTTCGACAATGCTCAAGTGGCCTACTTCGCCGGATCGCTTGCGCTGGCCGTCATCCTGTTCGACTCCGGGTTCGGCACGCCGCTCAACGCGCTGCGGCAGGCGGCCGGTCCGGCAGTATCGCTAGCCACCGCGGGCGTCCTGATCACCACGGTCGTGTTTGCAACCGCCGCGTTCTACCTGCTCGACCTGTCGTGGCTGGAATCGCTTTTGCTGGGCGCAGCGGTAGCCTCGACCGATGCGGCGGCGGTGTTCTTTCTTTTGCGCGCCGGCGAAATCAACCTGCGCGAGCGCGTGCGCTCGACGCTGGAGATTGAATCGGGAAGCAACGACCCGATCGCGATCTTCCTGACCATCACACTGGTAGAAATCATTGCTGCCGGTGCTGACAGCCAGGCCGATCTGGTCATGCTCGACCTTGTCTTCGGGTTCATCCTCAGTATGGGCATCGGGGCGACCGTAGGCATCCTTGGCGGCATGGCCATCGTGCGGCTGGTCGATCGGCTCAACCTGGACCACGGCCTCTTACCGATCTTCGTGCTGACGCTTTCGCTTACCGTGTTTGCCGCTGCTGGCAGCCTTGGCGGCTCGGGATTTCTTGCGGTCTATCTGGCCGGAATGGTGGCCGGAAATTCGGACATCCGCGCCGTGACCATGCTGAAGCGGTTCCAGGACGGCATGTCTTGGCTGGCGCAGATCATCATGTTCCTGGTGCTTGGCCTGTTTGCGACGCCTTCGCAGTTTCCGGCGATCCTGATCCCGGCCGTGCTGCTTGGGCTGTTCCTGGCATTCATAGCCCGGCCGATCGCGGTCTGGCTCTGCCTGATGCCGTTCCGCCTGCCACGTCCGGAGGTCGCGTTCATCTCGTGGGTCGGCCTTCGCGGCGCGGTGTCGATCCTGCTTGCGATAACGCCGCTGCTCGGCGGATTGGAACACGGCCGCTTCATCTTCAACGTCGCCTTCATCGTCGTTCTTGTGTCGCTTGTCGTGCAGGGCTGGACTGTCGGGCCGCTGGCGCGGCGTCTCGGCCTCATCGTTCCGTCAAGACTGGGGCCGCTCAACAAGGTCGAACTGGAATTGCCGGGTTCGGCGCGCCACGAATTGCTGGCTTATAAGGTTGCGCCCGGCAGTCCGGTGGCACGCGGCGAACGCATTCCGCGCTGGGCACGGCCTTCGCTGGTGGTGCGCGAAGGCCGTTCTATGCGGTTCCAGGACATGGGCCGGCTCGCTGCGGGCGACAACGTCTACATCTTCGTGCCCGACCGCTATCCGCGCCTGCTCGACAAGCTTTTTGCCAGCCGCGCCACGGTGGACCCGGAGGATGCGGATTTCTTCGGCGCGTTCGCCGTCGATCCGGGGCGTCCCGCAGCAGAGTTGGAAGCTGCGTATGGCCCTGCGCTCACTGAAGCTGAGCGCAAGCTGACAGTCGGACAGCTGGTGGTGGCCCGGTTGGGCGGGCATGCCGAATATGCCGACCGGCTGTCGCTCGAACCGATCGAGTTGATCGTGCGCGACGTCGATGAAAAGGGTCGGATCATCAGCCTTGGCCTTTCATTCGAGCCGACAGCGCCGGTGGCGCGGGTGCCTGTTTTCCTCAGCGCCGGCGAGATCTACGACCGCATTGCAAGGCTGTTCAGGTCAACCGCACGAAAGACTAACAGCTCCGAGCGACAGGCTGCGGATGCGCAAACGGCACCTGAGGCGAAGCCGGAAGAACCCCGGACCGCTTCGGTAAAGACCGGGCAACAGGGATCTGGCGAGACGGAAGCACCCGAAGATGCGCCGCCGACAGCGGCCTGACGGCTCGCCCTGAAAGATTTTTATTGCGGCTGGTGGCGCGATCTTGCATCGCCAGCCGCGCCGGGTATGGTCCGGCGGCTTTCGCGGAGAAGGAATAATCATGGCAGGTTTCAAGACGCTCGACGATATGGGCACCGTAGCCGGCAAGCGCGTGCTGGTGCGGGTCGATCTCAACGTGCCAATGGCGGATGGCAAGGTTACCGACGCGACCCGCATCGAGCGCATCGCGCCGACCATTGAGGAGCTGTCGAAGAAGGGTGCGAGGGTGATCCTGCTCGCGCATTTCGGTCGCCCGAAGGACGGGCCTTCGGCAGAGCTATCGCTTGAGCCTATCGCCAAGGCGACTGCCAAGGTGCTGGGCCGTCCGGTTGGTTTCGCCGCAGATTGCATCGGTGAGAAGGCTGCCGCTGCCGTGGGCGCGATGAAGGATGGCGACGTGTTGCTGCTGGAGAACACGCGCTTCTACAAAGCGGAAGAAAAGAACGATCCCGACTTTACGAAGAAGCTGGCGGCCAATGGCGATCTCTACGTCAATGACGCATTCTCCGCCGCGCATCGCGCGCATTGCTCGACCGAGGGCCTTGCCCGCCTGTTGCCGGCTTATGCCGGGCGGACCATGGAAGCGGAACTCGGCGCGTTGGAAAAGGGCCTCGGCAATCCGGTCAAGCCGGTCATCGCCATTGTCGGCGGCGCCAAGGTCTCGACCAAGATCGACCTGTTGATGAACCTGGTCAGGAAGGTCGATGCGCTGGTTATCGGCGGCGGCATGGCCAATACTTTCCTCGCCGCGCGTGGCACCAATGTCGGCAAGTCGCTGGCCGAGCACGATCTTGCGGCGACCGCCAAGCAGATCATGATCGAGGCGGCGGAAGCCGGTTGCGCGCTGATCCTGCCCACCGATGGCGTGGTGGCGCGTGAGTTCAAGGCTGGTGCGGCCAACGAGACGGTTCCCGTCAGCGCCGTTCCTGCGGACGCGATGATCCTCGATGTCGGCCCGAAGACGGTCGAGGCGATCAACCAGTGGATCGACCGGGCTGCGACGCTGGTCTGGAACGGCCCGCTCGGCGCTTTCGAGATCGAGCCTTTCGACAAGGCGACTGTGGCAGCGGCCCGCCATGCGGCAAAGCGCACCAGGGAAGGCAAGCTTGTCTCGGTGGCAGGTGGCGGCGACACGGTTGCCGCGCTCAACCACTCCGGCGTGGCCGACGATTTCACCTATGTCTCGACTGCCGGAGGCGCTTTCCTGGAATGGATGGAAGGCAAGCCGCTGCCGGGCGTGGACGTGCTAAAGGCTTAAGCCGGATTGACGCAACGGGCTGATCGTCTAGCCGCATTTGGGTAACGCAAGGTGATTTCCCCTGGCTGCAAAATGCTCTAGAGCACGCCTTATGCATTGGTTTTGTAAATCGGTCGACTTTGGGAGAATGAGATGAACAAGGACATGGCCGCGCAGGCCGCAAACAAGGACGGCTTCATTGCGGCGCTCGATCAGTCGGGTGGCTCGACGCCAAAGGCGCTCAAGCTTTACGGCATCAACGAGAGTGCATGGTCCAGCGATGCGGAGATGTTCGACCTCGTTCACCAGATGCGCGCCCGCATCATCAAGTCGCCTGCCTTCACCGGCGACAAGGTCATGGGCGCAATCCTGTTCGAGCAGACCATGGACCGCGAGATCGACGGCACGCCGACCGCTCAGTATCTGTGGGAAAAGCGCCATGTGGTGCCCTTCCTGAAGATCGACAAGGGCCTTGAAGAAGGTAAGGACGGCGTGAAGCTGATGAAGCCGATGCCGAACCTCGATGCTCTTCTGAAGCACGCCGTTTCAAAGGGGATATTCGGCACCAAGGAACGGTCCGTGATCGACGCGGCGAACCCGAAAGGCATCGCCGCCGTTGTTGCCCAGCAGTTTGAAGTGGGCAAGCAGGTTCTGGCGCACGGGCTCGTTCCGATCATCGAGCCGGAAGTTACGATTTCCATCGCCGACAAGGCGGAAGCGGAAGATATCCTGCTTGGCGAAATCAAGAAGCATCTGGCAGACGTGCCGGCCGGCAAGCAGGTCATGCTGAAGCTGACCTTGCCGACGAAGGCGAACCTCTACAAGCCGCTGATCGACGATCCGCGCGTGATGCGCGTGGTGGCGCTTTCCGGCGGCTATTCCCGCGACGATGCGAATGCCAAGCTGAGACAGAATGACGGCATGATCGCCAGCTTCTCGCGCGCCCTGACCGAGGGTCTCTCGGCTGGCCAGAGCGACGCGGAGTTCAACGCTGCGCTGGGTGCCGCGATCGACAGCATTTTTGAGGCGTCGCGCGCGCGTTGAAAACCGGTAAGCGCCGATAACGACTTCAAGCTCGGGCCTCGCGCCCGGGTTTGTTTTTTGAAGAGCAGGTTCGTCGAACTGCAAAAAATCTGGCCTGTAATGTCGGGCCGACCGGTTCGCTTGCGTCCTTGGGCCGAGGAGGGAAACGAGAAATCGGAATCTGCCGGACATTTCCTGCCGGCCACACCATGCTGACGCCTGCTGCCAAATCTGGCGGGAAAGGCCATCAGGTCAGCTATTCCAGCCGGTTTCGATGCGTTTTAGACGGCACATCAATTCTTTCATCAACTTTTCTGACTATTTCGCAGTGCGAAGTTGATGTAGAAGGCGCGCTCCGTTGCTCACGGCGAATTGAACGCGAAGCGCGCATACCCATATGGACCATGGCGTCTGACAGACGCCGCTTGGCTAGGCCATTGCGCACCCGGAAAGATGACAATGCCAAAATTCAAGTTTCACAAGCTTGCCGCCATTGTTGTGCTCATCGTCTTTGCTGGATGGGTCGCAACCGGCGCCTTTTCGTCGGTTGGCAGCGACGCTCCCTCTGAAGAGGCCAAAACGACAGAACCGCCAAAGGCTGAACCAGCGCCGATCCGGACAGTCAAAGTGGTGGTGCCGCCGAGGCAGGCTCATGCGCGCGCGATCCGGATATCCGGCCTGACCGAGGCCGACAAGCGTGCGGTTCTGGCCACACGGGTCGGCGGCGTCATTTCCGAACTGCCGGTCAAGCAGGGCGACCGCGTCAAGACGGGCGATCTTGTCCTCATGCTTGGTGCGGAAGAGAAGGTTTCAGCAGTGGACAATGCCAGGCAGCTTCTGACCCAGCGCCAGGCCGAGATTGACGCTTCCGAACGGCTCGCCAAGACCGGCAACCTTCCCAAGCTGCAGCTCGATACGGCGCGCTCGGCGCTTGCCGCAGCCAAGTCGCAGCTCGACGCCGCCGAAGCCGAACTTGCCCGCAACGAAGTCAAGGCGCCGTTCAACGGCGTCATCGACCGCGTTGCCGTAGAACTTGGCAGCGCCATCATGCAGGGCGGCGAAGTCGCGACGATCCTCAGCCTCGATCCGATCGTGGCGCGCGGCGAGATCAGCGAACGCGATCTCGGCTACCTCAAGATCGGCGACACCGCCAAGGTGAGGCTGGTGAGCGGCGATGTCGTCGAAGGCAAGGTGCGCTACATCAGCCGCGACGCATCGGCGGCAACGCGTACATTCCGCGTCGAGGTGGCTATTCCCAATGCAGATGGAGCCATTCCCGCAGGCATGACCGCCGAGATTACTCTGCAGACCGCGCCCACCGACGCGATCACCTTGCCGCGCTCGGTGGTGACGCTCAGCAAGGATGGCGACCTCGGCATCCGCGCCGTCGGCCCGGATGGCAAGGTCGTCTTCTATCCGATCGACCTGATCGACGACACGCAAAACGGCTTGGTGCTGGCAGGCATCCCTGCCGATGCGCAGGTCATCATCGCCGGGCAGGATCTGGTCAAGGAAGGCGACGAGGTCAAGGCCGTCGTGGCCGACGAGGCGGCGATCAGGAAACTCGTCCAAGACGCGTCCGGAACGCAGTGAGGCCACGGCATGGATATCGTCAAAATTGCGATCCAGAATGCGCGCCTGACACTGTCGGTCCTGATCTTCCTGGTGATCGCCGGGGCGCTGGCCTATCGGGCCGTGCCCAAGGAAGCCGAACCCGACGTCGCCATTCCGATCATGTATGTCAGCCTGATCTATCAGGGCATTTCGCCGGAGGACGCCGAGCGTCTGCTGCTGCGCCCGGTTGAATCACAGCTCAAGAGCCTCAAGGGGCTCAAGGAGATGAAGTCGAACGCCTTCCAGGGCGGCGCCAACGTCATCGTGGAGTTCGATCCGTCGACGGACCTCAGCGACGCGCTGATCGACACCCGCAACAAGGTGCAGGACGCCAAGCGCGACCTGCCGGCGGGTGTCGAGGAGCCGACCGTCAACGAAGTCAATCTGTCGGAATTTCCTGTCGTCTTCGTGACCTTGTCAGGCGACATACCCGAACGCACCCTGACTGCAGCGGCCAAGACCCTGCGCGACCGCATCGAGGAGGTTCCGGGCGTTCTTGAAGGCGAAATCCAGGGTTCGCGCGATGAACAGGTCGAGGCCATCATCGATCCGGTGAGGCTGTCGTCCTACGGTCTGCAACTCGACCAGTTGATACAAGGCATCGGTGCGTCGAACAGCCTTGTCGCCGCCGGCGCAATCGAGGGCACGGAAGGCAAGTACGCGGTCAAGGTGCCGGCGCTGATCGAGACGCCGGAGGATGTCGCCAACCTTCCAGTGGTTGCAGGACCGAACGCCGTGGTGCGCGTCCGCGACCTCGCCACTGTGCGTTCGACCTTCAAGGATGCGGAGACGATAGCCCGTATCGACGGCAAGAGCGCCATCACCATTGCGGTGAAGAAGCGCATCGGCGCCAATGTGGTCGAGACGATCGAAGGCGCCAAGAAGGTTTCCGAGCTGTTCGTCGCTCAGAACGCGCAGGTGCTGCCCGACCTCAAGGTGACGTACACGCAAGATAAGTCGGTCTTCGTCAACCAGTTGCTGAACGACCTGCAGAACCACGTGATGATCGCCGTCATCCTGGTCTTCATCGTCATTCTCTATGCGCTGTCCGGGCGTGCCTCGATGCTGATCGGCCTGGCTATCCCGTCGTCGTTCCTGATGGGCATACTGGCGCTGGCGCTGATGGGCTACACGATCAACATGATCGTGCTGTTCAGCCTCATCCTGGCCGTCGGCATGCTGGTTGACGACGCCATCATCGTCACCGAATATGCCGAGCGGCGCATGGGCGAGGGCATGCCGAAGGAACAAGCCTTCGAGGAAGCCGCCAAGCGCATGGCCGGCCCGGTCATTGCTGCCACCATGACACGCATCGCGGCCTTTTCGCCGCTGTTGTTCTGGCCGGGCATCGTCGGCGACTTCATGAAATATCTGCCGATCACGCTGATCGTGACGCTGGCGGCGTCCATGGCCTACGCCTTGATCTTCGCGCCGTCGATCGGGGCGATTTTCGCCAAGCCGCCGAAGAACCATGGCGAAGAGCATCGCGACGGCCTCTACATGGCGGTGGTGAAGAAGGCCGTGCACTATCCGATCACGGCGCTGGTGCTGACCGTGCTGTTGCTCGGCGGCTCGCTCTTTTCCTACGTCAAATATGGAAACGGCGTCGAGTTTTTCCCCAATGTCGAACCCGACTACGGCCTGCTCTACGTCCATGCCCGCGGCAATCTCTCGCTTGAGGAGATGAATGCGGCCACGACCGAAGCGGAAAGCCGTATCCTCGGCTGGCCCGGCATCAAGTCGGTGCTCACCAAGGTCGGCAAGACGCGCGGCGGCGAGGATATTCCCGAGGATGTGGTCGGCGTCATCAACTACGAGTTTGTCGACTGGCGCCAGCGCAAATCGGCACACCAGATCCTCGACGATCTGCGCGTTGCCATGGCCGGCATCCCCGGCGTCGATGTCGAGGTCCGCGTCCCGGATGCCGGACCGCCGACCGGCAAGGCGATCCAGGTGCAGCTCGCCGCGACCGACCCGACGGGGTTGAACGACTATGCCAAGGAAGTCGCGGCGGCCGTTGCCAAGGTGCCCGGCGTCATCGACCTGTCGGATGGCCTGCCGCCGCCCGGCATCGACTGGGCGTTGCAGGTCGACCGTTCCAAGGCGGCGCAGTACGGCATCAGCCCGACTTCGGTCGGCACGGTCGTGCAACTGGTCACCACGGAGTTGAAGCTGACCGACTATCGCCCGGCGGGCGCTGACGACGCAGTCGATATCAGGCTGCGTTTGCCAGAGGACCGTCGCACGCTGTCCACGCTGGATGAACTGCGCGTACAGACGGCGCAAGGTTCGGTGCCGATCTCCAACTTCGTCACCCGCAAGCCGGAACCGACGGTCGGCATCCTGAACCGCATTGACGGAAAGCGCACCATCACCATCCAGGCCAATGTGGCGAGCGGCCTCCAGGTCGCTGCCGTGCAGGCCGATGTGGCAAAGGTGGTTGGCGCAATGGCGAAACCCGGCGTGGACTGGAAGCTTGCAGGTTCGAACGAGGACAGCGCCGAGGCCGGAGCATTCCTCATGAACGCTTTCGGCGCGGCGATCTTCATGATCTTCATCGTGCTGCTTGCCCAGTTCAACAAGTTCACCAGCGTTTTGATGGTGCTGTCCTGCGTTGTCATGGCCATGATCGGCGCGTTGCTCGGCATGCTGGCGACGGGGCAGGCCTTCGTCATCGTCATGTCCGGTATCGGCATGATCGCGCTGGCCGGCGTGGTGGTGAACAACAATATCGTGTTGATCGATACTTACGACCGGTTGCGCGAAGAAGGTTGGGACAAGCTGGAAGCGGTGCTGCAGACCTGCCGTGAGCGTGCCCGCCCGGTCGTGCTGACGGCGCTGTCGGCGATCCTTGGCGTGCTGCCTATCGCCTTCGGCCTTGGGTTGGAAATCTTCCACCGCGAGACGACGATCAATGCGCCGTCGACGCAGTGGTGGATCGCGCTTTCCTCCGCGATCGTGTTCGGCCTGGCCTTTGCGACCGTGCTTACCCTGATCGTGACGCCGTCGATGCTGATGATCTTCACCAGAAGCAAGGACAGCAAATTCTATGCATTCTGGCGGCGCGTGTTCCGCCGCGACAAGAAGCAGTCCGCCAAGGAGACTACGGCCGCTGCCGTCAAGGACGATCTGGCGGTTTCCTATCCAAAGGCCGCTGAATAGCGTCTGACATGGATTTCGATGGCAAGGGCCGTCCGGGAACAACCGGGCGGCCTTTTGCATTGTGATGGCATGAGTTTCAACAAAGCGAGGCTGTCGCCATGCCACTCACGACACTGCTGATCATTATTTTGATACTGATCCTGATCGGTGCGATCCCGAGCTGGCCCTATTCTCGCGGTTGGGGCTATGGCCCGTCCGGCATTGTCGGCGTCATTTTGATCGTGCTCTTGATCCTGCTGTTCATGGGCAGGATCTGACGCTGAACTGGTGGCCTATTCGGCCGCTGCGGGGGCTGGGTGGAAGTCGGCGCGCCGCGCGAGACCCGACATCAGGCACACGACGACGAGCAAGCCGGACAGGGTAATGAAGATCGGACCAAATCCAGTGTGCTCCGCTACGAACCCGATTGCCGAGGGGGCTACGAGTATGCCGCAATAGCCCATCGTCGTGACGACGCTCATGCCTGTGCCGGAAGACATGCCTTCCTGATTGCCGCCGGCCGAAAAGGCGATCGTCACCATGTTGGCGATGCCGAAGCCGCAGAAGGCAAAGGCCGCGATGGCGAGCCAAGGCGATGGCGACAAGCCCGCAACCAGCATTCCGGTAGCTGCGACGAGGCTTGAAACGCGCAAGGTGGTGACGGCGCCAAAGCGGTTGCGGACCGCGTCGCCGGCAAAGCGCATGAAGGCCATGACGCCTGAGAAAGCCGCAAAGGCAAGGCCGGCAGTGGCGAGATCGGTACCCAGTTCCTGTTGCAGGTATAGGGCTGCCCAGTCGAGCACCGCCCCTTCGGGGATCATCGAGAATAATGCCATCAGGCCGATCAGGTAGATCACTGGGTTGCGGGGCAGCGTGAAGCGGTGATGGACGCCCGCGGCCGCCTTAGGCTCGGCGATGAGGTGGCGCAACGCCAGCACGACGGCAACGACGGCGACAACCGTCACTGCGGCTGCGTGGGCGAGATGGCCGAAGTTCTGGATGGCGAAGCCGCCCAATGCGCCGCCGGCAAAACCGCCGAGGCTCCAGAAGCCGTGCGACGACGACATGATGGCGCGCGACAGCTTGCGCTCGACGGCAACGGCGTTGGCGTTCATGGCGACGTCCATGCCGCCGATCAATCCACCGAACAGGATCATGGTGACTGCTGCGACCGGGACGTTCGGCGCCAGTGCCACCAAAAGCAGGCCGAACGTCGCGGCGACGCCGAACCAACGCACCACGGAGCGCGACCCGTGCCGTGAAATGAGATGTCCGCAATATGTCATGGCGACGACTGCGCCGAGTCCGAACAAGAGGATCAGCAGGCCGAGCGTGAACTTGCTGATGTCGAGACGGGTGAGAAACACCGGAATCTGGGGCGCCCAGCTTCCGGTCAGGAAGCCGTTGACGAAAAACATGGTTGCAACGGCCCAGCGGCCACGAACAGCGCTCGCGACGGAGCTCGATTCAGTCATCGGGTCAAATCTCACGCGGAAACTGGAGGATAGTGCCTTTTAAATCGTTTTATCCCGCCGTCAAAGTGCAGCCGGCCCGAAGCATTTGGGCCAAGGGCTTGTTCCCGGTCAGTGACCCTTGGGGCGGTTCACCTCAAATGCGGCTTTCTTCGCATCCGATGCCTCGGTCTGGTGAAGCGCCTGCCAATCGGCATAGGGCATGCCATAGATGATTTCGCGCGACTGATCCTTGGAGAGATCGACACCTTCTGCGCCCGCTGCTTCCCGATACCAGTTGGACAGGCAGTTGCGGCAAAAGCCGGCAAGGTTCATCAGGTCGATGTTCTGGACATCGGTACGCTGGCGCAGATGCTCGACCAACCGGCGGAAGGCTGCCGCTTCGAAGTCCCGCTGCTGATCCTGGCTGAGTTCGGTCATGGTCATCTCCTGCGTTCAAAGCGATCCGGTCCGCGAACCGAAATGGCGAACCTCGTGTATATCGGAACGCCGGTTGATGGCGTCAACGATCGGGGCAAGCCGGCCGGCCCAGGCCGCGGCCTCGTCGGGCCTTGCGATCAGGTCCTGCCGGATCTCGATCAGCGCATGGGCAAAGCCGTTGACGATGGCGTGCTTGAACATGGTATCGCCGCGTAGCGCCCCGTCATAGGGCTCGTTGTCGCCAACGGTGAGGGATGCATCCGCAGCCAGCATGTCGATCAGTGGCCGAGGCGCCCTGTCGTCGAGGTCCCACAAGACGCCGACATGCCATGGCCGGGCTACACCCTGCATCGACGGCGTGAAGGAATGGACCGAAAAGATAAACGGAGCGCGGCCCGAGGCATGGGCCACGGAGGCGACCAGCGCGGCGACAGCGTCGTGATAGGGCCGGTAGAAGCGAACCAGCCGCTTCTCGCGCTCTTCGCTTGAGAGCGGGTAGTTGGCCGGAATGACGGTGCCGTCATAGAGTTGGCGAACAAGCGTGGGGTCGTCCTCGCCGCGATTGGGATCGATAAGCAGACGCGAAAAGGTGGCAAGCACCGCCGGCGCGCCAAGCAGAGCCGCCAATTCGCGGGTGACCGTTTCGACGCCGATATCATAGGCGATGTGGCGCTCGAATTCAGCGGGCGGCAGGCCTAGATCGCCATACTCCTCGGGTAAATCGCGGCGGGCATGGTCTGCAACCAGCACAAGGCCTCGCTTGCGATCGCCCTCGATCAGGTCGAAAGGGGCGAAAACTGTGGATCGGGTCATGAGCGGGAAGATTGGTCCGTTTTTCGTTCCGGGCGGGGTGCTACCGTCATTCCACGAAGAGGGCGTCCGCGCAATGCCGTGGTTTGGACAAGGTTTTTACCGAAATCTGCCCCAAGGGCGACCAAACACCGCGCCACCCATTTTTAAATCGATTGGAATTCTGTGCGGCGGCGCGTTGACATGCGCCGGTAGTTTGCCGAAAAGGGGCGTCACCAGATGATGAAAACGATGCTGAGGGGATTGAAGAGGGTATGTACTGGCTCTTTGCGCGTTCGCCGCGTGAGTGCCATGCTGGTGCCGTTTTTCGCAGCGCCCTTCGTCATGCTTGCTCTTGCGGCTCCGGCCCATGCTGATTTTCGCGTGTGCAACGCGACGCAGAACCTGGTCGGGGTCGGCATAGGCTACCGTGCCAAGGCCGGCTGGATCACCGAGGGCTGGTGGCACATCGAGGCGTCGAGTTGCAAGACGCTGATCGAGGGACCGCTGTCATCAAGGTTTTACTATCTTTATGCAGAAGACGCCGAGCGCGGCGGCCGTTGGGACGGCCCGATCAGCATGTGCGTCGCTGAAAAGGAATTCAAGATCGCTGGCGTGACCGACTGCGTCGCACGAGGCTTTCAGCGCGCCGGATTCCAGGAATACGACACGGGCGAGCAGGCAAGCTGGATGGTCCAGCTGACCGAGCAGCCGGCAACGGAAGGCGGCACCACCGCCCCAGGAAGCAACAGTCAATGAGACGCAGCCGCAAGGTCAAGATTCTCGCCACCATTGGCCCAGCCTCCTCCGAGGAGGCGATGCTGAGGAAGTTGTTTGAGGCGGGAGCCGATGTCTTCCGCATCAACATGAGCCATGCGGATCATGACCTTATGCGGACCTTGATCGCCCGCATCCGTTCCGTCGAGGCAGCCGTGGGCCGTCCAATCGGCATTCTTGCCGATATCCAGGGACCGAAGCTGCGCGTCGGCAAATTTGCCAATGGCAAGGAAACGCTCGCGGTTGGCCAGACATTCACGCTTGATGACAGCCAGGAACCCGGCAATTCAACGCGTGTCTTCCTGCCGCATCCGGAAATCCTGTCCTCGGTCGAGCCGGGCCATCGCCTTTTGATCGACGACGGCAAGCTGGAATTGAAGGCCGTCAAGACCAACGGTCATTCGATCGAGTGCGTGGTGGTGGCTGGCACCTCCATTTCCGACAAGAAGGGCGTTTCGCTGCCCGATACCGAGCTTCCAGTCGGAGCCTTGACGGAAAAGGACCGTGCCGACCTCGACGCGGTTCTGGCGGCTGGCGTCGATTGGGTGGCATTGTCGTTCATCCAGCGTCCGGAAGATCTTGCCGAGGCGCGCAAGATCGCACGCGGGCGGGCGCTGATCATGTCCAAGATCGAAAAGCCGCAAGCGGTCGCCCGTCTGGCCGAAATCATGGACCTGTCCGATGCGTTGATGGTTGCGCGCGGCGACCTCGGCGTGGAGATGCCGCTGGAAGCTGTTCCGGGCATTCAGAAGCAGATCACGAGGGCGGCGAGGCGGGCCGGCAAGCCGGTAGTCGTCGCCACTCAGATGCTGGAATCGATGATTACCGCTCCGGTTCCGACCCGCGCGGAAGTATCCGACGTGGCAACCGCCGTTTTCGAGGGCGCCGACGCGATCATGCTGTCGGCGGAATCGGCGGCGGGTGCCTATCCGGTCGAAGCGGTGTCGACGATGAGCCGCATCGCCGAGCAGGTCGAGCGCGACCCGACTTATCCCGACATCATCAATGCCCAGCGCTCGGCTCCCGAAGCGACTGGCGCAGACGCCATTTCACTTGCGGCACGTGAAATTGCCGAGACGCTCAAGCTGTCGGCTATCGTGACCTATACGGCATCGGGCGCCACGGGCCTCAGGGCGGCGCGCGAGCGGCCGCAAGTGCCGATCATCGCACTGTCGCCGATCCTGAATACCGCTCGGCGGCTGTCGCTGGTATGGGGCACGCATTGCGTGGTGTCGCCGGATGCGAGCGATCTTGATGACATGGTCAACCGGGCCTGCCGCATTGCGCATGAGGAGCGCTTCGGCAAGGAAGGCGACCGCATCATCATCACGGCCGGCGTGCCGCTGAGGACGCCGGGTTCGACCAACATGCTGCGCATCGCCAATATCGACTAAGGGCCTTTGCGATTGTCAGTCGGGGCGGGATTGTCGACGCACCTGCCTTCGCCAAATCTGTCGCCTGCGATGCGGGCTTCGACGGCACGCGCGATGGCCTGCAGGTCCAGAGCCTTGCCTGAGACTTTCTCGATTCCCGCCACCGCCAGGTCGGGAGCGATCCAGTCCGGCTTGTGGCCGAGGTTCTTCACCCAGACCAGCTCGGCACCCGGAACATCCTGCGCAAGACCGATGGAGTGGATCTCTTCGTAGACCACGGTGTCGTGGTCGCCGGATATGACGACCGTTGGCGCGTTTATCTCATGGTAGCGAGGCTGCGCCTTCAAAACATAGCGATAAAGGCCCTCGACATCCGTAGCGTTGGCGCGAAATGGAGCCGGGCGCAGGACGAGGGGGATGGAGGCAGCCGCGAGGTAGTCGTCGGGGACCTTGTTGGGCGCAAAGACACACTCGATGCTGGAATTCATCTGGAGCGAGCCGACGGGATAGACAAGCGTTTCGGAAAACAGCCGCCCAATAACGGGGGTCGTCGTCAGGCGATAGTACCATGACGTGTCGCCGCCCGGCCACGGATGCGTTGCGGCCGACAAAAACACCAGTCCGAGCGTCTTTTGCGGGTAGTCGTTGGCGAAGGCTGCAGTCGTTGCCCCGCCGAAGGAATGGCCGACAATGATCGCCTGGCCGATGCCCAGCTTTTCCATGAGCTTGGCCAGTGTTTTGGCCTGCGCGGCCGGGTCGTCGTTGTCGTGTCCGCGCTCCGACCAGCCATGCCCCGGCCGGTCGAAGAAAAGCATTTCGGCCCGCCCTTCGATCAGAGGCCGCAGGGGAAGCATCTGGTCCTTGAGATTGGCGCTGGCTCCGTGGATGAAAACAACGGCCGGCAGATCGGCATTGGCTGGCCGAGGGACATGGACGTAATGGATTCGCGCGCCGTCAATGTCGATGAAGGCGCCTATGGGTGGATTCCTGCGCTCGATCAGCCACGCGCCGCCGCGCGTGATCGCAACGAGCGCGAACAAAATCGCCAGAAGCAGGGCAAGCGCGGCATAGACAAGGTTCATCGGCGGGTGGCAGCTAATGGAAACAGGGAAGGGGAAGTGGACCGGCGCGGGGAAGTCGCGACGCCGGGATATCAAATGTTTTCGCCTGCGAGTTCTTCGGAAATGGTCGATACCTGATCCTGTGCGTTGCGCAGCATGGGATAGATGTCGAGGACGCGCTGCCATGCCCGGAGCGCCGCTTCCTTGCGGTCGGTGTCCATCATGATCTGGGCCAGGCCGGATAGCGCGCCGAAATGGCGGGGCTCCAGCTGCAGGGTGCGGTCGATGTCGGCCATCGACTTCCCGTAGTTCTTCATCAGGTAGTGGACGGTTGCGCGGCGGTTCCAGCCCTCGGCATAGGTCGGGTCGAGGGTCACGACCTGGTCGAGGAAGTCGAGCGCGACGTCGAACTTCTTTTCATCGACCGCCTTTTGCGCCCAACCCATCATCAGGTCGACCGAGGCGCTGCCCGATTGCGACCATTCCTGCCAGATGCGCTGGGATATGTGGGTGGCGATCTTGTCGTTGCGTTCGCGCTTCAATTCGGCAAACAGCCTGTCGAGGCGTTGCGCATGGGTCTCCACGACGGCGCTGTTCTTGCCCGGCTCGGCGGGCACGGTGTCGTCGGCCAAGGCGACGGGTGCGAAGGTACCCGCGAGAAGCACGATAGCGAGGGCAACGAAAATGCGCATGGCAAGAGTCTAGTCTCGCCATGCGCAAGGTCAAACTGAAATTAGCGTGAGCGTGCCGGCCAGCCGGCAATCACAAGAAGACGCAGGAGCAAAAGGCTCCGGCCGCAGCTCAGCCCTGACGGGCCTTGTAGCGCGGGTCGGTCTTGTTGATGATGTAGATGCGGCCCTTGCGGCGAACCAGGCGGTTGTCCCGGTGGCGCGCCTTCAACGCCTTGAGCGAGTTCTTGATCTTCATGGTCTTGCCCGTCAATTTGGCCCTTTGCGGGCGTAACTGAAAAGCGCGCCCCAAGTGCGCGCTCAATTCGTGACAGGCTCATAAACGAGGACTCTTGTTTATGTCAACCTTCGCGTAGTGCCCAAACCGGATGTTGATTGCCAATCAGCCTGCCGATGGCCGCCGGACAAGGCGGGTGAAGTGCCCCATCTTGCGCCCCGGCCGGGCTTCGGCCTTGCCGTAGAGGTGAACCAGCACGTCAGCTTCGGTCAAAAGCGCAGGAACCCGGGCCAGATCGTCGCCGATCAGGTTTTCCATGACGCAATCGCTGTGGCGGCGCGGGTCGCCCAAGGGCAGGCCGGCAACGGCGCGCATGTGCTGTTCGAACTGGGAAATGACGCATGCGGCTTCCGTCCAATGACCGGAATTGTGGACACGCGGCGCGATTTCATTGGCAAGAAGCGAGCCGTCGCCCAGAACGAAGAACTCGACGCCGATGACGCCGACATAATCCAGGGCGTCGAGAATCTTCGCCGTGGCCTCGCGGGCCGCATCGGCGGTGGCGGCTGATATGGCGGCCGGCACGGTCGATGAGCGCAATATGCCTTCGCGATGGATGTTCTCGGCCGGGACATAGGTCACGATGCTGCCGTCGGTGCCACGCGCGCCGATCACGGAGATTTCGCGTTCGAAGCCGACCAGAGCTTCCAGGATCAGCGGGACGTTGCCCATCGTCTCGCAAACGCCGGCAAAGCCGCCGCTTTCCATGTTGCGGAATACGCGCTGGCCCTTGCCGTCGTAACCCATACGGCGGGTTTTCAGCACGCCGCTGCCATTGAAGGCAGCAAGGGCATTGGCGAGGTCGCCGTCATTGTCGACCGGCTGGAACTTGGCAGTGGCGATGCCGATGCCGTTCAAGAATGTCTTTTCGACGATGCGATCCTGCGCAACCTCAAGGGCGCGCGCCGGCGGGTAGACCGGCACGGTCGCGGCCAGGACGTTGGCCGCGGCGACGGGGACGTTTTCGAATTCATAGGTGACGACGGCTGATGCGGCGGCAAGCTCGGCAAGAGCTGCGGGATCGTCATAGGCGGCGGTGATCTGGCGATTGGCGACCTGTGCGGCTGGGCAATCCGCCTGCGGTTCGAGCACCACTGTGCGGTAGCCGAGACGCGCGGCGGCCATCGCCAGCATGCGGCCAAGCTGGCCGCCGCCGATGATGCCGATGGTCGATCCGGCCGCGAGCATCAGCGCTGATCCTCCGGTTCGGCAGCGACTTTGGCCGTCTGGGCCTCGCGCCATGCGTCGAGCCGTCCGGCAAGTGCTGCATCGTTGAGCGCGAGGACGGCGGCTGCAAGAAGAGCCGCATTCACGGCACCGGCCTTGCCGATGGCGAGCGTACCGACAGGAATGCCGGCCGGCATCTGCACGATGGAGAGCAGCGAATCCTGCCCGGACAGCGCCTTCGATTCGACGGGGACGCCAAACACCGGCAGCGGCGTCATGGCCGCCGTCATGCCGGGCAGGTGAGCCGCGCCGCCGGCGCCGGCGATGATGACCTTGTAGCCGGCTTCGCGCGCGCCTTTGGCGAAATCATAGAGGCGGTCGGGCGTGCGGTGCGCGGAGACGATCAGCCGTTTGTGGGGGATGCCGAGCGCTGCAAGCGTCTCGGCGGCGTGCCTCATGGTTTCCCAGTCGGACTGGCTGCCCATGATGATGGCGACATCGGCGCGTTGGTCGCTCAAGGCCTTGCTCCCGTCAACAAAGCGGCGACGTAGCGGAATTCGCCTGCTGTCGCAAGGACGCTCTGCCCGGTTGAGGGCGGATTGCGATTGCCGACCGCCAAGCGGCGCATTGACGCAACCTCGCTATTGGGCAGCGCTGGTGGAATTGACAGCGCGCCTTGGCAACAGATAGCGTTGCTACCGGAACTGGTTCCAAGCACGGATCAAAAGGGAACACGGTTGGCCGAACGATCGGCCGAAGCCGGACTGCCCCCGCAACTGTAACCGTAGAGCCTTCTTCCACGATGCCACTGGCGGTAATGCCGGGAAGGCGGAAGGAAGCGACGACACGGAAGTCAGGAGACCTGCCTGTTCCCGTCACCCATGCATGACCACGGGGTGTGGTCAGGCGCGGCCGTCCGTTGCGGTGACACAAGTGTGTGTTGCCGCGCGCCGGAATGGCCGCAGGGGGATTGTTTGCATTCCAGCCTGCCCCAACCAGCCGCGGTTCGAAATGAACCTTGGGCGAAGCGTCGCCCCGAGACTTTGGGGACTGGAATGAAAAAGACACTATTTGCCGCAAGCGCATGCGCGCTTGCCTTGACCGGCGGGGCGTTTGCCCAGCAAGCCGAGAGCGGTGCCACGACCGAGCTTGAGCGCATCGTGATCACCACGCCGCTGCGTCGGGCGTCGTCGCTCGAGCGTTCGACCTCATCGGTTGCGGTGATCGAGACCAAAGACATCGAGAAATCCCCGGCGGTGGACCTGCCGGCGCTGTTGAAAACCTATGCCGGCGTGACGGTGACTTCGAATGGCGGCCTGGGAGCCGATTCCAGCGTGTCGTTGCGCGGCACCAGCGCCAACCAGACGCTTGTGCTGGTAAATGGCGTGAGGGCGTCTTCCGCCACTTCCGGCACCTTCAACCTGTCCAGCATTCCGCTGGCTTCGATCGAACGCATCGAAATTGCGAAAGGCGGCCACTCCGCGCAGTACGGCGCCGATGCGATTGGCGGCATCATCAATATCATCACCAAACAGGGCGGCGATTGTGACAATGGCAAAAGCACCTGCGGCAGCCTGACGGCGGGCATCATGCATCCTTGGGGAGGCACGCTTTCCGGCGATATCCGAGGAGAGACCGGAAATGGCAGCAGATTTGCCTTTGGCGCCAGCCTGCTCGGCACGCGCGGCTATGATTTCACGCTGCCGACGACCTATGGCCACGAGCCGGATGATGACGGGTTTATCCGTGGAACGGCCAATTTCTCGCTGTCCAAGGATCTTGCGTGGGGAACGATCTACACGGACGGCATTTTTGCGCGCGGCAGAAACCAGTACGACCGGGCTGCAGCCAACGAGGCCGACACAACGAATTTTTCCGGACGGATCGGTGCGCGTCTCAAGCATTCCGATACGTGGGAATCGACAGTGGAGCTAACCACCGCGCTCGACAATTCCTCCAATTTCAGGGGAGCGGTCGATGGCGATGATTTCGATACGAGCCGCTATGGCGTGCTGGCTTCGACCCAGAAGACGTTCGAGACCGATACCGCGAGCCACATTTTCCAGCTTGGTGCTGAAGCCTATCGCGATTCGGTCGATGGCAGTTCCGTTGCAGGCGTCGACTATTCGAAGAAGGAGCGTGATCTGGCGGCGGTGTTTGGCCAGTATTCACTCGAATATGACCGGCTGACTTTCGATAGCGGGGTCCGCTATGACCACGACGGACAATTCGGCGGCCAGACGACCTACAATCTTGGCGCCAGCTACGAATTGCTGGACGGCCTTGTGGCGCGGGCTTCCTATGCCACCGGTTTCCGCGCCCCGACGTTCAATGACTTGTACTATCCCGATCCGTGGACGCCGGGTAATCCGAATTTGCGGCCTGAGCGCTCGCGGTCTTACGAGGCCGGCGTGAATTGGCAGGCAAGCGAGGACACAAGCCTTGACGCCGCCCTTTACCAGATAAAGGTCGAGGACCAGATCAACTGGGCGGAGTCGTTTCCAGGAAGTTTCATCTGGCAACCCTCCAATGTCGAGAACGTAACCATCACCGGCTTCGAGGCGACGCTTCAGCATCGCTTCAGCGACGAATGGTCGGGCAAGGCTTCGGTCGATATCCGCGAGCCGCTCAACGAAAGCCCCGGAGTGCATGGCAAGTACGTTGCCTATGGCGAGCGCTTCAGGGGAACAGCGGGGCTGACCTATACGCCGAATGAAAAGCTGAGCCTGACCGGTGAGTTGCTCTATGTGACGTCACGCTTTGCCAATGCCGGCAATACGGTCAAGCTGCCGGCCTATGTGACCGCCGATTTCAGCGCGCAATACGCCTTTGATGACCAGTCCCAACTCAAGTTCTCGGCCCAGAACATCTTCGACGAGAAGTATGAGACGAAGGCCGGGTTCCGTTCTCCGGGGCGAACGCTTAGCCTGACTTTCACAAGGTCATTCTAGGGGGCGGTCCAGGAGCGCGGACGGCGCAGGCGATGGAGGGGAATGTGAACGGCTCGTGGGCCGGTTTCATCGGTTGCTACTTCGGCGCTGCCCTCTTGGCGGCGCTGGTGGCGTCGCCCGTGGCTGCCGCCGAGCCGGCTCCGCGGCGGGTGGTGTCGATGAATGTGTGCACGGACCAGCTTGCCATGCTCATAGCCGGCGATGGCCAGCTTCACTCGGTTTCCGCACTGGCGCGCGACCCAAATTCCTCGGCGATGGCGAAGGAGGCTGAAGCCTTCGCCATCAACCACGCGCTGGCCGAAGAAATCTTCCTGATGGAGCCTGATCTGGTGCTGGCCGGCACGTTTTCGTCAAGGGCTACGGTCAACCTGTTGCGCGAGCTCGGCGTGAAGGTCGAGGAGTTCGCGCCGTCGCGCTCGTTCGAGGACATTCGCGAGAGTATCCTGCGTGTCGGCGAGCTTTTGCAGCGGCAGGAGCGCGCCGGCGAACTTGTCGGCGAACTGGATGCCGGCCTTGCCGAGCTTAAGGCGCAAAGGCCGTCCGGGCGCTCCATCGCCCTTTACGATGCCAACAGCTACACGACCGGCGGGGGCACGTTGGCCAACGAGATTTTCAATGCCGCCGGCCTCGTCAATATTGCCGAGAAGCTCGGTATCGTCGGCAGTACGCGACTGCCGCTGGAACTTCTGATCACCGAGCAGCCGGACATGATCGCGACCAGCTTCCGATCCTATGGCGGTGCGCCAGCGCTGGCGCAGGAGAATTTCGTGCATCCGGCGTTCAAGGCGCTCGAGGCGCAGAAGCAGGGCGTCGGCGTGCCGGTACCGAATATGATCTGCGGAGCGCCGTTTACGCTGCAGGCGGCTTTCGTGCTGCAACGGGCCGCGTTGCAAGGGCAGGCGCGGCCGTGACCGGGAACTCTTCCTACCGGGTGCTGATCGCCGTGCTTGCGGCTGCGACGCTGGTCCTGTTCGTGCTGTCGCTGACGGTCGGACCGGCCGGGATCGCGTTCGGCGACAGCATCGTGGCGCTTTTCTCGAGCAAGGCCGATGCCGTTGCCCTGATCATGCGCGAGATCAGGTTGCCGCGCGCGCTGCTTGGGCTGATGATTGGCGCGACGCTCGGGCTTTCGGGGGCGGTGCTGCAAGGCTATCTGCGCAATCCATTGGCGGAGCCCGGCCTGCTCGGCATCAGTTCGATGGCGTCGCTGGGGGCGGTGTTGGCCATCTATACCGGGCTGTCCGCTGCTTTTGCGCTCGCCTTGCCGCTGGCGGCGCTGGCAGGTGCCGTGCTGGCAGTCGTCGTTGTGCAGGCGATGGCGGGGACGCGCGGCAATTCGCTTCTCATCATCCTGGCCGGCATCGCGGTAACCAGCTTTGCCGGCGCAATGACGTCGCTGGCGCTGAACCTTTCGCCCAATCCGTTTGCCGCGCTTGAGATCATGTTCTGGATGCTGGGTTCGCTGACGGACCGGTCGATGACCCATGTCTGGCTGGCGGGACCGTTCATGATCCTGGGCTGGGCAATGCTGGGCTCGCTCGGCCGCTCGCTCGATGCACTGACGCTCGGCTCCGAGACGGCGGCCAGCATGGGCGTCGAATTGCGGCGGGTGCAGTTCCTCGCCGTGTTCGGCACCGCTGCCTGTGTCGGCGCGGCGACGGCGGTGTCGGGCGCGATCGGCTTCGTTGGCCTCGTGGTGCCGCACATATTGCGGCCGCTGGTTGGCTCGAAGCCGTCGCGCCTGCTGCTGGCAAGCGCGCTTGGCGGTGCCTGCGTGGTGCTTGCCGCCGACATACTGGTGCGGCTGATTGCGCCCGAACGCGACCTGAAGCTTGGGGTGCTGACGGCAATCGTCGGTGCGCCATTCTTCCTGTGGCTGGTGTTTCGCGCGCGCCGGAGGCTGACATGACGCTTTTGTCGGCACGCGCTGTTTCGGTCAGCCTCGGCGGCAAGCAGGTGCTGCGCGAGGTGACGTTTTCGGTCGGCAGCGGCGAGTTCGTTGGCCTGATTGGCCCGAACGGCGCTGGCAAGTCAACGCTGCTGCGCTCGGTTCTCGGCGTGTTGCCGTCTGACGGCAGGCTCCAGCTCGATGGGCAGGACATAGCGTTAATGAGTGCGAGGCAGCGCGCCGGCAAGGTGGCCTATCTGGCGCAGGAGCGCGAAATCGCCTGGGCGGTGCCGGTCGAAACCGTGGTGGCTCTCGGCCGCTCGCCGCATAGGCCGGGCTTTGCGCCGCTTGGCGATGCGGATCGCAGTATAATCGACGAGGCGATGCGGCGCATGGACGTCGAGGCCTTCCGCAATCGCATCGCAACGGAACTTTCAGGCGGCGAGAAGGCGCGGGTGCTGGCTGCGCGCGCGCTGGCGCAGGACACGCCGCTGCTTTTGGCGGACGAGCCGACCGCCGGGCTCGACCCATCGCACCAGATCGCGCTGATGCGGCTGTTCGGGGACCTGGCGCGCGAGGGCAAGAGCGTGGTCGCCTCGCTGCACGATCTGGGGCTGGCGGCGCGCTGGTGCTCGCGCCTCATCCTGCTCGACCATGGCCGGATCGTCGCGGATGGCTCGCCCGGAAATGTGCTGACCCGCGAGAGCCTGCACGCGGTCTATGGCGTTGAGGCGTTTTTCGGCGAGGCGGATGGCGCGCGCATCGTCCATCCGCTCGACCTTGCCGCACCGCCTCGTGCTGCGAAGTAGGCTCTAGCGGGATGCGACGGCTGGCGGCGTCTTGCGCGTAGCCAGAAATTCGCGAACGCGCTTGCCGAGTGTTGGTCCATCGGTCGGCTTCAGGCCGTCATCCAACTGGCCTGAGAGGTCGAGTGTCGCTCTCTCTCCTATCAAGTCGAAATTCTCTTCCAGCCAGTCGCTGGCGGCGCTGCGGCCAAGGTCGCGCAAATATTCGAGGAAGGCCCATTCTGCGTTGATCTTGGACGAGGCCGACAGGTCCTTGAATGCCTCGTCGGCGTCAATGCGGTGCATGCGGATATCACGGTATTCGCCATGCGGAAGCCGCCCGGCGGCGATCAGTTCCTTGACGAAGGCAATGGCGCGAAATTCGCGCAGCAGGCCGGCATTGAAGGTGATCTCGTCGATGCGGTTCTGGATTTCGTTGGCGCTGGTGGGCGTACCTTCGCGCACCACCGGATTGATCTGCACCAAGAGGACGTCTTCCGTCTGCGCGGCCTTGAAGAAGGGGAACAGGGCGGGATTGCCGCCATAACCACCATCCCAATAGGGAACGCCATCGATTTCAACCGCGCGGAAGAGTTGCGGCAGGCAGGCCGAGGCCATTACGGAATCGAGCGTGATTTCCCCGTCGGAGAAGACGCGCAACTGGCCTGTCTCGACATTGGTGGCCGAGATGAACAATTGCAGGGTCTTGCAGGTACGGACATTGCCGAAGTCGATCTCCTGCTCGACGGCATCACGCAGGGGATTGAGGCCAAGCGGGTTGGCGACATAGGGCGAGAAAACCCGCGACATGGTGTCGAACCAGACGAAGCCCGGCGTGTTTTCGACCGACCAATTGCCCCAGAGCATATCCCAGGGCGTGCGCTGGACCGGGCTGAAGCGACCCTTGCGGGCCACCGCGCGCCAGAAATCGGACAGCTTTTGCCTTGCGCCTTCCACGCCGCCGCGTACGAAGCCGTCGGCAAGCGCGACCGCGTTCATGGCGCCGGCGCTGGTGCCGGATACCGCAACGATGTCGAGCCGCCCGTCCTCCAGAATGCGGTCGAGGACGCCCCAGGAAAAAGCGCCGTGCGAGCCGCCGCCCTGCAGCGCAATGTTGATTTTCTTGCGCGGGCTGGCCTTGCCGTCGATGGTCATGGCGTTGTCTCTTGCGCCCCGCTCTATTCGGCGGTCCAGCCGCCGTCTACGGAGATATGCGTTCCATTGATCTGCGCGGCTGCGGGCGAACACAGGTAGACGGCAGTAGCGGCGATCTGCTCGACAGTGACGAATTCCTTGGTCGGTTGCTTGTCCAGCATGACCTCGCGGATGACCGTTTCGCGGTCCATGTCGTGCGCCTTCATCTGGTCCGGGATCTGCGCTTCGACCAGCGGGGTCAGCACGTAGCCTGGGCAGATTGCGTTGCAGGTGATCTTCTCGCACGCCACTTCCAGCGCCACCGTCTTTGTAAGGCCCATGATGCCGTGCTTGGCGGCGACGTATGCCGATTTGAAGGGAGAGGCGACGAGGCCGTGCGCCGAGGCGATGTTGACGATACGTCCGCCGCCATTGGCCTTCATCAACGGAATCGCCGCCGCAGTGGTGTGGAATGCCGAGGAGAGGTTGATGGCGATGATGGCATCCCATTTGCCGATCGGAAATTCCTCGACCGGGGCGACGTGCTGGATGCCGGCATTGTTGACGAGAATATCCACCGAGCCGAAACGCTCCGCTGTCTTTGCGACCAGAGCGCGGCACTCATCCGGCTTCGACATGTCGGCCTTGATGTAGGCGGCTTCGACCTTGTGCTTTTCTGCAATCTGCTCGGCGATGGCGTGGTCTTGCGGCGTATCGGAAAAGGAATTGACGACGATGTTGCAGCCGTCGGCGGCCAGGGCCTCGGCAATGGCCAAACCGATGCCCGATGTGGAGCCGGTGACGATAGCGGTTTTCCTGGCGGTCATGGTAGGTCCTTTCCAATGCGATGTTGCAGTGCAATATATGCAATGTGCGCTGCAAAACCAGTGTCATGTCCGTTTCGGATGCGGCAAGTTTTGCGGTAGATGTGGTTCCACTCGTTCACAAGGCCGTGACATTCTGGTCCGGCGTGCAGGCGTGGCGATTAAATGTTGACTGGCAAATTCATGTATGACTAGTCCAGCCTGCACTGACAAAAAGCCTAGCCTTAGGAGTCACCCATGAAGTCCGTCCTTTCCACCCTCGCCGGCGTGCTGGCCCTTGCAGCGTTTGCCGCTGCCCCGGCAACGGCACAGGAAAAAGAGATCATCGTCTACAACGCCCAGCACAAGAGCCTTGCCGAGGAATGGGCGAAAGCCTTCACCGAGGAAACCGGGATCAAGGTGACGCTGCGCAATGGCGGCGACAGCGAATTCTCCAACCAGATCGTCGCCGAAGGCGCTGCTTCCCCGGCGGATGTGTTCCTGACGGAAAATTCACCGGCCATGACGCTGGTGGAGCAAGCGGGGCTGTTTGCGCCGGTGAACGCGGACACGCTGGCGCTGGTGCCGAAGGAATACCAGCCGTCGAGCGGCAAATGGGTCGGTATCGCTGCACGCAGCACCGTGTTTGCCTATGACAAGACCAAGCTCAATGCAGACCAGTTGCCGAAGTCGCTGCTCGACCTTGCCGATGCAAGCTGGAAGGGCCGTTGGGGCGCATCGCCTTCCGGTGCCGATTTCCAGGCCATCGTCAGCGCCTTGCTGCAATTGAAGGGCGAGGAAGCCACTGCTGCCTGGCTGAAGGCGATGAAGGAGAACTTCAAGCCCTTCAAGGGCAACGGCACGGTGATGAAGGCGGTCAATGCCGGCGAGATAGAAGGCGGCGTGATCTACCACTATTACTGGTTCGGCGATCAGGCCAAGACCGGCGAGAACAGCAAGAACGTGGAACTGCACTATTTCAAGAACGAGGACCCGGGCGCGTTCGTTTCGGTTTCAGGCGGTGGCGTGCTCGCTTCGAGCAAGCATCCCGAGGAAGCACAGGCGTTCCTGAAGTGGATCGCCGGCAAGGGCGGGCAGGCCGTTCTGCGTGACGGCACGTCGTTCGAGTACACCGTCAGCACCGGGGAAGCGGCGAATGCGAAGCTGGTTCCGCTCGCTGATCTGCAGGCTCCGAAAATCGATCCGGCAACCTTGAACTCGAAGAAGGTAACCGACCTGATGACGGCGGCTGGCTTGCTTTAGCCGTTAATCCTCCTAAAAGGACTCAAGTTCCGCTCCTGCGGGGTGCCCCGCGGGAGCTTTGTATTTCAGGCTCGGCATTTGCCATGACAAAAAGCTCGACCTTGCGGTCGTCGCCCCGGCACAAGAACAGACGGCCCCGCACTTGATGCAGTCGTCGCCGGATTTCGCTCGTCCAGTCGCGCAGGCCTCGCTTGCAGGCCAAAGGATGCGGCTATTCCGGCTGCCGTGGATTGCGATTGCGGCGATCCTGGTTTCCCTGTTTGCGCTTATCCCGCTTGGCTTCATCGTGACCGTCGCCATCCAGATCGGCTGGGCGACGGTGGTCGAACTGGTGTTTCGTCCGCGCGTCGGCGACCTGCTCGTCAACACCTTCTTTCTCGTCGCGTTGACTGTGCCGTTGTCGATTGCCCTTTCGGTGGCGCTTGCCTGGCTGACCGAACGCAGCGACCTGCCCGGTGCAAGATTATGGGCGTGGCTGGCGGTTGCGCCACTGGCGGTTCCGGCCTTCGTGCACAGCTACGCCTGGGTGACCATGGTGCCCGGCGTTCACGGTCTTGGCGCGGGCGTTTTCATTTCCGTCATCGCCTATTTCCCGTTCCTCTACCTGCCGGTTTCGGCGGCCTTGCGGCGTCTCGACCCCGCACTTGAGGATTCGGCTGCCTCACTGGGGCTTGGACCGTGGAGCGTGTTCTTTCGCGTCGTGCTGCCGCAGTTGCGGCTGGCGATTTGCGGCGGGTCGCTGTTGGTCGGCCTGCATCTGCTGGCCGAGTACGGGCTCTACGTGTTCATCCGCTTCGACACCTTCACAACGGCGATCGTCGACCAGTTCCAGTCGACCTTCAACGGACCGGCCGCCAACATGCTGGCCGGCGTGCTGATTGCCTGCTGCTTTGCGCTGCTTGTGCTTGAAATTCTGGTGCGCGGCGAGGAGCGCTATGCGCGCGTCGGTTCCGGCGCTGCGCGGCAAGCGCCGCGCGCGCAACTCGGCCGGGCAACCTTGCCTTGCCTGCTTTTGCCGCTTATGGTTGCCGTGCTGGCAATCGGGGTGCCGTTCGTGACCATCGGGCGCTGGCTTGTCGCTGGCGGTTGGGAGGTCTGGCGACTGGACGAGATTTCGGCCGCGCTTGGCCAGACGGCGTTCCTCGCCATTGCCGGCGCTTTGCTCGCTACCGTCGCGGCGATACCGATGGCGTGGCTTTCCATCAGAAAGCCGGGCCGTCTGCAGCGCGTCCTGGAAGCCACCAACTATACGGTGGGTTCCCTGCCCGGGGTGGTCATTGCGCTTGCGCTGGTCACGCTCACCGTGCGCTTCATGCTTCCGCTCTACCAGACACTCGTGACGATCCTGATCGCCTACGCATTGATGTTCTTGCCGCGCGCCATCATCAGCCTGCGCGCCTCGATTGCGCAGGCACCTGTAGAATTGGAGCGGGCGGCCAGCAACCTTGGCCGCAGCCCGGCAAACGCTTTGTGGTCGACCACCATCCGCCTTTCTGCACCGGGAGCGGCGGCAGGCATGGCGCTGGTGTCGCTCGGCATCCTGAACGAGTTGACGGCAACCCAGATGCTTGCGCCCAACGGCACGATGACGCTGGCGCTTGCCTTCTGGGCCTATAGCGGCGAAATCGACTATGCCGCAGCCGCGCCCTATGCGCTGATCATGGTGGCGGCGTCGCTGCCGCTGACCTGGCTGCTCTACGTGCAGTCGAAGAGGATGGCCGGGCAATGAGCTTTCTCGAACTGCAAGGCCTGCGCAAGAGCTACGGTCCGGTGAAGGCGCTGGACGGTATCGATCTTGCCGTGCCCGCAGGTTCGCGTACCGCAATCGTCGGCCCTTCCGGGTGTGGCAAGACGACATTGCTGCGGCTGATCGCCGGCTTCGAGGCGCCCGACGATGGCCACATCAAGCTCGACGGACAGGTGCTTGCCAATGGAGGCGAGGCCGTGCCGGCGCACAAGCGCGGGATTGGGCTGGTGGCGCAGGACGGCGCGCTGTTTCCCCATCTCAGCATCGCCGACAATATCGGTTTCGGCATGGGCCGCAACGAGGACAAGCGCACTGAGCGGATCGCGGAGCTTGCCTATATCGTCGGCCTCGACAAGACGATCCTCAGGCGGCGACCGCACGAGCTTTCCGGCGGCCAGCAGCAGCGCGTGGCGCTGGCAAGGGCGATGGCCAAGCAGCCGCGGCTTATGCTGCTGGACGAGCCGTTCTCGGCGCTCGATACGGGGCTTCGCGCCTCGATGCGCAAGGCGGTTGCCGAATTGCTGGAAGCGGCGGGTATCGCCACGATTTTGGTGACGCACGACCAGGCGGAGGCGCTGTCGTTCGCCAGCCAGGTGGCGGTGATGCGGGACGGCAGGTTCTCGCAGGTAGGAACGCCGCGCGATCTTTATCTGCGCCCGAAGGACCGGATGGTTGCGGAGTTCCTTGGCGACGCCATCATCCTGCCGGCCAGGATCGCAGGCGGCTTCGCGCAATGCTCGTTGGGCAGCGTCGCGATCGACAGCAAGGAGCGCCGGGACGTGGCCCGCATCATGCTACGGCCCGAACAGATCCAGCTTAGCCGTTCGTCACGCGAAGAACTTGCCGGCAGTGTTACCTCCGGCGTCCTGTTCGGTGAGGTGACGGAAGCGGAATTTGCCGGCTCGACCTGTTCGGTCGCGGTGCGGCTGTTGAACAGTCCCGATCCGCCGGACGCGGCCGCCATCGGAAATTCGCCGCTGATGGTGCGCCAGCCCGGGCTCGGCGCGCCGATGGTCGGCGATGTCATGCGGGTGACCGTTACAGGATCAGCCCATCTTCTGGCCTGACTTCGACTGAAGACAGCATACGAAAGCAAAACGGCGCGGGATGGGTCCGCGCCGTTTTTGGCAAGAGCATCAGCGGTTGCGAGCAGCCAGCGTGCGCAGCCGCAAGGCGTTGAGGCGGATGAAGCCCTCGGCATCCTTCTGATCGTAGGCGCCACGGTCGTCCTCGAAAGTGACGAGGTCGTTGCGGTAGAGGGATTTCTTCGACTTGCGGCCGGTGACGATGGCGTTGCCCTTGTAGAGGCTCAGCCGCACGGTGCCTTCGACGTCGTCCTGGCTCTTGTCGATCAGCGCCTGCAGCATGACGCGCTCGGGCGAGAACCAGAAGCCGTTGTAGATGAGCTCGGCATAGCGCGGCATCAGCTCGTCCTTGAGGTGGGCCGCGCCGCGGTCCAGCGTGATCGATTCGATGCCGCGATGGGCGGCGAGCAGGATTGTGCCGCCGGGTGTCTCGTAGACGCCGCGCGACTTCATGCCGACGAAGCGGTTCTCGACCAGGTCGAGCCGGCCGATGCCGTTGTCGCGGCCGAGATCGTTGAGCGCCGCCAGCATCGAGGCCGGCGACAGCTTCTTGCCGTTAAGCGCAATCGGATCGCCCTTGAGGAACTCGATCTCGATTTCGGTGACCTTGTCGGGGGCATCCATGGGCGAGACGGTGCGCTGGTGGACGAATTCCGGCGGCTCGATCCACGGGTCTTCCAGCACCTTGCCCTCGGAGGACGAATGCAACAGGTTGGCGTCGACCGAGAAAGGCGCGTCGCCCTTCTTGTCCTTCGGCACCGGGATCTGGTGCTTCTCGGCGAAATCGAGCAGGTCGGTACGCGACTTGAACGACCAGTCGCGCCAAGGCGCGATGACCTTGATGTCGGGGTTCAGCGCGTAGGCTGAGAGCTCGAAGCGGACCTGGTCGTTGCCCTTGCCGGTGGCGCCGTGGGCGATGGCATCGGCGCCGGTTTCGCGGGCGATATCGACAAGGTGCTTGGAGATCAAAGGCCGCGCGATCGACGTGCCGAGCAGATAGAGGCCTTCATACTGGGCGTTGGCGCGGAACATCGGGAAGACGAAATCGGAGACGAACTCCTCGCGCACATCCATGACGCGGATGTCCTTGATGCCCATCAACTCGGCCTTCTTGCGCGCCGGCTCAAGTTCGCCGCCCTGGCCGAGATCGGCCGTGAAGGTGACGACTTCTGCTCCGAGTTCCGTTTGCAGCCATTTGAGGATGATCGAAGTGTCGAGGCCGCCGGAATAGGCGAGTACGACCTTCTTGACGTCTTTCAGCTTGGACATGGGTGTTTCCGGTGTCTTTTCGATTGGTGGCGTGACGTGAAATTCGTGCGCACTCATAAGCAGGAAAGCGCTGCCGGACAAGCGTTGCGGACAATTGGCGAAAGGTGTCGCCCCTGTGGTCCAAGCGAACGGCGGGATAAGACGAAAATCGTATGTTCCGGGAAACAAAGTTTCATTGGGCATTGCCCAATTTTTATGCAATGGAAAGCCCGTCCACCCCACCACGCAAGTATCATCAAGCCAGACAGGAACTCATGATGCCCGAAGACAGCCTACTTGATAGCGCCCTTGTTCGTCTCGACGAAGCCGCCCGGCACATCAACGTCGATGCAGATGTTATCGAGAAGCTGAAATATCCGCGAGAAACGACCAAGGCGCGCTTGATGATCCGCATGGACGACGGCTCGCGAAAATCTTTCCTGGCATGGCGATGCCGCTACGACGACACGCGCGGCCCGACAAAGGGCGGCATTCGTTTCCACCCCGATGCATCGGCCGACGAGGTCGAGATGCTGGCGTTCTGGATGACGTTCAAGTGCGCCGTCATGAACCTGCCCTACGGCGGCGGCAAAGGCGCGGTCCAGGTTGACCCGCGCAAACTTTCCAAGGCGGAGTTGGAGCGTCTTTCGCGCTCCTACATGCAGGCATTCTCGCGCATCATCGGACCGGACCGCGATATTCCGGCTCCGGATGTCTACACCAACGCCATGATCATGGGCTGGATGGCTGACGAGTACAGCCAGATCGTCGGCCACGCCTCGCCGGCGGTCATTACCGGCAAGCCGCTGGCTCTGGGCGGTTCGGTCGGTCGCGGCGACGCGACTGCGCGCGGCGGCTACTATCTGGTACGCCACCTGTTCAGCGAACTCGGCCTCAAGGGCAAGCTGCGCATCGCCATCCAGGGCTTCGGCAATGCCGGCCAGCATATCGCCTCGCTGTTTGCGGCGGACGGCCATAGCATCGTTGCGGTTTCCGATTCCGGCGGTGCGGTACAGTCGGCGGGCGGACTTTCGCTTGAAGCGCTGCTTGCGGCCAAGAAGGAAAACAGTTCCGTCATCCAGACCATCGGCAAGGATGGCCACGAGGCCTTGAGCGCTGACCAATTGGTCGGCGTCGATTGCGACGTGCTGGTGCCGGCGGCACTGGAGAACATGATCCGCATCGACAATGCCGACACGATCAAGGCGCGTGTGGTGCTGGAACTGGCCAACGGCCCGGTCACGCATGATGCCGACGAGATCCTCGCCAAGCGCAATGTCGTGGTGTTGCCTGATATCCTTGCCAATGCCGGCGGCGTCACGGTTTCCTACTTCGAGTGGGTGCAGAACAAGCAGGGCTACTACTGGGAACTGCCGGAAATCCACGAGAAGCTGCGCATCATCATGGAGCGCGAGGGTCGTGCGATCTGGGAACTGGCGGCGTCGCGCGGCATCACAGTGCGCACCGCTGCCTATGTTCATGCGCTCAGCCGCCTTGCCGAGGCGATCGAGGCACATGGCACACAGAGCTACTTTGACAGCTAAGCCGCGTATTGGGTAAATAGGGCAGATCGGACGGCGAAAGCCGTCGGTCGAGCTACAACCATCTTAGGGCGTCGTGTTAAGCGACGCCCTTTCCAATGAAAGTCAGGCGGACCAAAAGATGTCCTTCGTTCCAGACCTTTCCGTGCTGATCCAGTTTTCCATCGCCACCATCATCCTGGCGATAACGCCCGGGCCGGACATGACGCTGTTCGTCAGCCGTACGCTCAACCAGGGGCGGGTGGCGGGCTTTGCCTCGATGGCTGGGGCTCTGTGCGGAACGCTGGTTCACACGACGCTGGTCGTCGTCGGCATCTCGGCCCTGATCGTTGCTTCTCCGACCGCGTTTTTCGTGCTCAAGATTTTCGGCGCCGGCTACTTGGTGTTCCTTGCCTGGCAAGCGCTCACCAAGGGCTCGGCCTTTTCGCCGGAGCAGAAGGGCGGACCTCAGGTCTCGCTGTTTCGTGCCTGGGCTGCCGGTCTCGGCGTAAACCTGCTCAATCCGAAGATCATCCTGTTCTTCATGACGTTCCTGCCGCAATTCGTCTCGGCTCATGACCCACATGCACCCGGAAAGCTGTTCTTCCTTGGCTTCATGTTTGTCGTGCTGTCGATACCGGTGACGGCGCCGATGGTGTTTGCGGCGGAAAAGTTCTCGGCGGCGATGAAGGCCAGCCCGAAGATCACGCGCGTCGTAGACTACATGCTGGCAGGCGTGTTTTCCGCCTTCGCGCTGAAGATCCTTACGGCTCAGGCGAAGTAGGCACCTGCGGCGGAGGCGCGGAGCGCCAGCTTCCGGCCCATCGCCCGGCGGTCAGCCAGTAGGCAATGCCACCAACCATGCCGGCTCCGACAATGCCGAGCGCGACCGGGGTCCTGGTCAGGTCGTAGCCGCCATCGACATTGCCCGACGCCGTTGCAATGAAGGCAATGCCGACTGCTGCGCCGAAAAGTGCATAGGAGAGCCAGTCCCTGCGGCCCAGCAATTCCGCCAAGCCGATTGCTACGGCGCCTGGGAAGAAGACGAAGTAGGCCACGAAAAGTGCGACGAAGGGGACTGAAAACATCATGGCGGCCCCTGTTACCGGCCGCACGTCCTGTTCGAGAAATCCGGCTGAGCCGAGAAAAAGCACATGGATGAATGCGCTGGCCGCCAGAACGGCTGCGACATATCCAATGAGGATGACGGCGAAACGGACCAGATAGGCGAGTATCCGCCCCATCATGCCTCGCCGTGGCCGGCGATCATCATCGCTTCCAGCGCAAGACGGTCCACTTTGCGCATGCGTTCCGATTCCGATTTCAACTGGCCGCAGGCGGCGAGGATGTCGCGGCCGCGCGGCGTGCGGATCGGAGAGGCATAGCCGGCATTGTTGATGTAGTCGGCAAACTTCTCGATCGTCTCCCAGTCCGAGCACTGGTAATTGGTGCCCGGCCACGGATTGAACGGGATCAGGTTGATCTTGGCCGGAATGCCTTTCAGCAAGTGCACCAGCGCCTTGGCGTCATCGAGGGAATCGTTGACGTCCTTCAGCATTACATATTCGAAGGTGATGCGGCGGGCGTTCGACAGGCCCGGATAGGCACGGCAGGCGGCGATCAGTTCCTTGAGCGGGAACTTCTTGTTGATTGGCACAAGAAGGTCGCGAAGATCGTCATTGGTGGCGTGCAGCGAGATCGCCAGCATGACGCCGACCTCTTCACCGGTGCGGGTGATTTCCGGCACGACGCCGGAGGTGGAAAGCGTGATGCGGCGCTTCGACAGCGCGAGCCCGTCGCCATCGGAGGCGATCAGAAGCGCCTTCTTCACTGCCTCGAAATTGTAGAGCGGTTCGCCCATGCCCATCATGACGATGTTTGAGACCTTGCGCCCTTCCGAAGGCACGATGGCGCCGGCCGGCGTGTCGCGGTCGGGAAAATCGCCGAGACGGTCGCGTGCCGTGAGCAACTGGGCGAGGATTTCTTCCGCCGTGAGGTTGCGCACCAGCTTCTGCGTGCCGGTGTGGCAAAACGAGCAGGTCAGCGTGCAGCCGACCTGCGAGGAGATGCAGAGCGTGCCGCGCCCTTCTTCGGGAATGTAGACGGTTTCGATCTCGACCGGGCGGCCTGCGCCGCGCGGCGGAAAGCGGAACAGCCATTTGCGCGTGCCATCGGTTGAAATCTGCTCTTCAACGATCTCGGGGCGCGACACGGTGAACTGCTTGTCGAGAGCAGCCCGCAAATCCTTGGAGATGTTGAACATCTCGGCAAAGTCGGACACGCCGCGCACATAGAGCCAGTGCCAGAGCTGGCTGGCGCGCATCTTGGCCTGCCGCTCGGGCACGATGCCGGCGGTGACCAGCGCCTCGGCAAGCTCCGGACGGCACAAGCCGACCAGTGATGGCTTTTCAGGCATGGTGGCGCGTGCAGCCAGAGCGGCGCGGGTCGCGTCAGAGGTCAGATCGATAGATAAGGCCATTACGGTTCGTTTACTCGGTCGCGGGACCGTTACAGATAGGAGTTACCGGCGACATATCACAGGTGTGCCGCGCCGTCACCGCTGCTGCAACGCGGCCAAAAGGTCCGGCAATTCACCGAGATGGGCAAGTTGCCTGAAACGCGGCTCATCGACCGGTGGTTCGGCGTGCTCCAGAACCCAGGTCAGGTCATGCGGGACATAGACACCCCATCCGCCGGCCTGCAAGGCGGGAACCACGTCGGATTTCAGCGAATTGCCGACCATCATGCTCTTTTCAGGGCCGTCGCCATGACGGCTGAAAATGCGGTCATATGTATCGGGCTGCTTGCCGCTGACGATTTCCACCGCGTTGAACAGCTCGCCGAGCCCGGACTGGGCGAGTTTGCGCTCCTGATCGAACAGGTCGCCCTTGGTGATCAGGACCAACCGGAAGCTGCCGGCCAGTTTCTCCAATGTTTCGCGCGCATAGGGCAGCGTCTCGATGGGGTGGGAAAGCATTTCCCGCCCGGCCTTGACGATGCTGGCGATGATTTCTGCCGGCACCTTGCCCTCAGTGACTTCTATCGCGGTTTCGACCATCGACAGGGTGAAGCCCTTGATGCCGAAACCATAGAGTTGGAGATTTCGCCGCTCGGCATCGAGAAGCCGCTGCTTGAGACCGCTTGCCTCGGCGTGATCGGCAAGCAGGGCGACGAAATGGTCCTCGGTCAGCCGGAAGAACTGCTCGTTCTGCCACAGCGTGTCGTCGGCATCGAAGCCAATGGTGGTAAGCTTGGGGTTGGCGAGAGGCATGTTCGTTCGAGCCAGCAGGCTATCGGGTAGCCTTCGCGATATCATGCGACAGTCACCACGTCACGCGATAGGGCGATGTTTGCGGGTTGTTAGTCCGTCGGGCTTTAGGATTGCCCCATGATATCCGTTACCCAACTGCTGGTCGTCCTGCTCGCCGTCAATGGCGCTGCCTTCGCCGCCTTCTGGTGGGACAAGCAGTTGGCGGAGGTTGGCGCACGGCGGATCAGTGAACGGACCCTGCTGGGGCTTGCACTGATCGGCGGCAGCCTGGGCGCTATTTCGGCGCAGCAAATATTCCGGCACAAGACGCGCAAGGAACCCTTCAGGTCGCTGCTTTACCTGATCGTGTTGCTGCACATCATCGTCGGGACAATCTGGCTGGTCGCCCCCGACGCCATGAGCGATTTTGTTCGCGAGTTGGCGAGCTGATCAGGAGATTGCTATTTGCAGCTTGCGATCGAATTCAGCGCCGCCGAAATGCCCTTCAGCGAGAAAACGTAATTCGTGGCATTGCCGCGGCCGGACTTGGCCTGCACCTTCATGTCCGTGCCGCCTTTCATCGCGGCGATCAGCATAGGTTCTTCGGCTGCGTTCTCGACCCAGGCGGACTTGCCGAGCGTGTACATGGTGAACGACTTGTCGCCGACCGATACGGTGACCTTGGATTTTTCCTGGAAATTGTAGCCGGCAATGAATTGCGGCTCGTAGGAGACCTGCTGGCCGGGCCGCTGGCTGACGAAGAAGAACATGTCGCCGTGATCGAGTGTTGGCGGCTGCTTGTCGGTTGGCACCGTCAGTACGTAGCACACCTTGCCGGTGGTTGCCTGGTAGCTGTAGGTGCCCCAGGCATTGTGTTGCCCGATCTTGGTTGCCTGTTGGGCGAGCGCTGGCGTCGCCGCGGCGATCAGCACCAAGCTTGAAACTGTAGCAATCAATCCGCGCATCGTGTTTCCCGTATTCCAAATGGTGCGGGGCAGGCCCGCGTCTCGTCCTGCCCGTTCGCTTTATTTTGATTTAATCTGGGTTACCAAAGGATGAAGTTCTGCAAGAAAGCACTTCGCCATAGGAAACCGCCGCCATCTCGGCACCCTGCCGCATACATTCGTCTCAGGCACCATGTCCCTGGCGCGACTTGGAAAGCAGGAAAAAGGCGAGAATTTGACTGGCGGGATGTGGCGGGCTGCCGTCGTCATCCATTGTCGGCGATTGCCTGACGTGCGGCCAGCCTGTGCGCCGGCGTGATGTGTGCGCGAACCGCGGTAATCGCGGCCGTCAGCACGGCGATATCGTCGGTGAAGCCGAGGCCAAGGATGACGTCGGGAATGGTGTCGACAGGCAAGATGAAATAGCCGAGAGCGGCCAGCAGGATGCCCTTGGCGCGCAGCGGCGTGTTCTTGTCCAGCGCGCAGTAGTATGCGGCGACGACATCTTCCATGAACGGAATCTGCCGCGCGGCCTGCTTGGCCTTGCGCCAGAATTTCGCACGCACTTCGCTTTCATTGCCGGGCTTGTCGCCAAGATCAAAGAAATCGAAGCCGTTGTCCTTTGCCATCGCTTGTCGTCTCCTTGCGGGCCTGCCTTCAAGGTTGCCCGCAGGGGAAATGTGGTAAAGGCTGGGCGCTACTGCAAGATGGAACCGGTTCAGTTGCCGAAGATGCGATTGATCTTCTTCGCCAACTCCATGTCGAGCGCAGTCAGGCCGCCGGCGTCGTGGGTGTTCAAAGTGATGCTGACAGTCTTGTAGACGTTCGACCAATCGGGATGGTGGTCCATCTTTTCCGCCGCGAGCGCCACGCGCGCCATGAAGGCGAAGGCTTCGGAAAAATTCCGCAAGGTAAATGTGCGGTTAATGGATCCGCCGTCCGCGGCGAGCGCCCAGCCTTGCAAACCGGCCAGCGCTTCCTTGATTGCGTCCTTGTCGAGTTTTTCTCGTCCCATGCGGTCCATCCATGCTATCGGCTATTCGTGCACGCAAACATAGCGCGGGATCGATGGACGCGAAGCCCAAAAAATCAATCCTGTTCGTTTGCCTCGGCAATATCTGCCGTTCGCCGCTGGCCGAAGGCGTGTTCGCCGCGGTTCTTCAGGAAAAGCGGCTGAGCGAATTTTTCGAACTCGATTCGGCAGGCACCGGCGGTTGGCATGCGGGATCGGCACCCGATCCTAGGTCTGTCGCGATCGCCGCCAGTCACGGCATCGACATTTCCGGTCAGAAGGCGCGCAAGGTCCACGCGGACGATTTCACGCGCTTCGATCTCATCCTCGGCATGGACCAGAGCAATGTCGAGGAACTGCAGCGCCTGGCGCCGGTAGATGCCCGCGATCGCATCCACCTGTTCCTTGAGTTTGCCGACGGCAAGGTGCGCGACGTGCCTGACCCGTATTACGGCGGTCCCGACGGTTTTGCCGCAGTCTATCGCATGATCCGCGAAGCGTCGGATGTGCTTTCTAGCCGGTTGGCCGAACGCGTGTCGGTGCCCAGCAGCGGCCAGGCTTCCTCGACGATGTAGGGTCCGCCGCCGACCGAATCGCGCGACGACATCAGCACGAACCTGCCGACGCGGAAGGGCGTTGCGGCGAAGTTGCCGCGCGCAGACAGATAGCCTGCGACATCGAGAGGGCTGGAATTGCGCAACCGTGCCAGCGTGACATGCGGCATGAATTTGCGCGGGTCGGCCGGTATGCCCATGCGGTGGCAGATACGGTCGATTTCAGCCTGCAAGGCCGTCATGTCCGGAGAGGCGGTGACGCCTGCCCAGACTGCGTGCGGCTTCTTCTGGCCAAAGGCGCCGACACCCGATAGCGCCAACGTGAACGAGGGCCGCCGTACGCGGTCGAGTTCATTGGCGATGTCGTCGGCGACGTGGCCGGGTACGTCGCCGATGAAACGCAAGGTGATGTGGTAGTTTTCGACGTCTATCCAGCGTGCGCCGGGCAGACCTCCCCTGAGAAGCGAGAGAGAGAGGGCAGCGTCACGCGGAATTTCGAGGGCGGTGAAAAGACGTGGCATTGGCAGCCTCCTGTCCCCGAATCGAACTCTCTTGATCTAGCGAATCACCGATAGCAGGTCGGGGCAAGCGGTTTGTTGCCGGCGGGCGCGCCCACGGCTTACCCACACGGAAGCTGTGGCTATTGTGCTACTCGGTCGCCGGAAGCCCGGCGATGGCCTTTTCCATTGTCGGCAGGAAGCGCTCGACCATGCGCTCGACCCCCGCCGCGTTCGGATGCATGCCGTCTTCGAGCTGCATGGATTTGTCGCCGGCCACGCCATCGAGGAAGAACGGATAGAGCGTAGCGCCGTATTTCTCCGCCAGAGTGGGGTAGATCGCTCCGAATTGCTCGCCATAGGCGTGGCCGAGATTTGGGGCCGCGACCATGCCAGCCAACACCACCGGAATACCTCGCGTTTTCAGGCGCGAAAGCATGGCGTCGAGGTTCTGCTCGACCAGGGCAGGCTCGACACCGCGCAGCATGTCGTTGGCGCCGAGTTCGAGGATGACGAGCCTGGTTCCATCCGGAACCGACCAGTCGAGACGGGCGAGGCCGCCGCTGGTCGTGTCGCCGGAGACGCCTGCGTTGGCGACGGCGACATCATGGCCCCTGGCTTGAAGCGCGGCCTGCAACCTGTCGGTGAAACCTTCGCCGGGACCAAGGCCGAAGCCCGCCATCAGGCTGTCGCCGAAACCGACGACCTGCAACGGCTCGGCCCTGACGGAAGCTGCTGGCGCAATCGTGAATGCTGCGAGCGTGACAATCAGGGCAAGGATGTGTTTGAAAGCCATGCGGCAGGCCCCATATGACGAGGACAATTTCAGAATACTTTTCCCATATAGGATGAATCCGCTTTGACAGAAGCCGTCATCGAACTGAAAGACGTGTCGCTGACGCTTGGAGAGGGCGCTTCGTCGGTCCATGTGTTGAAGGGCGTCAGTCTCTCCATATCGGCGGGCGAGGCAACCGGCATCGTGGGCCCATCCGGTTCGGGCAAGTCGACGTTACTTATGGTTCTCGCCGGTTTGGAGCGGGTTGACCAAGGAACGATACGCATCGCCGGCGAGTTGCTGAACGACAAGACCGAAGATCAGATTGCGGCGTTTAGGGGCCGCAATATCGGCATCGTGTTTCAGTCGTTTCATCTGATCCCCAACATGACGGCGCTTGAGAACGTGGCCGTGCCGCTCGAACTTGCCGGGCATCCCGATCCCTTTGCGGTGGCGGAAAGGGAACTGGCGGCGGTGGGGCTGAGCGATCGCGTCACGCATTATCCGGGTGAACTATCCGGTGGTGAGCAGCAGCGCGTGGCCATTGCCCGGGCGTTGGCGCCGTCGCCGCCGATCCTGATCGCGGACGAGCCCACTGGCAATCTCGATCAGGCAACCGGCAAGCAAGTTGCCGATCTTCTCTTCACCAAGGCTGCCGAGCGCGGCATGACGCTGGTGCTGGTGACGCATGATCCCGCGTTGGCTGCACGTTGCGCGCGCCAGATCGCCATGCGCTCAGGCCGCATCGAACAGGCTCCCGCCGTCAAGGCGATTGCCTGATGACGCTGGCCAGAACGCTCGTCCTCGCCTTTCGGTTTTCCTTACGCGAGATGCGCGGCGGGCTGTCGGGCTTTGCCATATTCCTTGCCTGTATCGCGCTTGGCGTGGCGGCGATCGGGGGCGTCAATTCGGTTGCGCAATCGATTGCGGATGGCGTTGCCAACCAAGGTCAGCCGCTGCTGGGCGGCGATTTGCGCTTCCAGCTCAACCAGCGCGAGGCGAGCGCCGAGGAGCGTTCCTATCTCGAAGGATTGGGGACGTTGTCGCACAGCGCCAACATGCGCTCCATGGCGCGGCTGGAAGACGGTTCCGACCAGGCACTGGTCGAGGCCAAGGCGGTTGATGCCGCCTATCCGCTTTATGGGTCATTGGAGACGCAGCCCGCGCTTTCCAGAAGCGAGCTGTTTGACGAACGCTCGGGCGTGTTCGGAGCTGCCGCGCCGGAGCTTTTGTTCGAACGGCTTGGGCTGAAGCCCGGCGACAAGATCAGGCTGGGCGAAGCAACTTTTGAACTGCGCGCCGTTTTGACCACCGAGCCGGACGCCGTTTCGGACGGTTTCGGCTTTGCCCCCCGCCTGCTTGTCTCGATGGAAGGACTGAATGCTTCCGGCCTGATCCGGCCGGGCAGCCTGGTCGAGCATTCGTACAAGGTCAGGCTGCCTGCCGGAGCAGACGAAGCCGACGTCAAGAGACTGGGGGTCGAGGCGCGCGTGGCCTTTCCGCAGGCCGGCTGGTCGGTGCGCACGCGCACCAACGCCGCGCCGGGGCTGTCGTCGAACATCGAACGGTTCTCGCAGTTCCTGACGCTGGTTGGCCTGACGGCGCTGGTGGTTGGCGGGGTCGGCGTGGCCAATGCCGTGCGTGCCTATCTCGACGGCAAGCGCTCCGTTATCGCGACCTTCAAGAGCCTCGGCGCATCGGGCGGCTTTGTCTTCACCGTCTATCTGGTGCAGATCCTTGTGATTGCAGGGCTTGGCATTGTCGTCGGCCTTGTGCTTGGGGCGCTGATGCCGTTTGCTGCCAGCGCAGCGCTGCAATCGGTCATTCCGGTGCCGGCGCAGGCAAGCGTCTACCCCGGCGCGCTCGGTCTTGCCGCCGCTTTCGGCCTTCTGGTTACGCTGGCCTTTGCGCTTTTGCCGCTAGGGCGTGCGCGCGACGTGCCGGCGACTGCCCTTTTTCGTGAAATGGGATTTGCAAGCCAGGGCATGCCGCGCGCCATCTACGTGGTTGGTGCGCTTGTGATCGCGCTTGCGCTTGCAGGCCTTGCAATCTTCAGCGCGGATGATCGCCGTATTGGCTGGATTTTCGTCGGTGCGACGGTGATTTCCTTCCTCGTTTTGCGGATTGTCGGCTTGCTGGTGCAATGGCTGGCGCGGAAGGCGCCGCGCATCCGGTCGACGGTGCTGCGGCTTGCCGTCGGCAACATCCATCGTCCCGGTGCCTTAACGCCGTCAGTCGTGCTGTCGCTCGGCCTCGGGCTGACGCTTCTGGTGACGCTGGCGCTGATAGACGGCAATTTGCGCCGCCAGATTACCGGCAGCTTGCCGCAGATGGCTCCGAATTTCTTCTTCGTCGATATTCAGGCCAGCGATGTCGATGCGTTTTCCAAGCTGGTTGCCGCCGAGGCCCCAGATGGAGCTTTGGTGAAGGTGCCGATGCTGCGCGGCCGTATCATGGCGCTGAACGGCGTCGATGTGGCCAAGGCCAGTATTCCTGCTGCCGGGGCATGGGTGCTGCGCGGCGATCGCGGACTGACCTACGAGGCGAGCCTGCCAGCCAATTCCACGCTGAGCGAGGGGAAGTGGTGGCCGTCCGACTATTCCGGCGAGCCATTGGTGTCGTTTTCAGCGCAGGAAGCGCAGGAGCTTGGCCTCAAGCTGGGAGACACGGTGACGGTGAATGTGCTGGGCCGCAACATCAGCGCCCGGATCGCCAGCTTCCGGCAAGTGCAGTGGGAATCGATGGGCATCAATTTTGTCATGGTGTTTTCTCCCAACACCTTTGCCGGCGCGCCGCATAGCTGGCTGGCAACGCTGGCGGACAAGGAGGCGACCCCGGCGGAAGATGCGCGGGTGCTCAATGCCGTCACCCGCGCCTTTCCGGCGGTGACGACCGTGCGGGTCAAGGATGCCCTCGATGTAGTCAACCGGCTTATCGGAGAACTTGGCGTAGCGATCCGCGCTGCTGCCGCGGTCGCCCTGGTGTCGTCCGTGCTGGTGCTGGCCGGCGCCCTTGCCGCGGGCAACAGTGCCCGCCTCCACGATGCCGTGGTGCTGAAGACGCTTGGTGCGACGCGCTGGACGCTGATAGCAGCCTTTGCGTTGGAGTATATGCTGATCGGGCTTGCCACTGCTGTGTTCGCGCTTGCCGCAGGCGGGGTCGCGGCATGGTTCGTGGTGAGCGAGATCATGACGCTGCCTTCGCAATTTTCGCCAGAGGTCGCGCTGACGACGATCGTCCTTGCCCTGGTGCTTACGGTCGGGATCGGGCTTGCCGGAACATGGCGGGTGCTGGGGCACAAGGCCGCGCCGGTACTGCGCAACCTTTGATCTCGAGAGACCTTCGACCCTGAGAATTTCGTTAATTCTTGGTAATCTTTAGCCAAATTGCGCTCGAAATCTGCATTTTTATGCTTTCACGAAGCGTTGCCGGTGGTTACAGGCCTTGTTCTGGAGGGCAAGAACCCTCATATTTTGCCGTAGGCATGCTGGAGCCCCGCCAGCGGCGCCTGGGTTGGAAAGAACCCGACACCCGACGGGGCAGAAGCAACAGAGGAATTCCATGGCTGAACCCCTACGCAACTACCAGACGCGCACGGTTCCCTATGGCCGCACGGATGCGGCTATCGACGAGGGCCTGCGCGCATATATGATCCGCGTCTACAATCTGATGGGCATGGGCCTTTTGATCACCGGCCTTGCCGCCGTCGCCGCCATCATGATGGCGACGACCAATGATCCGTCGGCCGCCGTCGCCACGCTGCCGAGCGGCCAGATGCTGACCTCCTTCGGCTACGCGATCTTCGCTTCGCCGCTGAAATGGGTGGTCATTCTTGCCCCTCTCGCTGCCGTGTTCTTCCTGTCGTTCCGCGTTCAGTCGATGAGCGTTCCGGCCGCCCAGACCACTTTCTGGGTCTATGCCGGCCTCGTCGGCCTGTCGCTGTCGTCGATCTTCCTGATCTACACGACCGCTAGCGTGACGCAGACCTTCTTCGCAACGGCGGCCGCCTTCGGCGCACTGTCGCTCTATGGCTACACGACCAAGCGCGACCTGACCGCGATGGGCTCGTTCCTGATCATGGGCGTGTTCGGCCTGATCATCGCGATGGTCATCAACATCTTCCTGCAGTCGTCGGCTCTCTCGTTCGCCGTTTCGGCGATCGGCGTGCTGATCTTCGCCGGCCTGACCGCCTACGATACGCAGAAGATCAAGGAGATGTATTTCGAGGGTGACGACCAGGTCGTGGCCGGACGCAAGTCGATCATGGGTGCGCTTACCCTTTACCTCGACTTCATCAACCTGTTCATGTTCCTGCTGCAGTTCATGGGCGACCGCCGCTAAACACGGCTGGACCAGATAAATGCCAAGGGCGGCCCAACGGCCGCCCTTTTCATTTGCCGTGATGTTTGATGTAATAAAAGGCAGAAAATAAAACTGCCTATTTATTGAGCATTATGATGATACGGGAAGCAACGGAAGCGGATCTCGAACAGATCACAGAGATTTACTCGGATGCCGTTCTCAACGGCACTGCCAGCTACGAGCTTGAAGCGCCGTCACTTGCCGAAATGCGGGCTCGCCATGACACACTGCGCGCCGGCGGTTTCCCCTATCTGGTTGCAGTGGACGGATCCGGCAGCATTCTCGGCTATGCCTATGCCGGGCCATTCAGGACGCGGCCGGCCTATCGCTTCATCGTCGAGGATTCGGTCTATGTGGCGCCGGAAGCAAAGGGCCGAGGGGTCGGCGCGGAATTGATGCGCGCGTTGATCGAGGCGGCGCGGCAACTGGGCTTCCGGCAACTCGTCGCGGTGATCGGCGACGGCAGTGACGATAGCCCTTCCGTTCGCCTGCATGAGAAACTTGGCTTTCGCCATTGCGGCCGGCTGGAAGGCTCCGGCTACAAGCATGAACGCTGGCTGGATACGGTTTTCATGCAACTGGAACTGAATGGGGGCACTAGCCGCGCGCCGGATGCTGGTTCTTTGCCGGAGCGGAAATTCCGCCAGGAGGCTTGAGAGCCAGCCGGCTGCTCAAGATTTTTCCAGGCCAACATGTTGATTCGCTTGCGGAAAAGTGATGCAGAGGCCGGCCGCGCCGGTCTAGGCTTTCACCAGCCTGAGCGTGCTGTCGAAGACGCCGAGCACGCGCGCCAGTTCGTGGCCGCGCTTGAGGATGCGGCCGCCGGCGGCCACCACCGAGAATGCGCCTGGGCGCCTGGCCAGGCGCGGGTCCTTGACGATCTGGAACAACGGCACTTCGCTGGCGCGCCGAAACACCGAAAACACCGCGCGGTCGGACAAATGGTCGATTGCATAGTCGCGCCATTCGTTGGCGGCGACCATGCGACCGTAGAGCCTCAGGATCAGGTCAAGCTCGCGCCGGTCGAACGCGACCGGCATGTCGAGGCGCTCGCGGCGCGCCTCGTGAAGTGGGATCAATATTGCGGATGCGTCTGGGTCCCCCGTGCCTCCGCCGCCTTCGCTCATGCCTCAATCCTTCGAACAGGCTAGTGCCGATGTGAGAGGTTCGCGCTTTCATCGGCGAAATGCAAGGGCAAGGCGAGGGGCGGCAAGGTGTCGTGGCGCGCGCAGCCGTTGTCACGTTTATGAACGAGGTGTTGGAATTGGTGATGCGCCGCCACATTTTCGCCGTTTTTTATCCGCGCTAACGCCCCAATGTCCGACGAGTTTACCCATGTTGCCTGAGACGGTTCGGTCCGGCACTGGCTCGTAACCCCCAAGCCCCCCGCCCACGGGTCTGAGTCGGATCGAACCAACCTCGCCAAGAGCGAGGCAGCGGGCAGTTTTCCTCGCTTGATCGTCAGTTTGACCGGCCCGCTCTAACGGGCTTTTGGGCGCGTGACGAATGCTGCACCGATGATCGGGCCGGGCAGGCCGTCTTTTGCGACGGACTGGAGCAGAACGGCGCAGCCGCCCTTCTTGGCGACCTCGCTGGCGGGTAACTCGTAGCGCTGCGCCTTGCCGTGCCACATGCCGGCGGTCTGGATGCCTGAAACCGCGTTCCAGTAGGTCATCTTGCGGCCGCCATTCTCGCCCTTGCCGATCTCGATTGACTGCGGCGGGTCGAAATAGACGATCACGACATGGGCCATGGGCGCTTCGGAGGTGCTGGTAGCGGTGGCGTCGCCGGCCTCGATGACGATACCGTCGCCATCGCGCTTGACCTTGATGGCGACCTGCATGCCGTCGCCCGATTTCCGAAGTTTCGCCAACGTGCCGTCGACCGCCGTGCGGCTGGCGCCATTGACGTGGGTTCGGCCATTGATCACGGCTTGCGGCGTATAGACCGATCGGCCGCCGAATGCCCGCATGTAGTCATACTGGCGTTCGGTGTTTTCCTTGCGGCTCAACGTATCGCGCCAGCCGAGATAGTCCCAGTAGTCGACATGGTAGGCCAGCGCCACGATGTCGTCCTTGCCGGCGAGTTCGGTGAAAAACTGGTCGGCGGGCGGGCAGGAATTGCAACCCTGGCTGGTGAATAATTCCACCACGCCCAAAGGCTTCTCGATTTCCGCAGCGGACGAGGCTCCGGCACATGCCGACAATGCGAGCGCAAGGGCCGCCAGTCGCAATGGTTTTCCAGATGCCATGGCACTTCCGAATCCGCCGGCTTGCCCGACTTCTTTCTCGTTGGCGACCTGTTTGGCAGATGCCGCAGTCAACGGGAAGTCACGTTGCGGTGAAATTTGTGTGCCATAGGTAACAAAACCGCCGGGGTTTCCCCCGGCGGTTTTGGCTTTCCAGCAGCGATGCGGCGATCGTCAGGCGACGAGGTCGCGCAGCACGTATTGCAGGATGCCGCCGTTCTTGAAGTAGTCGAGTTCATCGAGGGTATCGATGCGGCACAGGACCGGGATGGACTTCACGGTGCCGTCGCCATAGGTCACTTTGGCAGCCATCTTCTGGCGCGGCTTGATGGTTTCAAGCCCGTCGATCTCGACGAGTTCGTCGCCCTTGAGGTTGAGCGAGGCCCATGATGTGCCTTCCTCGAAGACGAAGGGAATGACGCCCATGCCGACCAGGTTCGAGCGATGGATGCGCTCGAAGGACTGGGCGATGACGGCGCGTACGCCCAGCAGGTTGGTGCCCTTGGCAGCCCAATCGCGCGACGAGCCGTTGCCGTATTCGACGCCTGCGAAGATGACCAGCGGCACGCCTTCCTTCCGGTATTCCATGGCGGCGTCGTAGATCGACATCTCCTCCTTGGACGGATAGTGGATGGTGTAGCCGCCCTCGCGCCCGTTTTCGCCCAGCATGTGGTTGCGAATGCGGATGTTGGCGAAGGTGCCGCGCATCATCACTTCATGGTTGCCGCGACGGGTGCCGTACTGGTTGAAGTCGGCGACCGCCACGCCATTTTCGGTCAGGTACTTGCCGGCAGGCGAAGCAGCCTTGATCGAACCGGCCGGGGAGATGTGGTCGGTGGTGATCTTGTCGCCGAACAGGCCGAGCACGCGTGCTCCCTTGATGTCGCCGATCTTGCCGGTGCCGCTCTTCATGCCGACGAAGTATGGCGGGTTCTGCACATAGGTCGACTTGTTGTCCCAGGCGTAGGTCTGGCCTTCCGGAACCTTGACCTTCTGCCAGTTCTCGTCGCCCTTGAAGACGTCGGCATATTTGCGGGCGAAGAGTTCGCGCGTCACGTTCTTTTCGATGAACTCCTGGATTTCCGCCGAAGTCGGCCAGATCTCCTTGAGATAGACCGGCTTGCCGTCGCAGTCCTCGCCAAGCGGCTCGGTGGTCAGGTCAAGCGTCACGGTGCCGGCAAGTGCATGGGCGACGACCAGCGGCGGCGAGGCGAGATAGTTCGCCTGCACATCCGGCGAGACGCGGCCTTCGAAGTTGCGGTTGCCGGAGAGAACGGCTGCGGCGATCAGGCCCTTGTCGTTGATGGTCTTGGAAATCGGCGCCGGCAGCGGGCCGGAGTTGCCGATGCAGGTGGTGCAGCCGAAGCCGACCAGGTTGAAGCCGATCTGGTCCAGTTCCTTCTGCAGGCCGGACTTTTCCAGATATTCGGCGACGACCTGCGATCCGGGGGCGAGCGAGGTCTTGACCCACGGCTTCTGCTTGAGGCCGCGGCGGTTGGCGTTGCGCGCCAGCAGGCCGGCGCCGATCAGCACGCTCGGGTTGGAGGTGTTGGTGCAAGACGTGATCGCCGCAATCACCACGTCGCCGTGGCCGAGGTCATGCGAGGTGCCCTCGACTGCGTAGCGCTTGTGGATTTCGGCTGCCTTCTTGTACTCGGTATCCATCGCCTTGACGAAACCGGCGGGGATATCCTGCAGCGACTGCCGTCCTTCGGGACGCTTGGGACCTGCCATGGACGGCACCACATCGCCGAGATCGAGTTCGAGCGTGTCCGTGAAAACGGGGTCGGCGGAGCCGTCGTGGCGCCACATGCCCTGCGCCTTGGAGTAGGCCTCGACCAGCTCGATGCGGCTTTCGGCGCGGCCGGACATGTTGAGGTATCGCAGCGTTTCGCTATCGACCGGGAAGAAGCCGCAGGTTGCGCCGTATTCGGGGCCCATATTGCCGATGGTGGCGCGGTCGGCCAACGTCATGTTGGAGAGGCCGGGGCCGAAGAACTCGACGAACTTGCCGACGACGCCCTTCTTGCGCAGCATCTGGGTGACGGTGAGCACGAGGTCGGTGGCGGTGACGCCTTCCTTGACCTTGCCGGTGAGGCGGAAGCCGATCACTTCAGGCAAAAGCATCGACACCGGCTGGCCCAGCATCGCAGCCTCCGCCTCGATGCCGCCGACACCCCAGCCGAGAACGCCAAGACCGTTGATCATGGTGGTGTGGGAATCGGTGCCGACGCAGGTGTCGGGATAGGCGACGGTTTCGCCGTCGTCGGAATTGGTCCAGACGACCTGTCCGAGGTATTCGAGGTTGACCTGGTGGCAGATGCCGGTTCCTGGCGGCACGACGCGGAAGTTGCGGAATGCCTGCTGGCCCCATTTCAGGAACTTGTAGCGCTCCTCGTTGCGCTGGTACTCCAACTCGACGTTGCGCGAAAACGCCATCGGCGTGCCGAACTCGTCGACGATGACCGAATGGTCGATGACCAGATCCACCGGCACCAGCGGGTTGATTTTCTGCGGGTCACCGCCGAGCGCGGCGATGCCATCGCGCATCGCGGCCAGATCGACGACGGCTGGGACGCCGGTGAAGTCCTGCATCAGGACGCGCGCCGGGCGATAGGCGATCTCGACGCCGGCGGTGCCCTTGTCTGTCAGCCATCCGGCGACCGCCTGGATGCTCTCCTTGGTAACGGAACGGCCGTCTTCGTTACGCAGGAGATTTTCCAGCAGCACCTTCATGGAGTAGGGAAGCTGGGAGATGCCGGTCAGGCCGTTCTTTTCGGCCTCGACCAGATCATAGTAGACATATTCGGCGCCGCCGGCAGTCAGAGTGCGGCGGCAATTGAAACTATCGAGAGATTTGGACACGTGCGATCCCATCCTAAAGTCGGTTCAGCCTGAATGGGAACGGACTCCGATGGCATGCTCATCACGCGCAAAGGTGCGGGTACGGCCATTTCCGCTGTCCACCCCCAAGCGTCCGGGCCGTTAAAGGCGGCTCGCGCGCTGGTTCGGCGCAAATTGGGTTCCCGAGCCGACCGCTGGCTCGGTTGCCACGCATATAGAGAATTTTCTGGAATAGTTCTAGACACGGAATCGCCATTTTTGCCGCAGCCCAAAGCCGCAGCACTCAGACTTTGGACGGAGGGACACCCATGCGGCTGATCGCCGAAAATCTTGGCGGCGAGCGCGGCGGCGAGATCGTGTTTTCCGGCGTCGGTTTTGAACTCCATGCCGGGCAGGCGTTGATCGTCACCGGCGCAAACGGCTCCGGAAAATCGACGCTTTTGCGCATCGTGGCCGGGCTTTTGCCGGCAGCAGAAGGCAGCGTGCGTCTTGTGGATGCCGGCGAGGCTTATCCGTCGCCCGCGTCTGCCTGTCACTATCTCGGCCACCAGAATGCAATGAAGACGGCTCTGACCGTGACGGAGAATCTCGATTTCTGGCAGCGCTTCACGGGTGAGCCGCGCCTGCCCATTGCCGAGGCGCTCGATGTCGTGGGGCTCGGCGGCATCGGACATTTGCCATACGGCTATCTCTCGACCGGCCAGAAGCGCCGCATCTCGATCGCCAAGCTCCTGATCAACCATCGGCCGATCTGGCTGCTGGACGAGCCCACCGCCGGCCTCGACAAGGCGTCGGAGGAACGCTTTGCGGCGTTGATGACGGCGCATTGCGCCGCCAGCGGCATCGTGGTTGCGGCAACGCATTTGCCGCTCGGCATCGAGGCGCAGGAATTGCGCATGGGAGAAAGCGCACATGGCTGATCGCCTGGGAGGCAGACCGCAGTGCTAGCCCTGTTTACACGCGACCTGCGGCTTGGTGTGCGCGCCGGCGGCGGTGCGCTGACCGGCGTCATCTTCTTCCTGGCCGTCATCGCAACGATTCCGTTTGGCGTCGGGCCCGATCTCAACCTGCTCGCCCGCATCGGCCCTGCGATCTTGTGGATCGGGGCATTGCTGGCATCGCTACTTGGTCTCGACCGATTGTTCCAGGCCGACCGAGAGGACGGCTCGCTCGATCTGATGGTGCTTGCCGATGATCGCCACTTCCTCGGGCTGACGGTGCTGGTCAAATGTGCGGCGCATTGGGTTGGCTGCGTGCTGCCATTGGTGATTGCCGCGCCATTGCTCGGGCTGTTCATGAACATGGAGCCGCTGGCGATCGGCGCTACGGCGTTGACGCTGCTTGTCGGCACGCCTGCCATCACCTTTATCGGTGCTGCGGGGGCGGCCGTAGCGGTTGTCTTGCCGCGTGGCGGGCTGTTGATTTCGGTCCTGGTGCTGCCCTTGACCATACCCGTGCTGATCTTCGGCGTTTCGGCAAGCTATGGCGCTGTCGCGGAACCCGATCCGTTTCTCCAGCCTTTTCTCATCTTGAGCGCGCTGACGCTTTTCCTTGCCGTTATCGGACCGCTTGCGGCGGGTCTCGCCTTGCGCCATGGCAGCGATTGATCACGTTTGGTTCATGCCTAGCTCTGCGGCGTGGTGGCCAATTGCGTGGCCCTCAGGCGAAGGCTAAGGGTAGGCATGATGGCGCAAGATAGCGTGGTTCAAGCAGTTGCAAGACGTTCGGCGAGGATCAGCGCATGAGCACGCATGATCTCTATGTGGCCGCCGCTTACGCCGCTACGGTGATCGTGCTGGCTGGGCTGGTGGGCTGGATATTGCTTGACCGGCGAGCGCGCCAAAAGGAACTCTCCGAACTCGAGGCATCGGGCATTCGCCGCCGGTCGGACCGGACGGGAGCCGCCAAATCGTGAGCAGCGAAATAGAAAAGCCAGCCGGGCGCAGGTTCCTGCCGCTGCTGCCATTGCTGGTTTTTCTTGGGCTGGCGGGCCTGTTCCTGTCGCAATTGATGTCTGGCCGCGACATTTCGGAAGTCCCATCGGTGCTGATCGGACATGTCGCACCAAATACCGACCTTCCGCCCCTCGAGGGCAGCGGGCTTGCCGGGCTCAAATCCCAGGACTTCATTGGCAAGGTAACGCTGGTCAACGTCTTTGCGTCGTGGTGCGCGCCGTGCCGGGAGGAGCATCCCTTGCTGGTTGAACTGGCCAAGGATGAGCGTTTCGTGCTGGCGGGAATGAACTACAAGGACAAGGGCGAGAATGCGCTCAAGTTCCTTGCGGAACTTGGCAATCCCTACAAGGCGATAGGCGCCGACGAGAGCGGCCGCACCGGCATCGACTGGGGCGTTTATGGCGTGCCGGAAACCTTCGTCGTCGGCAAGGATGGCAAGATCGCCTACAAACATGTCGGTCCGCTGACGCCGGACTCGGTTCGGACCAAACTCATGCCGGAAGTCGAGAAGACGCTGGCCGCTCAAGCCTCTTCCTAAGGCTAGACGCCTAGCCGAAGAATTGCTGGCGGACCTGGTAGAGCATTTCCGAGCGGCTGGCGCGCATATCGGCAAGGTCGCGGTCGGTCAAGTTGTTGATCTCGTTGACGATCCGATTGTAGTCGTTGCGCCTGGCGATGCCGTTGCGGGCACGGGCGATGAGGTTGTCCAGGAACATGGTGTTCTCCATTGGCGCCTCGCAGGCGAGATGCGTTGTTCCTCCCCCAATTACGGAGTGTGACATGGTGATGCTGCGCTGCAAAAGCTAGATATTGCAGGGCAGCAATGCGCTGCATGCATACGGGCCGGCTTTGCGCCAAGGCCGTAGCCGGCGCTATTTCTTTTCTGTTTGCCCGTCGAGGGAATGGCGCATGATCAACGGCATCTGGCTTGCCGTGAACAGGATGGTTATCGGGATGTTTGCCCAAACCTTGAAGGCTATCCAGAAATCTGTCGAGAAGTTGCGCCACACAACTTCGTTGACGACAGCCATGACAAAGAAGAACACGCCCCAGCGGAAAGTGAGCTTGCGCCAACCTTCCGCATCCAGCCTGAAGGCTGAATCGAACACATAGCCCAGCAGCGATTTGCCGAAGAACAAGCCACCGAGCAGGATGCCGCCGAACAGGGCGTTGACGATGGTCGGCTTCATCTTGATGAAGACATCGTCTTGTAGGTAAAGCGTCAGCGTGCCGAAGATGAGAACGACGATGCCCGAAACCAGCGGCATGATCGGCAAGGTGCGGGTGAGCAGCCATGACACGATGAGCGCAAGCGCCGTCGCGATCATGAAAAGACCGGTGGCGATGAAGATCGGCCCCCCAAATTCCGTCAGAGCCGGGAATTTTTCGGCCAGCCAGGCCGCGCGAGCATTGGAGAAAAAGAACACCAGCAGCGGGCCCAGTTCCAACACGAACTTGAGCCCTGGATTGATAGCTTGCTTCTTCGCCTTTTTAGGGTCGGAAGGGTCGCTTTCGAGGATTGGGGCGTTCATGTTGGCTCGCTACCGATGGAAGTGATGGCTGGCGCCGAATGGGATGAAGGGGACGTTCTATCCTACGCCTGCGATCGCCTTGGCGAAATCGTTGGCTGAAAATGGTTCGAGATCGTCAACTTGTTCGCCGACGCCGATAAAGTAAACCGGCAGCTTGTGCTTGGCGGCAATGGCGACAAGGATGCCACCACGCGCGGTGCCGTCGAGCTTGGTCATGACGAGGCCGTTTACGCCGGCAATGTTGCGGAAGATCTCGACCTGGTTGAGCGCGTTCTGGCCGGTGGTGGCGTCGACTGTCTGCAAGACGGTGTGCGGTGCTTCCGGATCGAGTTTGCCGAGCACGCGCACGATCTTTTCCAGCTCGGCCATCAGTTCGGCCTTGTTCTGGAGCCGGCCCGCCGTGTCGATGATGAGTACGTCCGAGCCTGCCGCCTTGGCTTTTTCGAAGGCGTCATAGGCGAGGCCGGCGGCATCCGCGCCAAGCTTGGTGGCGATAACAGGGGAACCGGTGCGTTCGCCCCAGATCTTGAGCTGTTCGATGGCAGCGGCGCGGAAGGTGTCGCCGGCTGCGAGCATTACCGAGAGGCCGCCTTCGGTCAGCTTGGCGGCAAGCTTGCCGATGGTGGTGGTCTTGCCGGTGCCGTTGACGCCGACGACCAGCACGACATGCGGTTTGTGCGACAGGTCGAGTTCCAGCGGTTTGGCGACGGGCGCCAGGACCTTTTCCACTTCCGCCGCCATGACGGCACGGACTTCGGCGTCGGACACATCCTTGCCGTAGCGGCTGGCGGCAAGCGAATCGGTGACGCGCAGTGCCGTCTCGACGCCAAGATCGGCACGGATCAGCACGTCTTCCAGATCCTGAAGCGTTTCCTCGTCCAGCTTGCGCTTGGTGAACACGCCGGCGATGTTGCCGGAAAGCTCGCGCGACGAACGCGCCAGCCCATCCTTCATGCGCTGGAACCAGGAGAGTTTCGGCGCAGGCGCGGCGGGTGCTGCCGGCTCGGCCTTCTTCTCGACCGTCTTTGCGACGGTTACCTTGCCCTCTGGGACCTTGCCTTCGGGCTCGCGCGGTGGGGCAGGCGCCGGCGCGGCAGCCGTCCTAGCAGCGATACGCTCCGCCTCTGCGGCGCGTTCAGCCTCCGCTAGACGTTCGGCGTCGCGCTCGGCAGCGGCCAGTCGCTCCTGCTCGGCCTTTTCCGCGGCCTCTCGCGCAACCTGTGCAGCAGCTTCCTGCTCTGCGCGTTGGCGTGCGTCCTGTTCGGCGCGTTCTCGGCCAAGGCGTTCGTCCTCCGCGGCCCGGTGGGCCTGCGCCTCGCGTTCGGCAGCCTGCCTCTCTCGCTCGGCGTTTTCTTGGGCCAACTTGCGTTCGGTCTCGGCGGCAAGGCGCGCGGCCTCCTCTTCAGCAAGCCTTCTGGCATCCTCCTGCGCCAGCAGTTCGGCCTCCTCGACTTCGCGGCGGCGCTCCTCAAGCCATTCGGCCTCGATGCGATCGGCTTCGGCGAGCAACCTCGCCTTCTCCTCGGCTTCCCGCGCTGCCTGTTCTGCCGCCAGCCGCTCGGCATCCGCCGGATCGGTGACTGGTGCGCCAAGCGGCTGGCCGGCCTCATCGGCAGGCGTTTCCTCGACCTTCTTTGACCCGAAGGAGAATACTTTCTTGATGAAGCCGAAGGCCATGCGGTCTCTCTACTTCAGGCTGCGTGCGCGGCGCAGGGTGCAGCGACTAGCCGGGTGTCGTCATGGCCGGTAATGACCGCATCGATGATCTCGCCCGGCACGCCGGCGTCGATGGCCGTCAGGGTAAAGCCTTCGGTGCGGCCAAGGCCCTTGCGCTCGACAAGGATCGACTGGCTGCTGCCCTGCAGGCGTTCAAGGTGGCGGCGGTAGGCGGCTTCGCCGGCAGCACGCAGCCGCCCGGCGCGTTGCTTGACGACGTCGCGCCGCACCTGCGGCATGCGCGCGGCGGGCGTGCCTTCGCGCGGCGAGAACGGGAAGACGTGCAGCTGCGTGAGGCCGCATTCATCGACGATTTTCAGCGAATTCTCGAACATCTCGTCGGTTTCGGTCGGGAAGCCGGCGATGATGTCGGCACCGAAGACGATGTCGGGGCGCAGCTTGCGGACCTCGGCGCAGAAGCGGATGGAATCGTCGCGCAGATGCCGGCGCTTCATGCGCTTGAGGATCATGTCATCGCCCGATTGCAGGGAAAGGTGCAAATGCGGCATCAGCCGCTTTTCGGTGGCGATGGCTTCAAGCAGTTCTTCGTCGGCTTCGATGGAATCGATCGACGACAGACGTAGCCGCTTTACGTCCGGCACCTGGCGCAGGATCGTCCTGACCAAACGCCCAAGCTTGGGGCTGCCGGGAAGATCGGCGCCGAAGCTGGTCATGTCGACGCCTGACAGAACGACTTCAGCATAACCGTTGCCTGCCAACCGCTTGATTTGCTCGACAACCGCGCCCATCGGTACGGAGCGTGAATTGCCGCGCCCGTAGGGAATGATGCAGAAGGTGCAGCGGTGGTCGCAGCCGTTCTGCACCTGAACGAAGGCGCGCGCGCGCCCTTCGATGGCATCGACCATATGCGAGGCGGTTTCGCGAACGGAAAAGATGTCGTTGACGCGGGCCTTTTCGAAGTCGTTGACGCCGAAATCCGGCAATGCCCGATAGGAATGCGCCGAAAGTTTCTCCTCGTTGCCGAGGACAAGATCGACCTCGTCCATGGCGACGAAGTCCTGCGGACCGGTCTGAGCAGCGCAACCGGTGACGATGATGCGGGCATCCGGATGCTCGCGGCGCGCCTTGCGCACCGCCTGCTTGGCCTGGCGCACGGCCTCGCCTGTCACCGCGCAGGTGTTGAAGATGATCGCGCCGCCCGCCAGTTGGCCGAGCCCGGCCTTTTCGGCCTCACGGCGCATGACTTCGGATTCATAGGTGTTGAGCCGGCAACCGAAGGTGACGACCTCGATGCCTTTCGTCTCTTCAGCGCTCATCAGGCTGCGCTTTCCGTGTCGCGCTGCCATGCGCCCGTGGCCGGGTCGAACGTGCCGGAAAATTCCCATTCAGCGGCACCGGTCAAGACCACGTGGTCGTCCTCGCGCCATTCGACGTGAAGCTGGCCGCCCGGAGCGGTCAGATTTACGCTTCGCCCGGTGCGGCGGGTGCGTGCGGCGGCTACGGCTGCCGCGCAGGCGGCAGAGCCGCAAGCTCGGGTGAGGCCGGCGCCACGTTCCCACGTCCTGATCGTCAACGCATCAGGCCCGGTCACCTGGGCTATGGTGATATTGGCGCGCTCGGGAAACAGCGGATGGTTTTCCAGCATGGGGCCGAAACGGTCGAGTTCATAAGACCAGACGTCGTTGTCGACCCAGAAAATCGCATGCGGGTTGCCCATGGAAACGGCGGAGGGCGAATGCAGCACCGGCGCATCGATCGGCCCGACCTGCAGTTCGATCATGCGGGTGTCACGGAATTCCTCGGCCAGCGGAATATCCTGCCAGCCGAAACGGGGCGTTCCCATATCCACGGAAATCTGGCCGTCGGCATGTTCGATAGCGTTGAGGATGCCGGCCAGTGTCTCGAAAGTGAAAGCCTTGCGGCCTGTCTCGGCGGCCAGTGCCTGCACGACGCAACGGGTGCCGTTGCCGCATGCCTGCGCAGGCGTGCCGTCGGAGTTGAGGATGGCGATGTAGTAGTCGGTGCCGGGCGTCCGCGCTTCATGGATCGCCATGATCTGGTCGAACTTGGTTGCCGCATCGGCATCGAGCGCCAATGCGGCTGCCGCGCTTACGCTATCCGCACGGCCGCGCATGTCGGCGACGATGATCTCGTTGCCGATGCCGTTCATCTTGGCGAAGGGGGCTGCGCCTGCCATCGATCCGTTCGTTTCCGCCACGGCAATTCCCGGAAAAGTGACTGGCGGTTTTCCGTGTGGAACTGCGAAGTTCAAATGCTTGGCGCTATATGGCGGAAACGGGCGGCAATTACCAGTGCAACCGGCTTCAGGTAACGGCGAAAAGGCCCAACACCACCAACAGGAATATGACCAGCACGATGGCGATCAGGATGCGCGCGCCTGTCGCTGCCGCCCCGGCAAGTGCCGGCATGCCGAGCAGGCTCGCCGCTGCGGCGACGATTAGAAGAATGAGAATCCATTTGATCATGGCGAGCCTCCGACACGGCAAGATGCGTGCCGGGGAAATGCTTGCCGTGGCGTTGAGTTCCCTCTACCGGCGCGCGAACCGGCTCACTGCTGCAGATTTGCAACAAATCCGAATGCAAAACCCTATTTTAACCATATCCGGTTGAAATTCTGCCACCTTCACCATCTTGGTGGGGGTACCTATTTTTCGAACGGCGCCCATGAGAGGTCCCGTGGAGGTTGCGATGGCACATTTGAGAACCGGCCTGATTGCTGCATTCGGAGCCGTGTTGCTGGCGAGCGGATGCTCAAGCACACGTTTTTCCTCCATGGATTCGGCACAGCCCGAGCCGTTGCAGGCTTCGCCTTCGGGCACCGTTTCATCCAGTCAGTTGCCGCCTCCGGCAACGCCTGCGCCGACCGATCCTTCGCAATTCCCGGCGGCTCCACAGGGTACGCAAGTGGCTGCGCTGCCTACCGATGGAACCGCGCCCGCGGGTGCAGCGGACCTGACGGCCTCAAGTGTTGCCGGTGTCTGGACGGCCAATGTCGCCGGCCAAAGCTGCAAGGTCGCGACTCCGCAGACCAAGTTCGGACAGGGCTATCGCGCCGGACCTTTGCGCTGCCCGGCACCTGTCGATGGCGTGAAGTCGTGGAACGTAGCGGGCAAGCAGCTCACCCTCTACGATCAGGACGGTGGCACGCTCGCTCGCCTTTATTCCTCGGGAGCCGGCAAATTCGACGGCCAGACTTCCAATGGGCAAGCCATTTCGCTAACACGCTAAGCCATACGGGGCTTATTCGGCGAAGAGACAAATGCACCTGCGTGACGGCCTCCAGACCCACGCGACCGTCAGGCAGCGCTACGACCATCTGGTCGAAAGCGGGGCCGTGGCGCGCGACGCCGAACAGTTGCGAATTGTCGGGCGGCTGGACAAGCTGATCGATACCATTTCGACAAAACGGGTCGCGCAGAAGTCGAGCGCGCTCGGCTGGCTGTTCGGGCGCAAGCGCGAGGCGCGCGAACTGGTCAAGGGCTTGTACATCCATGGTGGCGTCGGGCGCGGCAAGACCATGCTGATGGACATGTTTTTCGAGCTCGTTCCGGTCAAGCGCAAGCGCCGTGCCCATTTCAACGATTTCATGGCCGATGTGCACGACCGTATCCAGAAGCACCGTCAGGCGCGCAAGGAGGGTACGGTCAAGGAAGACGATCCTATTCCGCCCGTGGCCCGCGCGCTGGCCGAGGAAGCCTGGGTCCTGTGCTTCGACGAGTTCACGGTTACCGACATTGCCGACGCCATGGTGCTGTCGCGCCTGTTTTCGGCGCTGTTTGCCGATGGCGTCGTCCTTGTCGCAACGTCCAATGTCGCGCCGGTTGATCTTTACCGTGATGGGCTGAACCGGCAGCTTTTCATGCCGTTCATCGGTATTCTGGAACGGCATACGGAGGTTCTGGCGCTGGACAGCGACAAGGACTACCGGTTGGAAAAGCTGAACAGCCTGCCGGTTTATGTGACCCCGGCCGATGCGGCCGCCGATGCGGCGCTTGATGCTGCGTGGTCGGCAATGACCGAAAATCGGCCCGAGAAGGCTGTCGAGATCAGGATCAAGGGCCGCACCGTGGAGGTGCCGCGCGCGGTGGAACGCGCCGCGCGTTTCTCGTTTGCAGAGCTATGCGATGCGCCGCTCGGCGCGCGCGACTATCTGGCGATTGCGGAACGCTTCGACACGATCTTCATCGATCATGTTCCCGTTCTCGATCAGACCAGGCGCAATCCCACCAAGCGCTTCATTCTCTTGATCGACACGCTCTACGATACGCACAAGCGGCTTGTGGTCAGCGCCGAGGATCGACCGGAGAAGCTTTACGCCGGAAGGGCGGGCGTGACGGAGGCATTCGAGTTCGATCGCACGGCTTCCAGGCTGATCGAAATGCAGAGCCGCGATTGGCTGGACGCATGGGCACAACGGCATGAGACGAATGAGGGCGACATTATCTATGGGAACGAAATGACAGCGCGAGCCATCTATTGATCGCGGATGCGAGCGCTGCTGGTCGCGGGCCCTGTTTCCGAGACGTCAAAAAACCTGTCCATTGGGAAAGTTGTTTGACGTTTACGTAACTCAAACCGTTTATAACCGATTGAAATTTCAGGCGTGGAAATAACCGTTTGAATTTTTTGTAGGCCGGGTCTATGGGGTGCGGCGAATTCTCGCGGGTTCACCGCACCCTACCGGCCTCACCTTCGACGCCGTCGTGGCGCCGTCACAGAAAAAGGGAATTGATCCTGACATGGCACGCAACAAGATAGCGCTCATCGGCTCGGGCATGATCGGCGGCACGCTCGCCCATCTGATCGGTCTCAAGGAACTCGGCGATGTCGTGTTGTTCGACATTGCCGAAGGCATTCCGCAGGGCAAGGGCCTGGATCTGGCGGAATCGTCGCCGGTCGATGGCTTCGACACGCGCTATGTCGGCGTCAACGACTATGCGGGTATCGAAGGCGCGGATGTGTGCATTGTCACCGCCGGTGTGCCGCGCAAGCCCGGCATGAGCCGCGACGACCTGTTGGGCATCAACCTCAAGGTCATGGAACAGGTTGGCGCGGGCATCAAGAAATACGCGCCCAAGGCCTTCGTCATCTGCATCACCAATCCGCTCGACGCGATGGTGTGGGCGCTGCAGAAGTTTTCCGGCCTGCCCAAGAGCCACGTCATCGGCATGGCCGGCGTGCTGGACTCCTCGCGTTTCCGCTATTTCCTGGCCGAAGAATTCAAGGTGTCGGTTGAAGACGTCAGCGCCATGACGCTTGGCGGCCACGGCGACGACATGGTGCCGATGACACGCTATTCCACCGTTGCCGGCATTCCCCTCCCCGACCTGGTGAAGATGGGCTGGACTTCCAAGGACAAGCTCGACGCCATCGTCGAGCGTACCCGCAAGGGTGGCGGCGAGATCGTCGGCCTGTTGAAGACGGGTTCGGCCTATTATGCGCCGGCGGCCTCGGCGGTCGCCATGGCCGAGGCCTATCTCAAGGACAAGAAGCGGGTCCTGCCCTGCGCCGCGCATCTCAATGGCCAGTATGGCGTCAAGGACACCTATGTCGGTGTGCCGGTGGTGATCGGCGCCGGTGGCGTCGAGCGCATCATCGAACTCGATTTCAGCAAGGCTGAGCAGAAGATGTTCGAGAAGTCCGTCAGTGCAGTGCAGGCGCTCACCGAGGCTTGCGTCAAGATCGCCCCGCAACTCGCCAAGAAGTGACCGGAGGCATATCGAATGAACATTCATGAGTATCAGGGCAAGCAGCTCCTGAAAGGCTTTGGTGCGCCGGTCGCCGAGGGCGTGCCGGTGTTCAAGGCAAATGAGGCGGAAGCCGCCGCGAAGGCGCTGCCGGGTCCGCTTTATGTGGTGAAGAGCCAGATCCACGCCGGCGGACGCGGCAAGGGCAAGTTCAAGGAACTGCCGGCGGATGCCAAGGGCGGTGTCCGCCTTGCCAAGTCGGTGGCCGAGGTGGTTGCCAACGTCAATGAGATGCTGGGTGCGACGCTTGTCACCAAGCAGACCGGCCCTGCCGGCAAGCAGGTCAACCGCCTCTATATCGAGGACGGCGCGGACATTGACCGCGAGCTATACCTGTCGCTGCTGGTCGACCGTTCGGTCGGTCGTGTTGCCTTCGTCGTTTCGACCGAAGGCGGCATGGATATCGAGACGGTGGCACACGACACGCCTGAAAAGATCGTCACCGCTGCAATCGACCCCGAAAAGGGCGTCACTGCCGATGACGTGAAGAAGCTCAACGCCGCGCTGAAGCTTGCCGGCGAAGCGGCGAAGGACGGCGAGACGCTGTTTCCCCTGCTCTACAAAGCCTTTGTCGAGAAGGACATGAGCCTGCTCGAGGTCAACCCGCTGATCGTGATGAAGAACGGCAGGCTGCGCGTGCTCGACGCCAAGGTGTCGTTCGACAACAATGCGCTGTTCCGTCACCCGGACGTGGTCGAGCTGCGCGACACGACCGAAGAGGACGAGAAGGAAATCGAGGCGTCGAAGTACGATCTCGCTTATGTCGCGCTCGACGGCAATATCGGCTGCATGGTCAATGGCGCCGGCCTTGCCATGGCGACGATGGACATTATCAAGCTTTACGGCGCTGAGCCTGCGAACTTCCTCGACGTCGGCGGCGGCGCTTCCAAGGAGAAGGTGACTGCGGCCTTCAAGATCATCACCAAGGACCCGGCCGTCAAAGGCATACTGGTCAACATCTTCGGCGGCATCATGAAGTGCGATGTCATCGCCGAAGGCGTGGTCGCGGCGGTGAAAGAGGTCGGCCTCAAGGTCCCGCTGGTGGTCAGGCTCGAAGGCACCAATGTCGAGCTTGGCAAGAAGATCATCCGCGAAAGCGGGCTCAATGTGACGTCAGCCGACGACCTCGACGATGCCGCGCAGAAGATCGTCAAGGCCGTGAAGGGGAACTGAGCCGTGTCCATTCTCATCAACAAAGACACCAAGGTTCTCGTCCAGGGCCTGACCGGCAAGACCGGCTCGTTCCATACGGAACAGGCGCTGGCCTATCACGGTACCAAGATGGTTGGCGGCATTCACCCGAAGAAGGGTGGCGAAAAGTGGGACGGCTCGGTGCCGTTGCCGATCTTCGCGACCGTTGCCGAAGGCAGGGAAAAGACCGGCGCGACAGCGTCCGTTGTCTATGTGCCGCCGGCAGGCGCCGCCGCCGCTATCATCGAGGCGATCGATGCTGAAATGCCGCTGATCGTCTGCATCACGGAAGGCATTCCGGTGATGGACATGGTCAAGGTCAAGGCCCGGCTCGACAAGTCGAAGTCGCGGCTGATCGGGCCGAATTGCCCGGGCATCGTCACGCCCGACGAATGCAAGATCGGCATCATGCCCGGTAACATCTTCCGCAAAGGATCGGTCGGCGTTGTTTCCCGCTCGGGAACGCTTACCTATGAGGCTGTTTTCCAGACCACCAACGCCGGCCTCGGCCAGACCACTGCGGTCGGCATCGGCGGCGATCCGGTCAAGGGTACGGAGTTTATCGACGTGCTGGAGATGTTCCTGGCCGACGAGGCGACCAAGTCGATCATCATGATCGGCGAGATCGGCGGTTCGGCGGAAGAAGACGCTGCCCAGTTCCTCAAGGACGAGGCCAAGCGCGGGCGCAAGAAGCCGATGGCAGGCTTCATCGCCGGTCGTACTGCGCCGGCAGGCCGCACAATGGGCCATGCGGGCGCCGTCATCTCCGGCGGCAAGGGCGGTGCGGAAGACAAGATCGCTGCGATGGAAGCTGCCGGCGTCAAGGTTTCGCCGTCGCCGGCACGACTGGGAACGACACTGGTCGAAGCGATCAAAGGCTGATTGACGCGCCGGGCGGTTTTCTGCCCGGCGCGTATTACCAGGAAGGGTGGACGTTTTACACGGCGGCGACGGCCGCAGGACACGAAGCGGCGGAGAGCCGCAAACGCAAGGAGACGAAGCCCGAGGCTTCGAGCGCGACATGGCGAGACAAGATCAAACCAACGACCAATTCTCCCTCACATCTTTCCTCTATGGCGGCAATGCCGACTATATCGAAGCCCTTTATGAGGCTTACGAAGACGATCCTGCCTCGGTCGATCCGCAATGGCAGGATTTCTTTGCTGCGCTGAAGGACGATGCTGCCGACGTCAGGAAGAACGCCCAAGGCGCTTCCTGGGCAAAGCCCTCATGGCCGCTTCAGGCCAACGGCGAACTGGTGTCGGCCCTCGACGGCAATTGGGGGCTGGTCGAGAAGGTCATTGAGAAGAAGATCAAGGACAAGGCGGTCCCCAACGGGGTCGCACTGTCGGATGCCGATGTCCATCAGGCGACGCGCGATTCCGTGCGCGCCATCATGATGATCCGCGCGTTCCGCATGCGCGGTCACCTTCATGCCAAGCTTGATCCGCTCGGCATTGCCGGGGAACTGGAAGACTACAACGAATTGTCGCCGCAGAATTATGGCTTCACCGAAGCCGATTTCGACCGGTCGATCTTCCTCGACAATGTGCTTGGGCTTGAGTTCGGCACGGTCCGGCAGATGCTGGAGATTCTTACCCGCACCTATTGCTCGACGCTTGGCGTCGAATTCATGCACATCTCGGACCCCGAGGAAAAGGCATGGATACAGGAGCGTATCGAGGGCGCCGACAAGGAAATCTCGTTCACGGCAGAAGGCAAGAAGGCGATCCTGCAAAAGCTGATCGAGGCCGAAGGGTTCGAACAGTTTATCGACGTGAAGTACAAGGGCACCAAGCGGTTCGGTCTCGACGGCGGTGAATCCCTGATCCCGGCGCTGGAGCAGATCGTGAAGCGCGGTGGCCAGCTCGGCATGAAGGAGATCGTGCTCGGCATGGCGCACCGCGGGCGTCTCAATGTGCTCAGCCAGGTCATGGCCAAGCCGCACCGGGCGATTTTTCACGAATTCAAGGGCGGCTCCTACGCTCCCGACGATGTCGAGGGGTCCGGGGACGTGAAGTACCATCTTGGCGCTTCGTCGGACCGCGAATTCGACGGCAACAAGGTGCACCTGTCGCTGACCGCCAATCCTTCGCACCTTGAGATCGTCGATCCGGTGGTGATGGGCAAGGCGCGTGCCAAGCAGGACCATCTCTACGGAAGGGCTCGCGAGGAGATCGTGCCGTTGGAGGAGCGCGCCAAGGTGCTGCCGCTGCTTCTGCATGGCGACGCGGCCTTTGCCGGCCAAGGCGTGATCGCCGAAATACTCGGCCTTTCCGGCTTGCGCGGCCATCGCGTCGCCGGAACGTTGCATTTCATCATCAACAACCAGATCGGCTTTACGACCAATCCGCGCTTCTCGCGTTCGTCGCCCTATCCGTCCGATGTTGCGAAGATGATCGAAGCGCCGATTTTCCACGTCAACGGCGATGATCCGGAGGCGGTTGTCCATGCCGCCAAGGTGGCGACGGAATTCCGCATGAAGTTCCACAAGCCAGTGGTGGTGGACATGTTCTGCTATCGCCGGTTCGGCCACAATGAGGGCGACGAGCCTGCGTTCACGCAGCCGATCATGTATCGCTCCATTCGCGCGCACAAGACAGCGGTGCAGCTCTATGCGGAACGCCTGATCGCCGAAGGCCAGATCACCCAGGCCGATTTCGACAAGATGAAGTCTGATTGGCGCGCACATCTGGAAGCCGAGTTTGAAGCCGGGCAGGCCTACAGGCCCAACAAGGCGGACTGGCTGGATGGTGCCTGGTCGGGCCTCAGGACTGCGGACAATCAGGACGAGCAGCGGCGCGGCAAGACCGCCGTGCCGGTGAAGGTGCTGAAGGAAATCGGCAAGAAGTTGACCGAAGTGCCGAAGGGTTTCGAAGCCCACCGGACAATCCAGCGCTTTCTCGAGAACCGTCGCAACGCGATAGAGACGGGCGAGGGCATCGACTGGGCGACGGCCGAGGCACTGGCTTTCGGCGCCATCCTTTTGGACGGCAATCCGGTGCGCCTGTCCGGGCAGGACAGCGAACGCGGCACCTTCTCGCAGCGGCATTCGGTGCTTTACGACCAGAAGGACGAGACCCGCTATATTCCGCTGAACAACCTCTCGGCGGCGCAGGCAGGCTACGAAGTCATCAATTCGATGCTGTCGGAAGAGGCGGTGCTTGGGTTCGAATATGGCTATTCGCTGGCCGCGCCAAAGGCGATCACCTTGTGGGAAGCCCAGTTCGGCGATTTCGCCAACGGCGCGCAAGTCGTATTCGACCAGTTCATCTCGTCTGGTGAGCGCAAATGGTTGCGCATGTCGGGCCTCGTCTGCCTGCTTCCGCACGGCTATGAAGGGCAAGGCCCGGAGCACTCTTCGGCTCGCCTTGAGCGCTTCCTGCAGCTTTGCGCCGAAGACAATATGCAGGTTGCCTATTGCTCGACGCCGGCGAACTATTTCCACATACTGCGCCGGCAGTTGAAGCGCGACTTCCGCAAGCCGCTGATCCTGATGACGCCGAAATCGCTTCTGCGCCACAAGCGCGCGGTTTCGACAATTGCGGAAATGTCGGGCGAGAGCGCCTTCCACCGGCTGTTGTGGGATGATGCGCAGTCGGCTGGTGCGGGCAGCGACTTGGTGCGGCTGGTCAAGGATTCCAAGATCCGCCGCGTCGTGCTTTGTACCGGCAAGGTCTATTACGATCTGCTGGAAGAACGCGAGAAGCGCGGCATCAACGACATCTACCTGCTGCGCGTGGAACAGCTTTATCCATTCCCGGCCAAGGCGCTGATCACCGAGCTGTCGCGGTTCCGCGGCGCGCAGATGGTCTGGTGCCAGGAAGAGCCGAAAAACATGGGTGCGTGGTCGTTCATCGACCCCTATCTGGAATGGGTGTTGGCGCATATCGACGCCAAGCATCAGCGGGTGCGGTACACTGGCCGCCCTGCTGCAGCGTCGCCTGCAACCGGCCTGATGTCTAAGCATCTGGCGCAACTTGCTGCCCTGCTCGAAGACGCGCTCGGCGAATAGACACTGGAAGAGAAAGAACGGACAGGCACAATGGCTACCGAAATCCGCGTTCCCACTCTCGGCGAATCCGTCAGCGAAGCGACGATCGGCAAATGGTTCAAGAAGGCGGGCGATGCAATTGCCGCCGACGAGCCGATTGTCGAGCTTGAGACCGACAAGGTGACGATCGAAGTACCGGCACCGGCTGCCGGGACCCTGACCGAGATTGCCGCAAATGAGGGCGACACGGTTGGTGTTGGTGCGCTGCTCGGCACCATCGGTGCCGGTGCGGGCAAGGCCGCGGCACCCCAGCCCAAGCAGGAAACGGCGGTGGCACAGGCTTCTGCGCCCACGGCAGCCTCGACCACGAAGGAGGCTGCGGCCCAGCAGGCAAAGATCGCAGGCGAATCTCCGATCGAACCGCGTGCGATGCCTCCGGCACCGGCTGCGGCCAAACTGCTGGCGGAAGCAAACCTTTCGGCCGATCAGATTTCTGGCTCCGGCAAGCGCGGCCAGGTGCTGAAGGGCGATGTTCTGGATGCCATCGCAAAGGGCGCGCCGTCACAGCCGGCAGAAGCGCCTCGTGCTCCCGCCGCTCCCGCTGCCGTTCGCGCACCCTCTTCGGCGGACGATGCGGCTCGCGAAGAGCGCGTTCGCATGACCAAGCTTCGCCAGACCATCGCACGGCGTCTCAAGGAAGCGCAGTCGAACGCGGCCATGCTGACCACCTTCAACGAGGTGGACATGAAGGGCGTGATGGACCTGCGCGCCAAGTACAAGGACGTGTTCGAGAAGAAGCACGGCGTGAAGCTCGGCTTCATGGGCTTCTTCACCAAGGCGGTGACGCATGCGCTGAAGGAAATTCCGGCGGTCAACGCGGAGATCGACGGCACCGACGTCATCTACAAGAACTACGCCCATATCGGCGTGGCTGTCGGCACCGACAAGGGGCTTGTCGTGCCGGTGGTGCGCGATGCGGACGCCATGTCGATTGCCGAGATCGAGAAAGAGGTCGGCAGGCTGGGACTTGCGGCGCGCGACGGCAAGCTCTCCGTCGCCGACATGCAGGGCGGCACCTTCACCATTTCCAACGGTGGCGTTTACGGTTCGCTGATGTCGACGCCGATCCTCAATGCGCCGCAGTCGGGCATCCTTGGCATGCACAAGATCCAGGACAGGCCGGTGGTGGTCGGCGGTCAGATCGTGATCCGGCCGATGATGTATCTGGCGCTGTCCTACGATCACCGCATCGTCGACGGCAAGGAGGCGGTAACCTTCTTGGTGCGGGTCAAGGAAAGCCTGGAAGATCCGGAGCGGCTGGTGCTGGACCTCTAAAGGATCGGCACCATGGCAGCAGGCAGCACTCGCTTGCGAAGAAATCCGGTTCTGTGGACCGCTTTGGTGTCGGCAACATTGTTTGCCGCGCCGATGGCTGCCAACGCCGCTTGCCCGATGGAACTTGCCGTCTATGGCGACCGCGACGATGCTGCATGGATCGATTTCAGGCCGACCGGCGAGTCGGCCGTGGTTACCAACAGTTTCAAGATGGTGCTCGACAAGGGCGTCGTCCTCGACGGCATCGTGATGTGGAGCGAAGGGGTCAAGCGCCCCTATGCCTCGCTCATGTACCAGTGCCCGGAAGGCGACGTGACCGGCCAAGAGATTGCGGCCTGTACGCTGTGGGAGGGCGTCGTCTACACGGCAGATGCCAGCGGCAAGGTTGATTTGATTCCGGCCGAAGGCAAGGCTGCCCCGCCGACGCTGATTTTCCCTGACCTTGCTCCGACGCTGCGCATGTCTGCGGCTTTCGGAGAAAACGGGTTTTCGAAGTTGCCTTGGGACGTTTTTGCATTGAAGGGTTGCCAGGAATAGGTGGCTCGCGGGTGGCGAAGCCGTTTCGCCCTGCATAGATCGAAGATGCCGGCAGGCCGGCAAGAAGGATTGAAATCATGGCTTATGATGTCGTCGTCGTCGGGTCCGGTCCGGGCGGATATGTTTGCGCCATCAAGGCTGCGCAACTCGGGCTGAAAGTCGCGGTGGTGGAAAAGCGCGAAACATTCGGCGGTACCTGCCTCAATATCGGCTGCATCCCGTCAAAGGCATTGCTGCACGCGTCTGAGATGTTCGCCGAAGCCAGCCATTCCTTCGATACGCTTGGCGTCGAGATTGCCGCGCCGAAGCTGAATTTGAAGAAGATGATGGCGCACAAGGATGCGACCGTGGCTGCCAATGTCAGCGGCGTCGCGTTCCTGTTCAAGAAGAACAAGATCGACACCTATCGCGGCACCGGCAAGGTCGTCGCAACTGGCAAGGTCTCTGTGACCGGCGAGGACGGTAAGGCGCAGGACATCGAAGCAAAGAACATCGTCATCGCCACCGGTTCCGACGTAGCGGGCATTCCGGGCGTCAAGGTCGATATCGACGAGAAGGTGATCGTGTCTTCCACCGGTGCATTGTTGCTGGACAAGGTGCCGGGCCATCTGGTGGTGGTCGGCGGTGGCGTTATCGGCCTCGAGCTCGGCTCGGTGTGGGCGCGCCTCGGCGCCAAGGTCACGGTGGTCGAATTTCTCGATACCATCCTCGGCGGCATGGACGGCGAAGTGTCGAAGCAGTTCCAGCGCATGCTCGGCAAGCAGGGCTTTGAATTCAAGCTCGGCGCAAAAGTGACAGCCGTAACCAAGGCCAAGAAGGGCGCGACGGTAACCTTCGAGCCGGTGAAAGGCGGTGTGGCGGAGACCGTCGAGGCGGATGCCGTGCTGATCGCCACCGGTCGTAAGCCTTACACGGATGGGCTGGGGCTCAAGGAAGCCGGCGTCGAGATGGACGAACGCGGTCGCGTCAAGACGGACGGGCATCTGCGGACGAACGTCGCCGGCATCTATGCCATTGGTGACGTGGTTGCCGGACCGATGCTCGCTCACAAGGCCGAGGACGAGGGCGTCGCGGTGGCCGAGATCATCGCCGGGCAGGCCGGACATGTGAACTACGACGTCATTCCGGGCGTCGTCTACACCAGCCCGGAGGTGGCTTCGGTTGGCAAGACCGAGGAAGAACTGAAGAAGGCCGGCATTGAATACAAGTCGGGCAAATTCCCGTTCACGGCCAATGGCCGTGCCCGGGCCATGCTGCACACCGACGGCTTCGTCAAGATATTGGCAGACAAGGCAACCGACCGCGTGCTTGGGGTCCATATTGTCGGCTTCGGGGCCGGCGAGATGATCCATGAGGCGGCGGTTCTGATGGAGTTCGGTGGTTCGTCGGAGGATCTCGCCCGCACCTGCCACGCGCATCCGACGATGTCTGAAGCGGTCAAGGAAGCAGCGCTAGCCACGTTCTTCAAGCCGATCCATATCTGACCGCTCGAAGCGAGTGGTCATATGAAAACGGCCCGCCGATCGGCGGGCCGTTTTGCGTTCATGGCCGATGTCAGTTGGCCGGTGCCGGAGCGGGCTCTGCCGGCGCTGGCGCCGGGGCCGGTTCCGCCGGGGCTGGCGCGGGTGCAGGTTCTGTCGCTGCGGGTTGCTCGGCAGGAGGTGAGGCCGGCTCACCCCGCACGAAGATATAGTACGCTGCGATAGCCAAGACGATGACGATCAACGAGATCAGCCACGTACTGCCGCCGCTGCGTGCTTCCATCGGCGGCGGATTGCTAACGCGCGGATCTGATGTTGAAAGTGGCGGTACAGGGTTTAACGGATCCGTAAGCCGTGGATCGTTCGGGTCCGGCTTGTTTGGGTCGGCCATACTGTCCTCCTGGATGAAATGGATCAGCCAATGCCCATTAACGCGCGAGTGGCGAATGGGTTTCATCGACCGTCACATATCGTCTCCGCACCTTGAACAGATGAGGAGTTCACGAGTGGAAAAGCAGCAACTGCGCTCCGCGTCGATCGCAGCTAACCGCGCTACGCGTCGGGGCAGACGCCCCGCTGCCTATTGCGCGGGCTGTGCCGGCGTTGACTGCGATGGCAAAGGCAAGACAGTCTGGTCATCGGGCACCGACATCGGGGGTGGCTGATCTTGCGAAATACTGGCGACAACGGCCGTCTTGTCTACGGCAGCGTTGTCGGCCGATTTCATGAAATCGCAAGCATGGGCCGCCGATGCGGAAAGGCCAAAGGATGCCGCCAGGATAAGTGCCTTTGTCATGCTCTTCTCCTTCCATTTCACTTGGACAGAGAAAGGCTAGCAGAATTCGCCAAGATGGCCCAATCACGCTTTTGCGTACGTGGCTGCCTTGGCTAACATCGATGGCTTTGGGGGATGCGCCCGCTAGGCGGCAAACATGAAAACGGCCAGGAACGACAGGAAGAACAGCACATTGACTGCGGCGAGCAGCTTCATGCCGAAAAGGGCGGTGCGGTCTGCTATGGCGAAGGCGCGTTTCATAGCGTGAAGCCTAAGGTCAAATCGCCGCCAAACCGTTAACGAATGCATCAAAATTGTCGGAATGCTGCAGAAACCATGCGTTCAGGCGCGCGGGTGCGCCGACTGGTAGATTTCCAGCAGGCGTGCCGTGTCCACCCCGGTGTATATCTGCGTGGTCGAAAGGCTGGCGTGGCCGAGCAACTCCTGGATGGTGCGCAGATCGCCGCCACGCCCCAACAAATGGGTGGCGAAGGAGTGGCGCAAGGCATGCGGCGTTGCCGTGTCAGGTAAGTTCAAGGCGGAGCGCAGCTTGACCATTTCGCGCTGGATGATGGCGGGGTTGAGCGGGCCGCCACGCGCGCCGCGAAACAAGGGGCCATCCGCGCCAAGATGGCAAGGGCAGAGCCTTCGATATTCCATGACTGCCTGTTGCGCGACCGGCAGCACCGGTACGAGCCTGGTCTTGCCACCCTTGCCGGTCACCCTCAGCACCGTTTCATTCAGGCTGGCGAGATCGCTGCCGGTGAGCGCGAGTGCTTCCGAGATGCGAAGCCCGGAGCCGTAGAGAAGCGTCAGTAGGGCGGCGTTGCGCGCAGCGATCCAGGGTTCGTCGGCAAGCTGTTCGCTGGCCGAAACCACCTTCCTGGCATCTGCTGCGGTCAATGGCTTCGGCAGCGACTTGGGTTGCTTCGGTGCGCGCAGGGCTGCGGCACCCGCCGCATTGACGAGGCCCTGTCGCTCCAGAAACCGCAGCAGCGAGCGGATCCCGGCAAGGCCGCGGCCCAAGGTGCGGGCGCCGGCACCGCCGTTCCTGCGCGCAGCCAAAAAGCCACGCAGGTCTGCCGGCCGAAGGTTCGCGATTTCGGCGATGCCCGGCGGTCCGCCGCAGTGGCCGGTGAGGAATTGCAGGAACTGACGGCTGTCACGCTCATAAGCTTCGACGGTGAGTTCGGACAGGCGGCGCTCGCCCGCCAGCATGGACAGCCAGCGCTGCCTGGCGTCCTGGAGGTCTGGCTTTGCCGAAATCAGGAACTGTTCCTGCATGATCGTTTCCATCTTTGTCTCGCCATCTTGCTGAAGCGAGGTTAGGAAGCGGTGAAGGATGCTTGTAATCGGATGTCTCAAACCATCGCCGGCAGAATGGTTCCATCTAGCCATGAAACGCTCTAGGACATGGCAAAGCCCGCAGGATTCAATCAATGTCGAAGCTCAACAATCCCGTCCAGATGGCCGTCATCGGTGCTGCGCATGGCATCAAGGGCGAGTTGCGCGTCAAGACCTTTACCGGTGCGCCGGAGGCACTTGGCGACTACGGGCTGCTGTCGGCTCGGGACGGCCGCACATTTGAAGTTGTCAGCATCAGGCCGGCAGGCAATGTCGCCGTGGTGCGCTTCAAGGGAATCGACGGGCGCACCGCAGCAGAAGCGCTGACCGGGACCGAACTTTTCGTCGATCGATCGGCGCTGCCTGAATCCGTCGAGGAAGATGAATTCTACCAGGCAGACCTGATCGGTCTTGCCGTGAAGGACGATACCGGCGCAACCATCGGCAAGGTGCTGGCGGTGCAGAATTTTGGCGGCGGCGACATTCTCGACTTGATGCTGGGTAGCCGCAAGGGCGTGCTCATTCCCTTTACCCAGGCAGCGGTTCCGGAAGTGTCGATTGCAGGTGGCTTCGTGCGCATCGATCCGATTGCAGCCGGGCTGGTCGAAGATGAGGATGGCGACGGCGAACCGGATATCGAGACGGCCCCGGGCCGCGATGGGTTCGATGCCAAGCGCCGCCCGCGTGGACCGAAGGATGCCGGAGGCAACCGGTGAGCTTTGCCGCATCGGTTCTCACGCTTTATCCGGAAATGTTTCCGGGCGCGCTCGGCGTCTCGCTTGCCGGCCGTGCGCTGGAAGCCGGTACATGGTCGCTTGAGACGGTGCAGATCCGCGATTTCGCCACCGATCGCCATCGGACGGTGGACGATACGCCGGCTGGTGGTGGTGCAGGCATGGTGATGCGCGCAGACGTGTTGGCCCGTGCCATCGATAGTGCGGCACCAAAAGACGATCCGCGCCCGCGCCTGCTGATGAGCCCGCGTGGCAAGCCGTTGACGCAGGCGAAGGTGCGAGACCTGGCGTCAGGTCCGGGCGTCGTCATCTTGTGCGGGCGCTTCGAAGGCGTCGACCAGCGCTTGATAGAGGCGCGCGATCTCGAGGAAGTCTCTATCGGCGATTATATTCTCTCAGGCGGCGAGCCGGCTGCGCTGGTGTTGCTGGATGCCATCGTGCGTCTTTTGCCGGGGGTTATGGGCAACGATCAGTCGGGCGAAGAAGAGAGCTTCGAAAACGGGCTTCTTGAACATCCGCACTATACGCGGCCTCAGGAATTCGAGGGGCGGCCCATCCCTGAGGTTCTTATCTCCGGCAATCACGCCAAGATTGCCAAATGGCGTCATGATCAGGCGGAAAGCCTGACGCGTGAACGCCGCCCGGACCTGCTCGATAAGGCTTGAAAAGTCGCAGGCCCGCTCAGGCGGCTAGGAATTCGGGGTTTTGTTTTACCAACGCAACCTTGAGCTTTTCCAGGGCGCGCACCTCGATCTGGCGGACCCGCTCCTTGGAGATGCCAAGCTTGCCGCCGAGTTCTTCCAAAGTAGCGCCCTCATCTTTCAGCCGACGCTCCTCGATAATTCGCAACTCGCGCGCATTCAGCGCCCTGAGTGCGGCCTTGAGCCACCCGGAGCGTCTCTCGACATCGATGGTCGTGGATGCGATTTCGTCAGGCCAAGGATCGTCGCACACCAGGAAATCCATTCGCTCCGTGGAGTCGGAATCGCCGACCAACGGGGCATTCAGCGACCTGTCGGGCGTGGACAGACGCGCATCCATCGTTGCGACGTCCGAGGTGGAAACGCCAAGCGCGGCCGATATTTCCTCATAGAGTGCCGTGCTGGACAGCATTTCGTTGCCGTTGGCCAACCGCGCCCTCAGTCGCCGCAAGTTGAAGAACAGGGATTTCTGCGAAGAACTGGTTCCACCGCGAACGATCGACCAGTTGCGTAGAACGTAGTCCTGCATCGAAGCCCTGATCCACCACGTGGCATAGGTGGAAAAACGCACCTCGCGTTCAGGCTCGAAGCGCGAGGCCGCTTCCAGAAGCCCGACATGACCTTCCTGGATAAGGTCGCTGGCCGGCAGGCCGTAGTGGCGAAACTTTGCGGCCATCGAAATAACCAGTCGCATATGCGCAACGGTTATCCGGTTCAGCGCATCCTGATCATGGTCCTTGCGCCAGCTCAGAGCCAGTTCCTGCTCTTCCTCGCGACCGAGATAGGGCGCCGCCATGGCAATGCGGATGAAGTCGCGCGACGTACTGTCCTGCATCATGGCGGTACTCCGACCTTGAACATCCTGCATGTGCCGGCGCTTAAGCGAAAGGCACTGTGTGACGGTCAGGAACGCTCGAGATCGGAAGTTGGTTCCGGACGATTCCGCGGTTCGAAGAGGCGCTTTCGGCGCGGATAACAAAGCGCGACACCGATCAGCATTTGATAGAAATTCATTCCTGAGCGACGGCTATTTTGGGATTTTCCTTCCTTATTTTATGCCTAAAGTTCTGCGAGATTGCCGGCATCTACAAAAAGCGCCCGTTGCGGGCTCAACAGGATCACAGAAAAATGAACTGGGTTAAATCGCTTATCGTCGCCGGCACGCTGCAGGCGCTGGCTGTCACTGTCGCCGCTGCAGGCGCCAATCTCGACCAGATCAAGGCGGACGGCGTCCTCAAGATCGGCACCGAGGGAACCTACGCCCCCTTCACCTACCACGATGCGTCCAATGCGCTCGTCGGCTTCGATGTCGAGATCGGCAAGGCAGTCGCGGACAAGCTTGGCGTCAAGGCCGAATTCCTCGAAGGCAAGTGGGATGGGCTGATAGCGGGCCTCGACGCCAACCGCTACGACGCGGTCATCAACCAGGTCGGCATCACCGAAGAGCGCAAGGCGAAGTACGATTTCTCGGAGCCCTACATTGCGTCGAAGGCGGTGCTGATCGTCAAGGGTGACAACACCGACATCAAGGGCTTCGCTGACCTCAAAGGCAAGAAGTCCGCCCAGTCGCTGACGTCGAATTTCGGCAAGCTGGCCGAGAAGAACGGTGCGGAACTTGTCGGCACGGACGGCTTCGACCAGTCGATCCAGCTGCTTTTGACCGGCCGCGCGGACGCGACCATCAATGACAGCCTGTCCTTCCTCGACTTCAAGAAGCACAAGCCCGATGCCGATGTGAAGATCGCGGCACAGGAAGAAAATGCCGACTATTCGGGCGTCATCGTGCGCAAGGGCGATCCCGAACTGGTCGCGGCGATCAACAAGGCCCTGGCCGATATCAAGGCCGACGGCACCTACCAGAAGATCGCCGACACCTATTTCGGCCAAGACGTTTCGAAGTAACAACCGGGCTGGCGATCCAGCCAAACTGACCGAGCGGCGGCCGCAAATATCGGCCGCCGCTTTCCGCTTGACGGGTCGGCGCGCTATCTTGCGCTCGACGCAAGCGACGATTTCCGGAGGTTTTCCGTGCCGCACTGGCTGCAATTGATGCTGGAATCGCTTGGCCCGCTGTTGTGGGCCGCGCTGGTTTTCACCACACCGCTGACGCTTCTCTCGTTCACATTCGGCTTGATCGTCGGTCTGGTCGTGGCGCTGATCCGCCTGTTCGGGCCTAGGCCGCTGGCTGCGGTGGTGCGCTTCTATGTCTGGATCTTTCGTGGCACGCCGCTTCTCGTCCAGCTCTTCCTGATCTTTTATGGCCTGCCGTCCGTCGGCATCCTGCTCGACGCCTTTCCGGCAGCCCTGATCGGGTTCACCCTCAACATCGGCGCCTACAGCTCCGAAATCATCCGTGCCGTGATCGGCTCGGTGCCAAAGGGCCAATGGGAAGCGGCCTATTCGATCGGCATGACGTGGAGCCAGGCCATGCGCCGGACCATCCTGCCGCAAGCAGGGCGCGTCGCGGTGCCGCCGCTTTCCAACACCTTCATCTCGCTGGTAAAAGACACTTCGCTTGCGGCTGCCATCACCGTGCCGGAGATGTTCCAGGCCGCGCAGCGCATCGTCGCCGTCACCTACGAGCCGCTGATCCTCTATGTCGAGGCGGCGCTGCTCTATCTTGCCATGAGTTCGGTGCTATCCGCCTTGCAGGCCCGATTGGAGACAAGGCTCAACCGCTATGGCGGTTTCCTGGAGGCGCGGGCATGATCGGCCTCACCGATATCGAAAAGCGCTTCGGCGACAATGTCGTGCTGAAGGGTGTGTCAGTCGCCATCGCTGAAAGTAGCGTTACCGCTTTGGTCGGCCCATCCGGCGGCGGCAAGAGCACGCTCTTGCGGTGCATCAACCTGCTCGAGATCCCAACCTCCGGCACGCTGCGCATCGGGGAAGAGACGCTTGCCTTCCAGCCCGGCGAGAAGGTCGCGTCCAAGGATATTCAGCGTCTGCGCCGCCAGACCGGCATGGTGTTCCAGAACTTCCAGCTTTTCCCGCATCGCACTGCGATCGAGAATGTCATGGAAGGACTGACGACTGTGCTTAAATGGCCGGTTGAGCGGGCTCGCGAGCGGGCCCTTGCCTTGCTTGATAAAGTCGGCATGGCACACAAAGTCGATGCCTGGCCGGCAACGCTTTCCGGAGGCCAACAGCAACGCGTGGCGATTGCCCGCGCCTTGGCCCCTTCGCCGAAGGTTTTGCTGTGCGATGAACCGACCTCGGCGCTTGACCCTGAGCTGGCGCAGGAAGTGGTCGACGTGCTCGGACAGCTTGCAAGCGAAGGTACGACCATGGTGATGGCCACGCACGACCTGCGCCTTGCTTCCAAGATCGCCAACGAAGTGGTGTTCCTGGAGGCTGGCGTCGTGGTGGAAAGCGGGCAGGCGACAAGACTGTTCGCCAATCCGCAGCGCGAACGTACCAGACGCTTTATCGCCACCTTGCGCCATGAACAGGGAGGTGGCTGAGCCGACTAAAACGGTTCAGCCCTGCCAGACGCCTTCCTTGCGCAGGTCGTCCATGGTGCGCGAAATGCCTTCGCGCAGGATCGCCACCATGTCGTCGATCTGCTCGCGGGTGATGGTCAACGGCGGCGACATCACGCACATGTTGATCAGCGGCCGCACCAGCAGGCCGAGTTCGTGGCAATGCGCGTCGATGCGCGCTCCGACATTCTTGTCGAGTTGCAGCGCATTCTTGCTTTCGCGGTCGGCCACGCATTCGACACAACCCATCAGACCGAGACCGCGCACTTCGCCCACCAGCGGCAACTCTTCCAGCGTCTTCAACTGAGCCTGAAAGTACGGTGCGATGCTTCGGGTATGAGCGAGAACGCTCTCCTCGAGGATATCGAGGTTCTTGAGCGCCACCGCACAGCCAATGGGATGACTGGTATAGGTAAGGCCATGGCCGAATAGCGCATCGGGATGGTTGGAGCGGCGCAAATCCTGAAGCAGGCGTTCGGAAATCACCACGCCGCCGAGCGGGAAATAGCCGGAGGTGACGCCCTTGGCAAAAGTTATCATGTCGGGGTCGAGGCCGAATACATCTCCCGAAGCAAAGACGTGGCCGAGACGGCCAAAGGCGGTTACCACCTCGTCCGAGACATAGAGGATGTCGTTGGCGCGGCAGATCTCGCGGATGCGTTGCAGATAGTTGTCTGGCGGTATGATGACGCCGCCTGAGGCCTGAACTGGTTCGCCGACGAAAGCGCCGATGCGTTCGGCTCCAACGCGCGCTACCGTCGCCCTGAATTCGTCCACGAGGAAATCGCTGAACGCATCCGTCGTCATGCCCTTTGGCCGGCGGAACGGGTCGGGCGACGTCAGCTTGACGACCAGTTCGTCGGCGCCGTCCATCCAGTCCCAGTCACGCGGCCGTCCATTCAGCGAGGCCGAAAGGTAGGTGGAACCATGATAGGCGCCGCCACGGCTGAGGATCAGCTTCTTTTCCGGTCGCCCGCGCACGTTGTTATAGAATTGCATGAAGCGTAGTGCCGTCTCCACCGCCGACGAGCCGCCGGTGGTGTAGAAGACATGATTGAGGTCACCGGGTGCGTGGGACGCGATGCGCTCTGCAAGCTCGGCCGATGGCGCGTTCATCGTGTACCATGGCGTGTTGTAGCAAAGCTGCATGGCCTGGTCGTACATCACGCGGGCCAGTTCTTCGCGGCGATGGCCGATATTGATGCACCACATGCCGGCGGGGCCGTCGATCAGCTTCTTGCCGGTGCTATCGGTGATGTAGATGCCATCGCCTTCGCCGATCAGGGCGCGGGCTTCCTCGCCAACGGAACCGGCATACGGCCAAGGCTGGACAAGGTGGCGTTTCGCCTGCTCGACGGCCTCCGGTTCTTCGCTGCCACCGGCCTGATCCATCGATAAGTCGCGTAATGCCGCCATTGCTGCCTCGCTTTCGGTCCCGCCCGGCTTACCGCCGGTTTGGGCCTTACCATCACTTCATTTTGAATGTCCGTTCAATCAATATGGCAGAAATAGCGCTTGATTTCAATCGTCGGATGCGCTCATGATTGGATGACAGCGGGCAAGCTCACGCAGAACGGGCGACCGCATGACCAATGGGATGGCAGCATGTCAGGCAAGTCTAGGCCGGCGACTGCATACGCACCCGAAGCCCTTTGCGGGGTTTTGCCGTGACGGCGGCTGTGGAAGACAGCCCAAGGCTCGGATCGAAACGAGCCCGCCGCGATGCTCTTCTGCAATCGGAAGCAGTTCAAGGTCTTGGGCTGATCAGCCCGACCTTTCTCTACGCGGTGGTTTTTCTGCTGGCGCCGATCATCGTCGTCATCGCGCATTCGTTCTGGACGCAGCATTACCTCACGATCGACCGCACCTTTACGCTGGAGAATTACCGCATTGCGCTGACGGAGCCGATCTACCGCGACCTGTTGTGGCGATCGCTCTACATCTCGCTGACGGTGAGCTTCCTGACTGTGGTGTTTGCCTATCCCATTGCCTACTTCATCTCGTTCCATGGCGGCCGCCACAAGGGTTTGTGGCTGTTCCTCATCACCATCCCGTTCTGGACCAGCTACCTGTTGCGCGTGATGGCCTGGAAGGTGATCCTTGGCTACAATGGCGTGCTCAATTCCGGCCTGATGGGGCTTGGCATCATCGATGAACCGTCGACGGCGCTGCTCTACAATTCGAGCGCCGTCATCATCACGCTGACCCATGCATGGGCGGCCTTCGCCATCCTGCCGATTTTCGTTTCGCTGGAAAAGGTCGATCGTACGCTGGTCGAGGCCGCGACCGACCTCGGCGACGGTCCGCTGCGCTCGTTCCTGCGTGTTACGCTGCCTCTTTCCATTCCTGGCGTGATCGCGGCATTGCTCATCGTCATGATCCCGACCGTCGGCGACTATGTGACGCCGAAGCTGGTCGGCGGCAAGGATGGGGTGATGATCGCCAATGCCATCCAGGTTCAATTCGGCAAGGCCGCCAACTGGCCGCTAGGTGCCGCGCTCTCGGTCACTACGATGGTCATCGTCACGATGATGGCGCTGGCCAGCGTCTTCATCATCCGCTCGGCAGCGAGGATGGCGCGATGAGCGGGTTGAAGCGCTTTCTACCCGGCCGGTCCTGGCTTGGCGCTTACGCAGCCATCTATGTCGGGTTCCTTTATCTGCCGGTAATTTTCCTACCGATCTTTTCCGTCAACACCGCGGCGACACCAAAATTTCCCCTCTCCGGCTATACGCTGAAATGGTACGAGCAGTTGCCGCACACGCCGGCATTGCTAGATGCTGCGTGGAACAGTCTCATCGTCGGCATTTCTGCCTCTGTCCTCGCCACTACACTCGGCATCCTCGCCGCGCGCGCCATAACCCGTTACCGGTTTCCGGGCCGCCGCTCGATCAACGGGCTGATCATGGCGCCGCTGGTGCTGCCGGAGATCATCGTCGCCATTTCGATGCTTCTGGTCATGCTGCAACTGGGCCTCAGCCTTTCGCTGTTCACCGTCGTGCTCGGCCATGTATTGATCTGCATTCCCTATTCGATGACGGTGCTGATTTCCGGTTTCGAAGGGTTCGACCGCAGTCTCGAGGAAGCTTCCGCCGACCTGGGTGAAAGCGCCTTTGGAACGTTTCGCCGCGTGACATTGCCGATGGTGATGCCCGCCATCATCTCCAGCCTGCTGGTTTCCTTCACCATCTCGCTGGACGAGTTCATCATCGCCTTCTTCCTCACTGGAACAGAGGCAACGCTGCCGATCTATATCTGGGGACAGTTGCGGTTTGCTGCCAAGCTGCCCGGCGTGCTGGCGCTTGGCACGCTGCTCCTTGTTCTGTCCTTTGTCATGTTGTCGATCGCCGAGATCCTGCGCCGCCGCGCCGCGCGCCGGACCAGCAATGAGGGAGGCCTTTATGCCTGAACGCCCCGTAGCCGATCGGCCCATGATCGAGATCACCAATGTCACCCGCAGCTATGGAGCCTTCAAGGCGCTGGACGACGCCAATCTCGTCATCAGGGAAGGCGAATTCTTCTCGCTGCTCGGACCCTCCGGTTGCGGCAAGACCACGTTGCTTCGCATGATCGCGGGCTTCGACAACCCGACCACCGGAACCATCGCCGTCGATGGGCAGGCGATGGAGGGCATCCCGGCCAACCGGCGGCCGACCAACATGGTGTTCCAGAGCTACGCCATCTTCCCGCACCTCAATGTCGAGCAGAACGTCGCCTATGGGCTGAAGCGGTTTAGGCTGGATTCCGCGGAGGAAAAGCGGCGGGTAGAGGAAGCCCTGGGGCAGGTTTCGCTGAACGGTCTCGGCAAGCGCGGCGCAACCGAGCTTTCCGGGGGCCAGCGGCAGCGCGTGGCTTTGGCGCGCGCCCTCGTTATGCGTCCGAAGGTGCTTTTGCTGGACGAGCCGCTGTCGGCGCTGGACAAGAAGCTGCGCGAGCAGATGCAGGTTGAATTGAGGCGATTGCAGCAGGCGGTGGGCATCACCTTCGTCTTGGTGACGCACGACCAGTACGAGGCGCTGGCGATGTCGGACCGTATCGCCGTGATGTTCGGTGGGCGTATTGCGCAAGTCGCGTCGCCGAAGGAAATCTACCAACGCCCGGTCAATCGTCAGGTAGCAGACTTCCTCGGCGGCATGAATTTCGTCAAGGCCGAAATCGTCGAAGAGCAGAACGCATCCTTGCTGGTCGACACGCTCGGCTTCGGCCGGATCAAGACCGACAAGCCCAAGGCTTTTGTTCGCAACGGGAGCGGCGCGACGCTCGGCATCCGGCCTGAACGGCTGCGTGTGCTCTGGGATGACTCGAGCGCGAAATTCGAAGTTTCCGGCAAAGTGGTGGAGCGCCACTATTTTGGCGAGATCACGCACCTGATCGTCGAGATACCCGGCCTTGAAAAGCCGCTGTCGGTAACTGAAACCAACGATTTCGGTGCTGACGATATTCCGGTCGGTTCGTCGATCCGCTTGGCTTACGATCCAGAGGCTTTGGTGGCGCTGGCCGATTGAAACCAGTTTGAAAATGCCGGCCGGCAGTACGCCGGCCGGCTGGCAGTTCTAGCAGCTACTTCTTAGTAGCCGGCCTTGATCTTCTCGAACTCAGCAATCATTTTCAGCTTGAGGTCGGACGGAACAGGCGACTGGAAAAGCGTCTTGTCGACGAATTTTCCGACGTCGTCGTAACCCTTTTCCTTCAGTACCTGGGGATCGACAGCTTCCATACCCTTGGCGTTCGCCTGGCCGTAGCCCCAATCGCCGACCAGCACCTTTGCCACTTCGGGATCGTTGATTGCGTTGAGGTAGTCATAGGCCTTGTCGGTGTTGCCGGGCGCATCCTTGAACATGACGTAGCCGCAAACCCAGGTCGAAATGCCCTCGTCGGTGTCCTTCTTCGACTTGATCGGCGCGCCGGCCGCTATCGACTGGACCGCGGCATCATTCCACGCCCAGGCAAGGTCGACTTCACCGCCGGACAGCGCCTGGACGATATCGGTTGTATCCGTCCAGTACAGCCGCACGTTCTTGTGCACTTTGCGCAGGAATTCGGACGCCTGCTTGAACTGGTCGTCGGTCATCGTGGTCCAGTCCTTGATGCCGAGGACAAGGCTGGCGAGTGCATAGGCGTCGTCGACATTGTCGCCGATCGAGACGCGGCCTTCAAATTTCGGATCGGCAAAGGCCTTCAGCGACTGGACGTCCTTTTCGTCGACCTTTTCGGTGTTGTAGGTCACCAGCGTGTTGCCCCAGTCCCACGGCATGAACCAGGCCTTGCCATCCGCTGTCGTGGCAAGATCCTTCATCGCCATGATGCCCGGGTTCAGGCTGTTCCAGTCGGTGATCTTCGAGGTATCGAGCGGCTGCAGAAGACCGGCCTCGCGCCATTTCACGACGCTTTGCGAGCAGGGATGGCCAAGATCGGCCTTGAAGCCTGAACGGATCTTCTCGAAGGCTTCGTCTTCATCGCCGAAGAAAGCGAATGTCGGCGAATCGCCATTCTTGTCGAGATATTTCTGATGGAAGGAAGGGTCCTCATATCCTGACCAGTCGAAGACAATAAGCTCGTTGTCTGCGGCTATCGCCAGTGCGGCAACCGAGGCGGCCAAAGAGCCCGCCAGAGCCAGCGTCAAACGTCGGGAAATCGTCTTCATCGTTCCATCCTCTGTTTGGTGTTATGCCGTTTTCCGGTCTGCCGCCTCCCGCGGATAGTGATCCGGAAATACCGAAGCCAGGAAATCATAGGCCGAGGTAAGCGCGGTTTCGCGCGTGACACCTTCTGCGCCGATCATCAGCCTGAGCCACAGTCCTTCGAGCAGGGCGCTCAAAGTGAGCGCTGTCGCCTCCACATCGTAGCTGTAGCCGGCCCGCTGCTTGAGGCTCGCGCAAAGCTCGACGATAATGCCCTGGTAAGTCTGGTCGCGCGCGCCGCTCAGGGCCTGGTATGTGGGCCTCGACTTGGCTTCGCCCCAGAAGGCGCACCACGCGGCGAGCTTGCGCTTGTTGCAGATGGCGCGGTCGAAATCAGCGGTAACGAGTGCCTGCAGGCGACGCGCCGGATCGTCACCAGCCTTGGTGAGCGCGGCGCGCCAGTGAGCGCCATATTCGTCGTACATATGCTGCAAGGTCGCGATCAGCAGTTTTTCCTTGCTCTCGAAATGGAAGTTGACGATGCCGCGCGACAGGCCAGCACCGTCGGCAACATCCGCCATTGTTGTATCGGAGTAACCGCGCTTGGCGAGTGAATCGATGGTGGCTTCGATCAGCTGAAGGCGGCGCACTTCCTTGGACGCTTTACGGCCGCGTCTTTCAGGTTCGGCTTTCGCTGCCGGGCTTTCCAGATCTTCTTCCACTGCCGCTGTCTTCATCGGATGAGCCGCTTCCATATTTCCGGCTATCCTGTCCTGCCGGGCTTTCGCCCTCGCAGATGAGTGGGACGGTGCTCGCCGCTGTCAAGCACTACCTGCATGGCTTCCCATGTCTTGATGTTCTTATCAACATAGGCAGCGCCGACAGCCGATGCCGCGCGCGCATAGAGGGGACCCTTCAATCGCGCCAGTTCGGTTCTGGCCACCTCGCGATACCAGGGGTTTCGATCGCGCGTCTCGATGTCGGTGAAGCCGGCCAGCCGCATCGCCTCCGAATAGCGCGCGGGCGAGGCCATGGCGAAGGATAGCCCTTCGGCGGCGATATAGGCCTTCATCTCGGGCGACGGTTCGCCGTCATGCGAGATCATCCAGTTCGACGCGGCAAACACACCGCCCGGCTTCAAGACCCGGAAAATGTCGGCAAACAGTGCGTCCTTGTCAGGCACGTGCAGCAAGGCATCCTTGGAAAAGACGATGTCGAACGAATTGTCGGCAAAGGGTAGACGGCCGGGTGCGGCCTGCACGAAGCTGGCGCGGTCGGACAGGTTGCGTTCGACACTGTGACGGCGAGCGGCTTCTATGACCGGCAACTCGACATCGAAGCCGGTAGCTGCGGAAAGGCCATGCGCTTCAAGGAGATGCAAGGTGACGCCGCCGGCGCCGCACCCCACATCGAGAAGCGTCTTGCTTTTGAGGTCCAGGCCATCAACGACCCGGTCGACTTCGTCCGGCCCGCCGGGGGACAGGTATCCTTCACCCCACAGAGCCTCCAGAAAGCGGATGGCGCTGTCGTCATATTCTGGTTCTGCCGTTGCCGTCTCGATCATCGGATCACAGATTTTCAAGTCCCTGAGACGAAAAGAAAGCTAGCGCATTCCCGGCAAAACGCAACCTCATTTGTTGAACATTCATTCAATATGGCTGGACAAAAATGGGGTGATCGTGGCAAATTTGGGTAAATCAGGGCCAGATCACGCGAGCAGAAGGTCGCTGGAATGAAGAGTTGGGACGCGATTATCATTGGGGGCGGCCATAACGGGCTGGTCAATGCCTGCTATCTGCGGCGCGCCGGCCTTGACGTCCTCGTGGTCGAAAAGAATGGCTGGGTGGGTGGGGCCGCTACCAGCCGGGAACTGACGCCCGGCTTTGCCTATTCAAACTGTTCCTATGTCTGCTCGCTGTTTCGCCCGGAGATCATGCGCGACCTGGAGCTGCCGCGCTTCGGCCTGCAGGTCATTTCCTATGAAGGCGGGGCGGTGCTGACCCGCGACGGCGACTATCTCGCCAATTATCGCGACCATGATGCGCACAGGCGCGAATTCGCCCGTTTCTCCAAGCGCGATGCCGAGGCCTATGACCGCTATGCCCGCGACGTGACGCGGCAGTGCCGCTTCATCCAGCCGTTGCTGATGCGCACGGCGCCAGATCCGACCAGTCTCAAGCCGCGTGACCTTGGCGAACTTGTCTATCTCGCTAGGAAGTTCGGCGAACTTTCCGCCGCAGAAATATCGCTGATGCTGCGTTTCTGGACGATGTCGATCTCGGATTTCCTCGATGAATATTTCGAGACCGATGTCATCAAGGCGAACTTCGCCATATCCGGCATCATCGGGACCGCGCTCGGGCCGATGTCTCCCGGCACCGCCTATGTGCTTCTGCATCACTACATGGGCGAGGTAGACGGTTCTGTCGGCGCCTGGGGTTATGCGCGTGGCGGCATGGGCGCCGTAACAAAGGCGCTGGCCGCTTCCTTTGAGGCTTCGGGCGGCACGATCAGGACGGGCGCAGAGGTCGAGCGCGTGCTGGTCAAGGGCGGCAAGGCAAAGGGCATCGTTCTTGCTGGCGGCGAGGAGATCTACGGCAAGCTTGTCGTCTCCAATGCGGACGTAAAGCGGACCTTCCTGAAACTGGTCGAGGACAAGGACCTGCCGGATGTCTTCCTGCGGCGGGTGCGCAACTTCAAGATCCGCGGCTCGTCGGGCAAGGTCAACATCGCGCTGGATTCGTTGCCGGAATTTCCGGCATTGCCCAAGAATTCACCCTGCTACCGCGGCGATCTTCATTTCACCGATACGGTCGAGCGCATGGAACGCGCATATGACGATTGGAAGGCCGGGCGGTGGTCCGCCGATCCATTCCTCGACATGATGATCCCGACCACGCTCGACCCGACCATGACTGCGCCGGGCAAGCACTTCATGAGCTGCTTTGTGCAGTACGCGCCGCCAAAGATAGAGGGGCGCGATTGGACCGACGCCGACCGCGACGGCTTTGCCGAATCGGTGATTTCGCAGATCGCCGACTACTCGCCCGGTTTCCGCGACCGCATCGTTCACATGGAGGTGCGCACGCCGCGCGAACTGGAAGCGGAGGTCGGGCTTACGGAGGGCAACATCTTCCAGGGCGAACTCACCTTCGACCAGTTGCTGTTCAACCGTCCGGTGCCGGGCTATGCGCAATACCGTTCGCCCATCGACGGGCTCTATATCTGCGGTTCGTCCACCCACCCCGGCGGCGGCGTGATGGGCGCACCCGGCCGTAACGCTGCTGCCGAAATTCTTCGCGATCTCGCCAAGCCCCGCCTTCACATGAGCCCGGCCCATGACATCATTTGATTGCATCGTCGTTGGCGGTGGCCACAACGGCCTGGTTGCGGCAGCACTGCTTGGAAAGAGCGGTCGCAAGGTGCTGGTGCTGGAGGCTGCGGCCGAGGTTGGGGGCGCTGCCCGCACGGAAGAGTTCGCACCCGGCTTCCGGACGTCCTCGCTTGCGCATGTCTTGAACCGGCTTCATCCGGACGTGGTCAAGGAACTGGACCTTGAACGGCATGGCCTGCGCCTGAAGCGGGCCGCCTTCATTCCCTCAGTCGCGCTTGTGAAGGAAGGCTCGCCGCTTATCCTGCAAGGGGCGTATGGCGAGAGCCTGACGGGTGCCAGCGTTACGGAACAAGCTGCATGGCGTGGGATGCGAGCCCAGTTGCTTCGCTATGCGGACATTCTGAAGCCATTTCTGTCGCGCCGCCCACCCGATCTCGGCGGCCTGTCTCTTGGCGAAACCGCGGCGCTTGGCCAGATGGCATTGGCCTTGAAGCGTCTCGGCAAGGAAGACATGCGCGACTTCCTGCGCGTGCTTCTGATGAACGTGGCGGATCTGCTTGACGAGCAACTGACGGATGACCGGCTGAAAGGCCTGCTTGCCTTCGATGCCGTGCTCGGAGCGCATCTCGGTCCGCGCTCGCCGACGTCGCTGCTCGGCTTGTACTATCGCCTTGCGGGTGAGATTGCGGGCGAAGCCGGGGCGCAGCTTTTGCCTGAAGGCGGCATGGGCGCGGTGGTATCGGCGATCGGAGCGGCGGCTGCCAAGGCTGGCGTGACGCTGCGCGCAGGTGCCCCGGTTGGGCGCATCCTTGTCGAGAACAGCCGTACAACCGGCGTTGTGCTCAAGACAGGCGAGGAGATAGGTGCCGCCACCGTCATCTCGGCGACGGACCCGGCAACGACCTTCCTCGATCTGGTTGGACCGCGTGACCTCGACACCGGTTTCGTGCGCAAGGTGAGCAACATCCGCATGAAGGGCGATACGGCCAAGCTCCATCTCGCGCTTGACGCGCCGCCTGCCTTCGCAGGTCTGGATGCAGCCGGACACAAGGGCCGCCTTGTCATCGCGCCTTCCACGAACCATGTCGAACGCGCCTTCAATCCATCGAAGTATGGCGAGTTTTCGCCTGAACCGGTCATGGAGATCACCTTGCCGTCGCTTTCCGATGCGTCGCTTGCACCCGATGGCGCGTGCGTGCTTTCGGCGGTCGTCCAGTACGCGCCCTATGCGCTGAAGGAGGGTTGGCAGACCGGCAGGGCGAAGTTCCAGGCTGCTATCATGGCGCAGCTTGAGGCCTATGCTCCGGGTATCGGCAAGACGGTACGCGATGCCGAGCTTCTTACGCCGGCTGATATCGAAGCCCGGTATCACATGCGCGGTGGCCATTGGCATCATGGTGAGTTGCAGGCCGACCAGATGCTGGTTTCGCGGCCGGTCGCTGGCTGGTCGGGCTACGATACGCCGATCGCAGGCCTTTATCTTGCCTCTGCCGGTTCTCACCCCGGTGGCGGTGTCTCCGGGGCGCCGGGGCTGAATGCCGCCCGGCGGATATTGCAGAGGCGGAAGGAGGCGTGATGGATACGGTAGCTGACAAGGTTGCGCTTCGCCGCGCTGCGCAGGGCCAATTCAGCACCTGGCGGATCGATACGCCGTTCCAGCCAAGGCTTGCGGAACTGTCGAGGACCGACGACTGGTATAGCTGGGCAGGGTACCGGGCACCGCATTCGCTTTGGGATGAGGAGCTCGAATACTTCGCCATCCGCAGTCAGGCGGCGATGTTCGATATTTCGCCGATGACCAAATACCGGGTCGAGGGACCGGACGCCGAAGCGTTCCTCAACCGCTTGACGTTGCGCGACGTGTCGAAGCTGAAGCCGGGCAGGGTGCACTACACCGCATGGTGCGACGACGAAGGTTTTGTCCTGGACGACGGGACGCTGTTTCGCCTCTCCGCGGACAGGTTCCGCCTGTGTTGTCAGGAACGCCATCTGCCCTGGTTGCTCGACAGCGCGGTTGGATTTGAGGTTTCGGTCGACGAGGAGACGGAGCAGGTTGCAGGTCTGGCGCTGCAAGGACCGACATCCTTTGCCGTGCTTCGCGAGGCAGGTTTTGCCGGCGTCGAAAAGCTTAAGGTTTTCGATCTTGCCGAATTCGATCACGAAGGCGGCAAGGTGGTGATTTCGCGCACAGGATTTACCGGTGATCTCGGCTATGAGCTGTTCGTTGATAGGGATTTGGCGCTCAGCCTGTGGGATCGGCTGTTCAAGGCCGGGGAGCTTCGTGGTATCCGCGCCATTGGCTATACGGCACTGAACAGGGCCCGAACCGAAGCCGGGCTGATTGTCGCCAACGCCGATTTCGTGACCTCCGAGCACGCCATTCGCGCCAATCGGCTGCGCATGCCTGACGAAATAGGCCTTGGCTTCATGGTCGATGCGACAAAGGGCCATTTCAACGGCCGTCGGGCTATCCTCGAGGCGAGGGCGCGGGGCAAGTTGCGGCATGTGCTTGTCGGGCTGGAGATCGAGGGCAACGTGCCGGCCGAGCATGCCATCGTCTACCACAAGAAGCACAAGGAGGTTGGGCTCGTCAGTGCCGCGCTATGGTCGCCCATGGCCAAGAAAAACATCGCGCTGGCATCGCTCGAAAGACCTTTCGGGGATACGATAACCGACGATCTCTGGGTCGAAATCTACGCCATGCGCGAATTGCAGTATCAGAAGCTGATGAAGCGGGCGAAGGTCGTGCAGCGGCCCTTCATCAAGCTTGACCGTCGCACCGCCAACCCTCCGGCGGATTTTTGACATGGGCGACGAAGCCGGCAAGCCTCCGGATGATGAAGCAGATGAGCAGTGGGCGCTGGTCAACACCCCGCTTGGCGAGCCATGGTCGGGCCGCTCGCGCTATGCTGCGGCGATGTATTTTTTCAAGCGCGGTGAAATGGATGCGGAGACGCTTGAGGTCTACCGCATTTGCTCAAGGCTCGATGCGGAAGATCCGCTGCCGATCGTGCGCGACCGTGGTGCCGGCAAAGCCTGGCTGAAGCGCATGGGATTCGGCGCCTAGTTTCAAGTCAGAGCTGCGAACTTGCGGCCGCTATGTTCGGCGATCAGCACGCCGCCAAGCACCAGAACCAATGCTACCGCGTGGTAGAATTGAAATGCTTCGCCGAGAAGCAGGACCGCCAGCAGCGCGCCCCATAGCGGCAGGAAGTTGATGAACAGGCCGGCACGGTTGGCGCCGATCAGTTCGACGCCGCGAATGTACGTGGCTTGTGCGATCAGGGACGGAAACAGGACCACATAGGCGATGATTGCCCAGCCTTTGGCGTCGGGAAGGATCGTGGCGCCAATGGCAGCTTCGGCCGCCACGAAGGGCACCGAGCTCAGCGAAGCGCCAACGCATAGACCGACCATCAGCGTTATCCAGTGTACCTGTGGCTTGCGGCGCAAGACGACGGTGTAGATGCCCTGGGTGGTGATCGCGACAAGCATCAGTGCGTCGCCGAAGTTCATTTCAAGGTGAATGAGGCGCTCGACCTCGCCATGCGTGGCCGCAACGATGACGCCGAAGAAGGAAAGGGCGAAGCCGACTATCTGACCTTTTGTCGTTCGGGTCCTGAACAGAAGGAAGGACGTGACGAACACGACCAGCGGAATGCCGCCCTGTTCGATGCTGACATTGGTTGCGGAGGTGTAGAGCAATGCGCAGTACATCGCGACGCTGAACAGGGTGAAACCCAGCGTGCCGGCAATAAGAAGAAACCAGGAGCGATTGCGGATCACGACCCAGTCTGCAACGAGATGACGCCAGCCCACGAATGCCAGCAGAATGACCGTGAAGCTCCAGCGCGCCGCGGTCAGGATCATGGGCGAGACGTGCCCAACTGCCATCTTGCCGGCAACTGCATTCCCTGCCCAAAACAGCGTGGTCAAAAGCAGGAGAAAATAGGCATTTCGAAACATGGCAACATTCGGCATTTCACATTGATGCCGGGCCTAATGTCACTTGCTGGACAAGTAAATGATGCGAAGGGCGAAAATTGTTGTGTTCGGGATGCTTGCGAGCGGCAAAGAATGGTCGCATCGGCGTTTGCTTGACGTTATAGAGGCCTGTCATTTTGCGGGTCCTCTGTTCTGCTCGACCCGAACTGAAGGGAAGAAAATATGGCCAATGTGGTGGTCGTCGGCTCTCAGTGGGGCGACGAAGGCAAGGGCAAGATCGTCGACTGGCTGTCGGAGCGCGCCGATGTCGTGGTTCGTTTCCAGGGTGGCCACAATGCCGGCCATACGCTGGTTGTCGACGGCAATGTCTACAAGCTCTCGCTCTTGCCATCGGGCGTAGTGCGCAAGGGCAAGCTGTCGATCATCGGCAACGGCGTCGTCTTCGACCCGCATGCCTTCGTGGCCGAGGTGTCCAAACTCAAGGCCCAAGGCGTGGAGGTTGTGCCCGAGCGCCTGAAAATAGCCGAAAACACCGCGCTTATCCTCTCCCTGCACCGCGAGTTGGACGGATTTCGTGAAGATGCCGCGTCCAATTCCGGAACGAAGATTGGTACGACCCGGCGCGGTATCGGCCCTGCCTACGAGGACAAGGTTGGCCGCCGCGCGATCAGGGTGATGGATTTGGCGGATTTGGACACGCTTCCCGCGAAGGTCGACAGACTGTTGACGCACCACAATGCCTTGCGGCGCGGCCTCGGCCACGGCGAAGTGGCGCATGACGTGATCCTGCAGGAGCTTACCTCCGTCGCTGGAGAGATCCTGCCTTACATGGATCGGGTCTGGAAGATACTCGACGATCGCCGCCGCGGCGGCGAGCGCATCCTGTTCGAGGGAGCGCAAGGTACGCTGCTCGACATCGATCATGGCACCTATCCGTTCGTAACCTCATCCAATACGGTTGCCGGGCAAGCCTCGGCCGGTTCCGGCGTCGGACCTGGGGCGCTGAGCTATGTGTTGGGCATTACCAAGGCTTATACGACCAGAGTTGGCGAAGGGCCTTTTCCGACCGAGCAGAAGAACGAGATCGGGGAGTTCCTCGGCACCAAGGGGCACGAGTTCGGAGTGGTCACGGGGCGCAAGCGGCGCTGCGGCTGGTTCGATGCGGTGCTGGTGCGCCAGGCGGTTGCCGTCAACGGCATCAAGGGCATTGCACTGACCAAGCTGGACGTGCTCGACGGACTGCCCGAGATCAAGGTTTGTACCGGCTATATGCTGGACGGCGAATTGATCGACTACCTGCCTGCGAGCCAAGGCGCGCAGGCCCGGGTCGAGCCGGTGTACGAAACGCTCGAGGGCTGGCAGGAAACCACGGCTGGGGCCAGAAGCTGGGCGGATTTGCCGGCGCAGGCGGTCAAGTATGTGCGCCACATCGAGGAATTGATCGGCGCGCCGGTAGCGCTGCTTTCAACCAGCCCGGAGCGGGATGACACGATACTTGTGACCGATCCGTTTCAAGACTAACTATCCCGATCCGCCGACCAAGGACCCGATTGGGCGGCTGGCAAATAACAGGTCAACTGAAGCATGGCAGATTTCGTTGCGGTTCTGAAGAAGACGATCGACGGTCTCGGCGAAACCACGCCGCAGATGCGCGCGAAGGTCTATGACAAGGCGCGCTCGACAGTTGCGGCCAAGCTGGCGGCGATCCAGCCTGCACCACCTGCTGCGGTGGCCGAGCGTCAGAAGCGTGCACTTGAAGATGCCATTGCCACGGTGGAGAGCGGCTATGCGGCGCCTGTCGCCGCAGAGGTGGACCCGCTGGCCGAACTCGACGACATCTTCTCTTCGATCGACAAGAACAAGAACCAGTCCACTCACGTGCGGCCAACTGCCAAGGCCGAAACCTCGTCGCCCAATCTCGAAGCCAAGCCGGACCCCTCGTGGCGCAATGCGGACCAGGCGGTATGGACCGAGCCTGCGCCGCCCGAGTTCGCGCCCGCCGAAGGTGGGCCGGTCTATCCGGCAGGAGATGAGTTCGAAAGGGAGGCGGGCTGGCGTGGCGATGTATTTGCCAATGTCGATGAACCGGACAGCAAGCGCAGCTACAAGGGCTTGATCGCTGCGGCTATTGCCGCGCTGGTGGTCGCCGGCGGCGCTTATGGCGTTTGGCTGAACAAGGATGCCTTCCAGGGCATGTTCGCGTCCACCGACGAGCCGAAGCCGGTTGTGGTCAAGCCGGTGAAGGTCGCGCCGACTGCTGGCACTGAAACCGCCGCTACCGAGCCTGCCGCTGCGCCGGCACCGGCCGCAGCCCCGGCAAGCGGGGCCGACAGTGGCGACACGGCGAAGTTTACACAGCGCCTGATGCCGGATGGCAACGAGACCGATCCCGGACCGGCTGCCGGTGAAAGTGGTGTGGGTGAAGGCACCTCCGTCGTTGCTTTGACCACGCCTCCACCGGCCGTGGCGCCTACGCCCGCGCCCGCTGACAACACCGCAACGGCACCTGCCGCCAGCGAACAGACGCCGCCCGCTGCGCCCGAAACGCAGGCTGCGGTGCCGGTTGGGCAAAAGGCAATTTTCTATGAGGAGCGTACCAGCGTTGCGCAAGGTTCCGCGGAACCCGGCAACATCGTCTGGTCGCTGGTCCAGGAATCGCCTGGAGGCGATGCGCCGCCTGAGCCCGCAATCCGGGGCGAGGCCACCATTCCGGGCAAGGATGTGCAGCTACGCCTGACCATCCGCCGCAATGCTGATCAGACGTTGCCGGCCAGCCATATCGTGGAGATGATCTTCCTGACGCCTGATGGTTTCGAAGGCGGCGGCATCGAGAACGTGTTGCGTATCGCCTTGAAGACGGCGGAGCAGGATGCAGGCAGCCCGTTGATAGGTATTCCGGCCAAGATCGCCGACGGCTATTTCCTCGTCGCACTCAATGATACCGCAGCCGACGAAAACGCGAATATGACGCTGCTGCGGAACCAGGAATGGATTGACGTTCCGGTGATCTACAAGTCGGGACGCCGGGCACTGTTGACGATGGAAAAAGGCATTCCGGGCGACAAGGTGTTCGACGAAGCGCTGAAGGCTTGGCAGGCCAAATCGGCGGGTTGAAGCCGGCTCGCAGCATGCGCTGTGGCAGTTGCAACAGCATATGCTAATATCGCCCGGCGAACCGGGAGATTCACGAGTGGGGTTTCCTGTTCGCGTCTCGCTGTCTCGCATCGGCCGGTTTGAAATTTCCCCTGCTGCTGGTTCGATGCCTTTGAGCTGTCGGAGCACACTGCATGTGGGCCGCAAAGGTCGATCCAAGGGAATTGGGTGAAACCGTTCTGCTGATGGACGGCGGATTGGAGACCTCGCTGATTTTTCTCGACGGTGTCGAATTGCCAGGCTTTGCGGCATTCCCGTTGCTTGACGATGCATCCGGCCTGGCGCGGCTCGATGACTATTTCCGACAATATCTGGATATCGCCGAACGAAACGGCGTGGGCTTCGTACTGGATACGCCGACATGGCGAGCCAATCTCGATTGGGGTGAGAAGCTTGGCTATCCGCGCGAGGCGCTCGCGAGTATCAACGGCCGTGCCGTCGCAAACGCGCGGGCGCTCGCTGAACCCTATGTGGCGCGGGGCATGGCGGTTCTGGTGAACGGCGTCATTGGCCCCCGCGGCGATGGTTACCGTCCCGACGCGCTGATGACGATTTGCCAGGCGGAGGACTATCACCGCGATCAGGTCTCGGCCTTTCGTGCCGCAGGAGCCGACATGGTAAGCGCGGTCACCATGAACTACACCAACGAAGCTGTCGGCGTCGCCTGCGCGGCGATGAGCGTTGGCTTGCCTTCGGTAATTTCATTCACCGTCGAAACCGATGGCCGTCTTCCCTCGGGGGAGAGCCTGCAGGAGGCGATCGAACTGGTCGATGACGAGACCGACGGTGCGCCGGCCTATTTCATGATCAACTGCGCTCACCCGAGCCATTTCGAAGAGGTTCTGGGAGATAGCGCGCGCTGGATGAAACGCATTCGCGGGGTGCGGGCGAACGCCTCGACAAAGAGCCATGCGGAACTCGATGAGGCAACGGAGCTCGACCCCGGCGATCCGGCCGATCTTGGCCGTCGTTACCGTGCCATGCGCGACCGCTACAAACATATTTCTGTTCTGGGTGGCTGCTGCGGCACGGATTGCCGCCATATCAATGCAATCTGCGAGGCTTGCCTATAGGGATCCAAAGCAGCGGGCGTTCTGAGGAACGCACATCTCGCTGCTCAGGCTCAGTTCCTTTAGCCGCATTTGTGCAACATCAGACGATTCCTTCTGACTGCAAAATGCTCTAGCCTTCCAGTTCCTCGCGCAGCATTTCCAGCTCCAGCCATTCCTCCTCAAGGGCGGTAAGCGTGGCACGCTCCTTGTCGAGTGCGGCGATGGTCTTCTGGAAGCCCTTGGGGTCGCGTTCATAGAAGGCTGGATCGGCAATATTGTTTTCAAGTGTCGCGATCGATGACGAAACGGCCGCCATCTTCGTTGGCAGGTTCTCCAGCGCGAATTTCTGCTTGAACGATAGTTTGGTAGCAGGTGACTTGACTGTCGCCGGTGGGATTTTCTCGCCAGGGGGCGCGTCTTCGACGGCAGTGCGTGCGCGTAGTTTTCGGTCATCAAGCCTTGTGCCGCCCCGCTGCGCCAGCATGTCGGAATAGCCGCCGGCATATTCGATCCAGCGGCCGTTGCCTTCAGGGGCGATGGTGCTCGTTACTGTGCGGTCGAGGAAGTCGCGGTCGTGGCTGACCAGAATGACCGTGCCGGCGAAACCGGCGACCAGTTCCTGCAGCAACTCCAGTGTTTCCATGTCAAGGTCGTTGGTCGGTTCGTCGAGTACCAGCAGATTGGCCGGGCGGGCGAGAACGCGCGCCAACAGCAGCCTTGCCCGCTCCCCGCCGGAGAGTTCACGCACGGGAGTACGCGCCTGCTCCGGCTTGAAGAGAAAGTCTTTCATGTAGGAAACGACGTGGCGCTGTTCGCCGTTGATGACGAGGTTCTCGCCGCGACCGTCGGTCAGATAGTGGGTCAGCGTCTCATTCGGCTCGACCGCCTCGCGCTTCTGGTCAAGCGTGGCGATCTCGAGATTGACGCCGAGGCGGATGGTGCCGGTATCCGGTGCGAGTTCCCCGGTCAGCATTTTCAATAGCGTCGTCTTGCCCGCACCGTTGGGGCCGACGAGGCCGATGCGATCGCCTCTCTGGATACGGGTGGAGAAATCCTTGACGATGATGAGGTCGCCGAAGCTCTTGCCGATTCCCTTGGCTTCGACGACCAGCTTGCCGGATTCGGCCGCGTCGCTTGCCACCATGGTCGCGGTGCCCTCGGCACCCTTGTGGCCGCGAAAGCGCTGCCGCATGGTCTGGAGTTCGCCCAGCCTGCGCATGTTGCGCTTGCGGCGTGCGGTGACGCCGTAGCGCAGCCAATGCTCCTCGCGAACGATCTGGCGGCCAAGCTTGTGCTGCTCGCGCTCTTCTTCCTCCAGAACCTTGTCGCGCCATTCCTCGAAATGGCCAAAGCCCCTGTCCAGCCGGCGGGTCTGGCCGCGATCCAGCCAGACGGTGGCGCGGGAAACGCGTTCGAGGAAGCGGCGGTCGTGCGAGATGACGATCAAGGCCGAAGATGTGCGGGCAAGCTCGTCTTCCAGCCATTCGATGACTTGCAGGTCGAGGTGGTTGGTCGGTTCGTCGAGCAGGAGGATGTCGGGTTCCGGGGCCATGACGCGGGCAAGAGCCGCGCGGCGGGCTTCTCCGCCCGAAAGCTCGTCGGGTCTTTCGTCTCCGCTCAACCCAAGATGCTCCATCAGGTAGGTAGCGCGATGTGGATCGTCGGCGGGAGCAAGGCCCGCCTCGACATAGGCGCGCACGCTGGCGAAACCGTCCATATCCGGCACCTGGGGCAAGTAGCGGATCGTTGCCGAAGGCTGGCGGAATACTTCGCCGTCCTGCGCTTCGATCAGCCCGGCTGCGATCTTCAAGAGCGTGGACTTGCCGGAGCCGTTGCGGCCGACCAGGGCTATCTTGTCGCCTGCGGTGACGGTCAGCTCTGCCCCGTCGAGCAACGGCGTGCCGCCAAAGGTCAGCTTAATGCCAGTGAGATTGAGGAGCGGCGGGGCCATGTCAGGTTCCGGAAATCGGGAAAGGATGGGCAACGAGCAGTGCCCGACCGCTGGCGAGTTCGATACGCAATTTTCCGGCGACCACGTTGGAGATCGTAAGCGACGAGCCGAACGGCACCTTGACGTTCCGGAGCGGCCAGCTGGCGCCTTCGACCGTCAGCCCGTCCAGATCGGAAAAGCCGAGGATCGAGAACATGGTGCCTTCGGCATAGTCGAAATGCATCGACCGGTTGAGCAGTGGCACACCTTCCTGTGCGCCGCTGGTCAACAAGACCGAGACGCCGCCTTGCGCGAGGCGCACAGCCAGCGCCAAGTGCAGGAATGCATGGTCGGCACGCAGTCCGCCGAAGGCACCGGCAAGGATCAACTCGCTGGCACCTTTCTCTCTCGCAATGTCGATTGCCAACTCACCGTCGGTCTTGTCTTTTTCAGCGGGAAACTTCTGCTTCGGCACTGACCGCAGACGGTGCGGAAGGTCGTCAGGCACCGAATCGAAATCCCCGACCCAAAGCTCCGGCGTCAGTTCGAGCAACTCGGCATGCCGGATACCCGAATCGGCGGCGATGACGCGCGTTCCCGCGACCTGATCATCGAGCACTGGAGTTCGGACGAGGTCGCCGCCCAGCAGGATGGTGAATTTGCTCATGGGCGAGGCCCTTAGCAGCCCCCATTGCAGAACGGAAGTCCGACGCCGGCAAGCTCACTCTTGCAAGGCCGATCTTCCGGGACTATGTGTCGAAACGCTCTAACGGGGTGCCGGACGCGTCATGCGGACCGGCTGAGAGGCAAATGCCAACCCGCTGAACCTGATCCGGTTTGTACCGGCGGAGGGATTAGATGCTTTCGGGAACTCCCGGCGCCTCAATTCCCTTGTTTGTTTGAATGAAGGAGGCGCCGATGCGCACAGTGCTTTTATCTTTTCTCACAGCCACCACGCTTGGCCTGATTGTTCCTGCTTCGGCCAAGGACAAGCTGACGGTATACACCTATGAAAGCTTCACCGCGGAATGGGGCCCCGGCCCGCAGGTGAAGAAGAATTTCGAAGCCGAATGCGGCTGCGAAATTGATTTCGTTTCGGTCGCCGATGGCGTTGCTCTTCTCAACCGCGTCAAGCTGGAGGGGGCAGCGACCAAGGCCGACGTGGTTCTTGGACTCGACACCAATCTCACTGCCGAGGCCAAGGCCACGGGGTTGTTTGCGCCGCATGGCGTCGCTGGCGAAACCAACGTACCTGGCGGCTGGAGCGACGATACCTTTGTGCCTTACGACTATGGCTATTTCGCTGTCATCTACGACACCGAAAAACTGAAGACCCCGCCGAAGAGCTTGAAGGAACTGGTGGAAGGCGATCCCGAGCAGAAGATCGCCATTCAGGATCCACGCACATCGACGCCCGGCCTGGGCCTGCTTTTGTGGGTCAAGTCGGTCTATGGCGACAAGGCGGGCGAGGCTTGGGCCAAGCTCAAGGGCCGCGTGCTGACGGTGACGCCGGGCTGGAGCGAAGCCTATGGCCTGTTCACCAAGGGTGAAGCGCCGATGGTGCTGTCCTACACCACTTCGCCCGCTTACCACATGGTCGCCGAAAGCAGTGAACGCTATCAGGCGGCGGCGTTCGATGAGGGTCACTATCTGCAGATCGAGGTCGCCGGTATCACGACCAGCGGTGCCAAGAATCTGCTGTCGGAAAAGTTCATGGCCTTCATGACAGGCCCCGGTTTCCAGGACGTCATTCCCGAGACGAACTGGATGTTCCCGGCGGGCAAGACCGACAAGCCGCTCAACCCGGCTTTCGACAGACTGGTGAAGCCAACCAAGACCTTGCTTTTCAGCCCCGAAGAAGTGGCCCAGAACCGCAAGGCTTGGGTCGATGAGTGGCTTGGCGTGATGAGCAAATAGGGTTGGCAATCCTGCGCGAACACCTCTCCTCGCAAGCCGGGGAGAGGTGTTTCAGGACACTGGATATTCGGTACCGATGCGCCTGACCCGTAGATCAGACCCTCGCATAGCGGCCGGCGTCGTGGCGCTTGCCGCCATCGCGCTGCTCATCGGCGGTGCGTTTGTCGGGCTGGTTGCCGAAGGAGCGCGCGACCTGTCGGGCGCTTATGCAGCCATTGACGGCTACCTCTTGCGTGTTGCGCGTTTCACGCTGTGGCAAGCGATCCTGTCAACTTTGCTTTCCGTGTTGCCGGCGCTGTTTGTTGCCCGCGCATTGGCGCGACATCCACGCTTTTTCGGCCGCGACCTGGTCCTGCAGCTTTTCGCGGTGCCGCTGGCGTTGCCGGCAATCGTTGCCGCGCTTGGCCTTCTGGCGCTTTACGGGCGCGCCGGCTTTTTCGCCGATTTCCTCGGTGGTCTGGGCGGTGGCATATGGCCCGGCATCTATGGCCTGTCGGGAATTCTCGTGGCGCATGTGTTCTTCAATCTGCCCCTTGCGACACGGCTTTTTCTGGAAGCTTTGCAGACCGTACCCGCCGATCAATGGCGGCTGGCAAGCCAACTCGGCATGAGCGCGCGCCCTGCTTTTCGGCTGATCGAATGGCCGGTGCTGCGGCAGGCGTTGCCTGGTATCGCCGGGCTTGTCTTCATGCTCTGCATCACCTCTTTCACCATAGTTCTGACGCTTGGGGGAGGGCCACGGGCGACCACGCTCGAAGTGGCCATCTACCAGGCGCTGCGTTTCGATTTCGATCCCATCCGCGCCGTGGCGCTGACCCTGCTACAGATCGCATTGACGCTTGCCGTCGTGCTTGTGCTTACCCGTCTTGGCGCAAACACCGTTGGCGATGCAAACCTGTCAGTCACGCCCCGCCGCTATCTTTCGGTCACAAAAGGCGAGGCAGCCTTCAATGCAGTACTGATTGCGCTTTCTCTCTTGTTTGTCGCCGGGCCGATGGCGGCGACGGTTGCGGCAGGTGTTGAGGCCGATCTTTGGCGACTGGTCACGGAAAGTGCGGTGCGCAGCGCAGCGCTGACCAGTCTTGTGCTTGCCTTCATGTCTGCCGTTCTGTCTGCAGCATTGTCGCTTGCCTTGATCATGGCGCGCCGCGCATTGGCGGCGAAGCGTGTAGGGCAAGGCAATACGATACTTGAATACGCAACCGACACCGGTGCAGGTTTCGTGCTGGTCGTCCCGCCGATCGTCACAGGTGCGGGCTGGTTTATCCTGTTGCGCCATGCTGGAGACGTTTTCGCATTGGCGCCGGTGATGGTCGTGACCGTGAACGCGGTGATGGCGATGCCGTTTGCGATCCGCGCGCTGCGTCCTGCCTATGATGCCGCCAGCGAACGCCACGAGCGGTTATGCGCGTTGCTTGGCATTTCCGGCTGGAACCGCCTGAGGCTGATCGACTGGCCGCCGCTGCGGCGACCTTTGGCGACAGCCTTCGCCTTTGCCATGGCGCTGTCGTTGGGCGACCTTGGCGTGATTGCACTGTTCGGCAGCGACTCCGTGCAGACGCTGCCCTATCTTCTGCTGTCGCGGATGGGCAGTTACCGGACCGAGGACGCGGCCGGTCTGGCGCTGATCCTAGGTGTTGTCTGTCTTGCACTTATGTTTGTTGCAGCTCGTTTCGGAAAGGATGCTTCCGCATGAGTGACGGGAGGCAGCCGGGTGTAGCCGTAAAGTTGGGAGGTGTGGCGTTCAGCTATGGCGAAGCCAACTTCGATTTCGACGTGGCATTTGCGCCGGGAGAGATTTCCGCGGTGATGGGACCAAGCGGGTCGGGTAAGTCAACCTTGCTCAATCTCGTCGCCGGCTTCGAAACTCCTCAAGCCGGCAATGTGATGATCGGCAGTAAGGACGTGACATTGGATGAGCCTGCAAGCCGACCTGTTTCGATGGTGTTTCAAGAAAACAATCTGTTCGCGCACCTTTCGGTTGAAGACAATGTGGGATTGGGATGCTCGCCTTCGCTGAAGCTGAGCCCGTCCGACCGCGATGCAATTGGCGAGGCATTGGCGCGGACCGGGCTTGATGGCAAGCAGCGACGCTTGCCGCGCGAATTGTCCGGCGGCGAACGCCAAAGGGTAGCACTTGCACGGGTGTTAGTGCGCGATCGCCCCGTGTTGTTGCTTGACGAGCCTTTCGCATCGCTTGGACCGGCGTTGCGCGACGACATGCTGGACCTTGTGGCTGATCTGCAGGCCGAGCGACGCATGACGGTGTTGTTCGTGACCCATCAGCCGGAAGACGCCCGGCGGATAGCCAAGAACATGGTTTTTGTCGAAAATGGAACTGTCGCGGCGGTGGGACCAGCCGGGCATTTCTTCAGCAAGGATGGACCGGAGGCGTTCAGGCGCTATATCGGCTTCGAGAGTGAATCACATGATGTTGCCCGGAAGCGGACATAATTTACGGCCAAAGCGGCATCGGCAGTCGGGGCTTGTTCTTGCTATGCAAGGTTGAGTGTGGCTAGGTCCGCGCAAGGATGGTTGGATAGCCCCTGATTTGCCTATTGGAACGGGAAAGGACGCCGATCTGTCGACCGGCCTTCATCATTTCAGCAAATTGACGCTGCCACGCACGCTCGTGCTGGCGAGCGTGGCATTTGTGTTGGCCGCCTGCCAGGCGATTACGCCGCCGGATGTGCAGGAATCGGCATTCCGCCCTTCCGACAAGCCGGTCACGGTCGACAATGTCACCGCCAACAACAAGCTGGCGGAGCTTGCGCGCGCCCAGCATCCGCGCATTCTGGCCACTTACGGCGGGGAGTATTCCGATCCCAAGCTCGAACGCATGGTCGCCAAGGTCATCGGCAGCCTGACCACGGTTTCGGCCAACCCGACGCAGAATTACCGCATCACCATCCTCAACTCGCCGAACGTGAACGCCTTCGCGTTGCCGGGTGGCTATCTCTACATCACTCGCGGCCTGCTTGCGCTGGCCAACGATTCGTCAGAACTTGCGGCTGTCGTTGCGCACGAAATGGGTCACGTCACCGCCAATCATGGGTTGCAACGCCAGCAACTCGAGGCGGAAGAGGGCTTGGCCACCAAGGTGGTTTCCGATGTGCTGGGCGATAGCCCAACCGCTAAAGTGGCGCTGATACGGGGCAAGCTCAGGCTGGCTCAGTTTTCGCGCAATCAGGAACTTGAGGCCGACGCAATCGGCATCAAATCGGTGGGCGAGGCCGGCTATGATCCTTATGCTGCCAGCCGCTTCCTGCAGTCGATGTCCACCTACACCGATTTTCGCTCGGTCAGCGGTGCAACGGATGCCAGCCTCGATTTTCTGGCGACGCATCCAAATACGCCGCAGCGTATAGAACTGGCTCTGCGCCATGCGCGCCAGTTCGGCCCGCCCGGTGTTGGCACCCGCGACAGGGACAGCTTTCTCGCTGGCATAGACGGCCTGCTTTACGGCGACACGCCGGAAGAGGGTTATGTGCGGGGCAACACCTTCCTGCACCCGGGCCTCGGCGTCTCGTTCTCGGTGCCCGACGGCTTCATCATCGACAATTCGGCGACGGCGGTTACCGCCACGGGGCCGGGCGACATGGCGGTGCGCTTCGATGGCGTGTCGGTGGGCAAGGATCGTTCGCTGACGGACTATATCCGTAGCGGTTGGGTTGCAGGCCTCGATGACGCCAGCGTGCGCCAGGAGACCATCAATGGCAACGAGGCGGCCATCGCAAGCGCAAGCGCCGAAGGTTGGCGTTTTGACGTCACCGTGATCCGAGCAGGCGGGCAGGTCTACCGGCTGCTTACCGCAGCACCGGCAGCCAGCACGTCGCTCGACAGCGTTGCCCGGTCTGTCGGCGGCAGCTTCCGTATCCTGTCTCCGGCCGAGAAGGCAGCGCTGAAGCCGCTTCGTATCCGCATCGTTACGGTGAAGCCGGGCCAGACGATGGGAACGCTGTCCGCCCAGATGGTGGGCGTGGACCGCAAGCTGGACCTTTTCAGGGTGCTTAACGCGCTTGCACCTGGAGCCACCGTTTCCGCCGGCGACAAGGTCAAGATCATCACCGACAAATAGCCGGCGGCCCTGCGTTTTCAGGCGATGATGTCGGGAATGATGCGGTCTTCCAGCGACCTTAGCCGGTCCTTCAGGGCAAGCTTCTTTTTCTTCATGCGCTGGATCTGCAAAGGATCGCAGCCGGTTTCGAGCATTGCGTTGATGGCAGCGTCGAAGTCGGCATGATCCTGCTTCAAGCGCGCGAATTCTAGGCGGATATCGGCCTGTTCCTGTTCGGACATTATTTACCGTCTGCACTATTGCGGCGCCCACAGTGCGCCTTGGGTGGGAACCCTGATGGGCGAAAACAATGGCTCGTCGCCACTGACGCCATGCAGTTATCACATTTCAGCCTGTGGTGGAATGCGACGCTCTTATTCCGAAACCGAAATTCGTTCACGGCACTTGTTCCAAAAGTGACGAATGTGAAATTCCCCACATGAGTCCATTCGACATCCGCTTCGGTTGATGGCAGACTGTCATCGTGCCGTCACAGTGTGAACCTGCGGTGGACGTTGCGGCGGCCGCATTCGAGGAAACCATGAAAGGGAGAACCAATCATGTCTCTTGCGTCCCATCTTGACGAATTGCATAGGAAACACGGCGACATCGAGCGTGAGATTGACAATGCCATGCTGCATCCGTCGGTCGACGATCTCGAAATAGCCGCCCTTAAGCGACGCAAGCTGGCCATCAAGGACGAGATTGAGAAACTGAAGAGCCAACCCACCACCCATTAAGGCTGCTTCGAAAATACAATCGCAAATCAGTGGTTCTATTGTCTCGGCGGCTGCATGCCGCCGGGGAACGCTGTTTGGTTGAAGCGATTTAATACTGCAGTTTGGCGAACGACTCCGCTAATGCGGCTTGCCCATCGGACATGTGCGTTTGATCCGGATGCAATCGCCGCATTGACAAGTCGAACGCTCTCCTCCACCTCATGAGATGATTTCGCACGCCCGCCAAAAGGATTTCACATTCTTCACGGCATGGTATGCACGTTTGATGCAGTGGGGCGCCCTGACGTATCCGGCCGGATGCGCGACGTCTCGGGAAGGTTCTAGAGGCGGCCGGCATGACCGGGTATTATTCCTCACCATTTGAGCGCCGTGCTTCGGTCGGCGTCGATGTCGGCGGCGTAATGGTCGGCGGAACCGCACCCGTCGTCGTCCAGTCGATGACCAATACCGATACCGCGGATATCGACCAAACGGTTGCTCAGGTGGCGGCGCTGCACCGCGCCGGCTCCGAGATCGTTCGCATTACCGTCGATCGGGACGAGAGTGCAGCCGCTGTGCCGTTTATCCGCGACCGGCTGGCGCGGCTTGGCGTCAACGTGCCTCTGGTGGGGGATTTCCATTATATCGGGCACAAGCTGCTTGCCGACCATCCGGCCTGCGCCGAGGCGCTGGCGAAGTATCGCATCAATCCCGGCAATGTCGGCTTCAAGGACAAGAAGGACAAGCAGTTCGCCGCAATCGTCGAGATGGCGATCCGTCACGACAAGCCGGTGCGCATCGGCGTCAATTGGGGCTCTCTCGACCAGGAACTTCTGACCAGGCTGATGGACGAGAACCAGTCCAATGGTTCGCGGCTTACCGCGCAAGAAGTGACGCGCGAGGCAATCGTGCAATCGGCGATCTTGTCGGCCGAACTTGCCGAAGAGATCGGGCTCGGCCGCGACAAGATCATCCTGTCGGCCAAGGTCAGCGGCGTACAGGACCTGATTGCCGTCTACACCGAACTTGCGACGCGCTCCAACCATGCCTTGCACCTGGGCCTTACCGAGGCTGGAATGGGCTCGAAAGGGATCGTCGCCTCATCGGCCGCGATGGGCATACTGCTCCAGCAGGGCATTGGCGACACAATCCGCATCTCGCTGACGCCGGAACCAGGCGGCGATCGCACTCGCGAAGTGCAGGTTTCGCAGGAACTCCTGCAAACGATGGGGTTTCGTCAGTTCGTGCCGATCGTGGCGGCCTGCCCCGGTTGCGGACGCACGACATCCACGGTTTTTCAGGAACTGGCGCAGTCGATCCAAGACGATCTGCGCAAAAACATGCCGGTGTGGCGAACCAAGTATCCGGGCGTCGAGCAGCTCAAGGTTGCGGTGATGGGCTGTATCGTCAACGGTCCCGGCGAATCCAAGCACGCAGATATCGGTATTTCCTTGCCGGGTACGGGCGAGATGCCGACTGCGCCGGTATTTATCGACGGCAGGAAGGCCGCAACGTTGCGCGGACCAAACATCGCTTCCGATTTCGAAAAGATGGTTGCCGACTACATCGAACAGCGCTTCGGCGACAGTAGCAGAGCCAAGGCTGCGGAATAGCCGATGCGGGCGCGGGACGCGGCTCGGCTCATTGCAATCCCGATTGTTCTGCTTGTTGCCGGCGGAGCGACTCAAGCTGATCCACCAAAGCCGGCCAAGGAACGGCTTCTCGGCCGCGTATGTGAACTGATCGAGGTTCATGCGGAGCGCGCCGGTTTGCCCAAGGAGTTTTTCGCCCGGCTGATCTGGAAAGAGAGCCGTTTTGATCCTGGTGCCGTCAGTCCGGTCGGTGCCGAGGGCATCGCGCAGTTCATGCCCGGAACGGCCAAGATGCGCGGCCTTGCCGATTCTTTCGATATCGAGCAGGCCATTCCGGCTTCGGCCAGATATCTCGGCGAGCTGAAAACAAGTTTCGGCAATCTTGGTCTTGCGGCAGCGGCCTACAATGCCGGCGAGAATCGCGTATCGCGCTGGCTGCAATCGGGTGGTTTCTTGCCGTTGGAGACAGAGGACTACGTGCTCGACATCATGGGCGAGCCAGCTGACAGCTTCACCGACAAGACGCACGCCGGTTCGATTGCGCCACTGGATGAGAAATACAACTTCGCTGTTGCCTGCCGCAGGCTGCCCGCAATCATGTCGACGACGATTGCAATGGCAAGCGTGCATGTGAAGCCCTGGGGTGTGCAGGTCGCCGGTACTTTCCAGCGTAGTGCGGCAATCCGGCAATGGCAGCGGCTGAAAGCGCGGTTTCCGGCCGTGCTTGGCTTGCATGACCCGGTTGTAAGCCGGGTCCGGTCGCCACTTGGCTCAAGGGGTATCTATGCGGTGCGGATCGGTGCCGAAAGCCGAGGCGAGGCCAACGCAATTTGCCGGGACCTGAATAGTGTTGGCGGCGCCTGTGTTGTGGTCAGAAACCGTTAGGCTCGGTTTCAAAACGCCAGGGATGGGCGCACCGGTTGGCAGGTCGCGCCGATCTCTCGGGGCTTCCGATTTTCAGGCGATCTTCGCGGCTATGGTTTCGCTCAACCAACTGCCGATCTTGGTGCCAAGACGATCCGGAGAGATTGGTTTTGGCAAATAGTCGTCCATGCCTGAATCGAGGCACTTGTCGCGGTCGCCTTTCAAAGCATGGGCGGTGACGCCGATGATCGGAATATGCTCGCCCTTGCCTGTTTCATAGGCGCGGATAGCCCGTGTCGCCTCGTAACCGTTCATTTCCGGCATGGAGACGTCCATAAGGATCAGCTTGGGCTTTAAGGCGCGGTGCATTTCGACCGCCGTGCGGCCGTTGCCAGCGATACGGTAGCTGAGGCCCAATCCGTTGAGAATCTGGCCGAAAACCAGCTGATTTACCTCATTATCCTCGGCGATGAGGATGTCGATCGAGGTGTTGGTGGTAGTCGTCGCCTCCGCTGCGGTAGTCGTCGTGGAAGCAGGGTGGCGCAGGATCGTCGGGGCCGGGCGAACCGCTTGCGGGACCGATGCCGGTTCTCGCACGAATTGCGCCGTGCCGACCTGCGTGCGCGCCTTCTGGATGACGGATATGACGGTGCCGAGCAGGATCGCCGAGCGCGCCGGCTTGGTGAGGTGGGCGGCGATGCCGAAATCGATGACCAGCTTGCCGAAGTCGACCTGGTCGACGGAGGTCAGAAGGACGACCGGAATGCCGGCGAGACGGCTGTCCGCAGCGATCGCCTTGGCGACGTCGGCCCCGCTCATGCCGGGCATCTGGTAATCGAGGATGATGCAGTCGACCGAAGCGCCGAGCTGGAAGGCACGGTCGAGGAAGGCGAGGCCAACCGCACCGCTTTCAGCCGCCGCGCAATCGAAACGCCAGCTCTTGAGCTGTTCCAGCAGGATCTCGCGATTGACGGGGTTGTCGTCGATGACAAGCACGCGCGCGCCGGTGACGTCGCCGGGTATGATTTCGTCGCGCGGCTGTGCTTCATGCACCGGCAGCGGCACGGTAAACCAGAAGATCGAGCCGCGACCGATCTCGCTTTCCACGCCGATCTTGCCGCCCATCAGGTCGACAAGCCGTGCGCCGATGGCGAGACCGAGGCCAGTGCCTTCGTGGCGGCGGGTCGAGGATGAATCCACCTGCGCGAACTTCTCGAACACGCTTTGCAGCTTGTCGGCCGGGATACCGATGCCGGTGTCTTCGACGCCGACCTTCAAATGCACGGTGCCGTTCGAGATCTCACCGGAGACGTCGATCAGGACATGGCCTTTTTCAGTGAACTTGATGGCATTGCCGAGCAGGTTGGTGACGATCTGACGGAAACGCCCGGCATCGCCGACGACGAAGGCCGGCAGACGCGGATCGACGCGCACGATCAGTTCGAGGTTCTTTTCGGCTACCCGTGCCGAAACCAGCGTGGCAACGTCCTCGACAGCTTCCGTCAGCCGGAAGGGTGCCGGATCAAGTGTCAACTGGCCGGCGTTGATCTTCGAAAAGTCGAGGATGTCGTTGATGATGGTGAGCAACGCGTTGCCGGATTTGACGATCACGTCGGTGAACGTCTTCTGGCGCGGCGTAAGATCGGTCTTGGCCAGGAGTTCGGCCATGCCAAGCACGCCGTTCATCGGAGTGCGGATTTCGTGGCTCATATTGGCCAGGAATTCGGACTTTGCACGGTCCGCTGCCTCGGCCTTGAACAAGGAGGCTGAAGTCTCGGCGAACGCGCGGCGGATCGCCTTTTCCATCGGGCGGAATATCCAGAAGGCGACGGCAGCAAGCGCCGCGGCAAGCAGGAAGGTTCCCCACAGAAGCAGGCGGTCGGCGCGGGCATCGGCAAGCCGACGCTCGCTGTCGACGGCGTTACGTGCGCGAACCAGCATCGGCTGAGCGAACAGGTCGTTTTGGTTGCGGATTTCCCGATAGCTCCAGTCGTCGATCGACTTTGCTTCGGCCATCAGGTTGAGGTTGCGCACCATGTCGCGCGCCGACCACAAAAGATATCCGTTGATCGACGCCGACTTCAATTCGTCCACGGTGCGCGATGTCAGACGTGGCATGATGTCGGCAACTTCACCGGTAAGCGCCTCCATGCCCTGGGTGAGCTTTTGCGCATGGCCGTATGCGGCGGTAGCGAGCTCGTCGCGGGTGTCGGGACGCCACGCGGCAACTGCCGTTTCGGCGAAGCTCGCGGCATTGTTGAGATCGCGCGAAAAGGCGACGAACTGAGCGCTCAGCGTATCGACCTGATGGCGATATGAATTGGCATAGTTAAGCGTGGCAATGACGCCGCCGACGGACAATGCGAGAATCAGCAGGCCGGACAGGTAACGAATCCGGATTGACCGGAAGAAGGACATATACTCCGGCATGCGTAACCCCCAACACATACGCGCAATTGTAACGCCGGGGATCACACTGCATTAACATTAAGAATTCGTTGGTATTGCGGACCTTTACGCCCCGAGAGGGCCTATCTGTTGCGATTGGCGACGAATGTCGCGGCGGCTTTCAGCATCGCAGCCTGCTCGCCATAGGGTTCGAGCAGCGAATGTGCCTGTTCGACAAGGCCGTTCAACTGCCGGCGTGCCCAGTCGGCGCCGTGAAGCGCCGCTAGCGTGGCCTTGCCGGCCGCGGCATCCTTGCCGGTGGCCTTGCCGATCTGGCTGGCATCCGCCGTCATGTCGAGAAGGTCGTCGGCAAGCTGGAAGGCGAGCCCTATGGCGGAGCCGAATTCGGCTAGCCGTTCCCGGTCGGTCGCGGAGGCGTTGGCAAGGATTGGACCGGCCTCGCAGGCGAAGCGGATAAGGGCCCCGGTTTTCATTGCTTGCAGGCGGATGATGCCGGATTCGTCGGGGGAGGCATGCTCCGCCGCGAGGTCCAGCATCTGGCCACCGGTCATGCCGCCAAGGCCTGCTGCGCGCGCAAGACCCCTGACGAGGGCAAGGCGGGTCGCGGCGTTTATGGGCTGTTTGCCGCTGCGTGAAGGTTCATTGGCAAGGATATCGAAGGCAAGCGTGAGCAGGCTGTCGCCGGCAAGGATGGCAGTGGCTTCATCAAAGGCCTTGTGGACGGTCGGCTGACCACGCCGCAGATCGTCGTCGTCCATCGCCGGCAAATCGTCATGGATCAGGGAATAGCAATGAATGCATTCCAGCGCTGCAGCCACGTCGAGCGCTGCATCGGTTTCATCGTCCGGGGCAAACAGTGCGGCACTTTCCATGACCAGGAACGGGCGCAGCCTTTTGCCGCCATTGAGCACGCCGTGGCGCATGGCTGCCAGCAGGCGCTCCGGCCTTGCAATCTCGCCTGAAAGCGGGCGATCGTCGAGAAGACGCCGCAACTTTGCTTCTACGGCGCTTGCTTGCTCGGATAGCCGGGTTTCAAAGGCAATTTCGGCGTCTGTACTCATGGCGGCGAGCGGTAGCCGACACTCAGACATTGCGCAAGCAGTCTGGCGTCGTTATGCCGAAAGGCGATTGGCAGGGGCAAGGCAGGTGTCGGAACCGATCATCGAGCAAGAGACTGAGGGACTGGTTCACGGAACCGAGGGACATCTCATGTCGCGAGCAAAAAGGGGCGGTTTGACCCTTCTGCGCAAAGGCCGGCTGCGTGCCGTGTTGAAAGGCGTGGCAGCCCTTGCGCTGGTTCCCGTGGTTTTGACCTTCCTCTATCTGCCGTCCTTCGTGCATCCGGTTTCGACATTCATGTTGAAGGATTTGGCGACATTTTCCGGCTACGACCGTCAATGGGTCAGCATCGATGATGTTGCCCCGGTGCTCGCCCACTCCGTCATCATGTCGGAAGATGGCCAGTTCTGCTCGCATTACGGTATCGATCTGGGCGAACTGAAAGGGGTGGTGACCGACGCCATGGCGGGGGAGGCAACGCGTGGCGCATCGACCATCACCATGCAGACGGTGAAGAACCTCTATCTCTGGCAACGGCCGCTCACCACCTTGCGCAAGGTGGTGGAGCTGCCCCTGGCGGTCTATTTCGACCTTGTCGTGCCGAAACGGCGGATCATGGAAATCTACCTCAACATTGCCGAGTGGGGGCCGGGCATCTATGGCGTGGAGGCTGCGGCACGGCATCATTTCGGCATTTCCGCCAGCAAACTTTCACGTCGGCAAGCGGCGCTGCTTGCCGTGACCCTACCCAACCCGGCCGTCCGTAATCCCGGCAAGCCCGGCCGCGGGTTGAGGCAACTGGCAAGCATTATCGAGCGCAGGGCTGCGAAGGCCGGTGGCTATGTCGGTTGTCTCGACTAGGCGAGCTTGTCTTGACCGAATGTATGAAAGGTGAGCTTGGAACGCTTATCTCGGCCAGAATCGCTCAATAGTCCGAACGCTTAGGCGGATCGACGCAAAAAATCTCGCCATAGTGCTGGTCAAAGCGCCGTAGGCCGTGTATAGGCACGCCACTTTCTTCTAGAATTCGGCCCGCACGGCCCTTTCACGAGGGCATGGCGGGCTTTTGAACAGTTAAGTGGAGCATATCCATGGCCGTACCGAAACGAAAAACCTCTCCCTCGAAGCGCGGCATGCGCCGTTCGGCCGATGCGCTCAAGGCACCGACCTATGTCGAGGACAAGAATTCCGGCGAAATGCGCCGTCCGCACCATATCGATCTGAAGACCGGTATGTATCGCGGTCGCCAGGTGCTGACGCCCAAGGAAAGCTGAGTTCAGCTCTAGCCCTCGCAATGCATTGAGGCCGCCTTCGGGTGGCCTTTTGCTTTTCGGATATGTGCAACGCTCAAAATCCGACTGCGCATCTTCCGGGGCTTGACGGGCAAGGTGACCTGCATTCTACAACTGCAGGAGGTGTGGCGTTCGCGCCAGCCGCACCGAAATCGGCCTTGGTGCCTTGCCCGGAGAGATGTCATGCTGGCCAGCCTTCCGCTGCTGATCGTGCCCTTCATTATCTACAATCTGGGCCTTGCCGGGTTTTTCGGCTCCGGCGTCAATGGCGATCCATGGGCCGCCGAGATTTTTTCCATCGGCATGATGTCCGGCGGGGTCTTTTCCATGACGCTGGGCGACCTCATGGTCGTCATCGGGCTGATCTTCTTCTTTATCGAAATCCTGAAATCGACCCGCACCAGCAACGCCTCGGTGATCGATCACCTGTTGTCGACTTTTGTGTTCGTAGCTTTCCTGGTGGAGTTCCTGCTGGTCAGGGGCGCAGCGCACTCAGTGTTCTTCACGCTGATGATCATTACGCTGATCGACGTTCTGGCTGGATTCTCGGTGTCGATACGCGCGGCGGGACGCGACGTGAACCTGAACTGACAGCTTCTCGGATTTCAGGACGGCTGCGCGTCCCAGAACTGGTCGAGCCAGATGTTCAGCTTGAGGAAGCCCGAATTGGTGACCGTATAGACGCGCCGCGTACCGTCCGCCCTTGCGCTGACAAGACCGGCGTCGAGCAGGACCTTGAGGTGCTGGGATACTGCCGGACGTGAGACAGGCAGTCCGGCAGCCAGTTCATTGACGGTTTTCGGCCCCCGCCGAAGTTCTTCGAGCAGATGGCGCCGGTTTGGATCGGCGATAGCCGTGAACGCATCAATCAGCATCATGGCCTAGTTGTGCTGTAAAGTTGTCTAAATCTCAACCATCGGTTTCATTTTTTGTCCGCGGATCGAGCCGCAACGATTCCGGCGTTATCGAGCGTTCCACCGGCAAGGTCTTGAAAGCGTCGCGATCTTCAATCGGAACCGGCGCGCGACGCTTGATGCGCAACATGGTGTAGCCGGCAAGGCAGATGTGCGCGAGCGCGGTTGCAAGAAACAGGCTTTCAGGACGCATCCATTCCATCAGTGCTGCAGCTACCAGCGGGCCTATGATGGTGCCGAAGCCGTAGAGCAGCAAAAGTCCGCCCGAAACCTTGACGAAATCTTCCGCTCTGGCGTGGTCGTTGGCATGCGCCACCGCGATCGAATAAAGCGTATAGGCGAAGGCACCATAGGCCGCCGTGGCAGGCAGCACGAAGAGGCCGGAGCGCGGTTGCACCACGAAGACGATCAAGCCGAACAATGCCGCGCCAAACGCAGCGCCCGCCAGCACATAGCGCCGGTCCGTGCGGTCCGACAGCCTGCCTGCGGGAAGCTGCATGACCGCCCCGGCGACGACGACAAGGCTCATCATCAAGGCGATCTGCGCCGTCGAGATGCCGACGCGCGCGCCGTAGACCGCGCCCAGCGTGCCCCAGGCACCGTTGGCGATGCCGATCAAAAGGCAGGCGATCGCCGCGACCGGCGAGTTGGCATAAAGCCCTTTCAGGTCGAGTTTCACATCCTGCAATGGCTGCGGGGTGGACTGGGTCGAGACGGCTGTCGGGATGAGCGACAGGCAAAAGAAGATGCCGGTAATCATGAACAGCGAGGCGGACTGCACGTCGCCGGCAGCGACGATCATCTGGCCGCCCATGATGGAGGCGTAGGTGACCATCATATAAAGGCCGAAGACGGTGCCACGGTTTTCGTTGGTGGCCTTTTCGTTCAGCCAGCTCTCGATGATCATGAACGCGCCGGCCATGACGAAGCCGGTAAAGGCGCGCAGCGCAATCCAGGCATATTCGTCGATGATGAGCCCCGTGAGCAGGGCGATGATGGCGCCGGAGGCTGCAAACGTGCCGAAGGCCCGCACATGACCCGCGCGCCGAACGATGCGCGGGGCGAAATAGCAGCCGGTGACGAAGCCGGTTGCCCAGGCCGTTCCCATAAGGCCCAGTGAAGCGGTTGAAAACCCTTCCATCTGGCCACGCAATGGCAACAACAGGCCATGCAAGCCGGATGCCGCCAGCAAAAAGGCGGTGCCGCGCAAGAGAGACAGGATCGGTCTGTAGGTTGCAAACATCTACACTGTCCGGCGGAGGAATCGAATCTGGCGGAGTTTTCCTAGAACAGTTTGTTTCAGGCTTTTAAGGGGCAGATGCCGCTGTTCGCGACCTAGCCTCGTCGGAAAAGCGCTTCTGCCGCGGATTTGGTCGAGCCCTTGGCCTGCAGTTCGGCTTCGATGCGTTCGATCTCGGCACGCAGCATATCTATGCGTTCCTTAAGTTCTCCGACCGACAGCAGCGCCAGATCCTGGCCAATCTCATGCGGCTGAGGCTTTTTCCTGGGCTCATCGTCGAAGATCGCCATGGTTGCTCCCCGATAATCGGTTGGTAGCCTGAATCAGGCGGTTTGCCTCACTCGTCAGTCAGCATACATAGGGCAGGGGCTGCGATGCAAACAGCCGGCACCTGCCGCAAAAGAGGAGACGGGAAAAATGGCGAAGGAACACAGGATTCCCGAGAAGATGACGGCGGTTGCCATTTCGGAGCCGGGTGGTCCGTTGGTGCTGAAAACGGAAAAGCGCGATGTTCCCCAGCCGGGGTCGGGAGAGATCCTGATCCGGGTCCATGCCGCCGGCGTCAATCGGCCCGACATATTGCAGCGCAAAGGAGCCTATCCGGCTCCTGCCGGGGCATCCGACCTGCCCGGGCTGGAAGTGGCGGGCGATGTCGCGGCGCTTGGCGAAGGCGCGCAACGCTGGCGCATCGGCGATCAGGTCTGTGCGCTGACGCCGGGCGGCGGCTATGCGGAATATGTGGTGGTGCATGCCAGCCACGCGCTGCCGCTGCCGGCAGGCTTCACCTATACCGAAGCCGCAGCGGTTCCTGAGACCTATTTCACCGTTTGGCACAATGTGTTCGAGCGTGGCGCGCTGAAGGCGGGCGAGACGCTGCTGGTTCATGGTGGATCGTCGGGTATCGGTACGACGGCGATCCAGCTTGCCTCGGCGTTCGGTGCGCGCGTCATTGCAACCGCCGGCTCTAAGGAAAAATGCGATACCTGCCTCAAGCTCGGCGCTGATCGGGCGGTAAACTATCGCGAGGAAGATTTCGTGCAGGCGGTCAAGGAGGCGACCGATGGCACGGGCGCCAATGTCATCCTCGACATGGTCGGCGGCGACTATGTCGGCAGGAATTATTCGGCGGCCGCCGTCGAAGGCCGCATTGTCCAGATCGCCACCCAAGCAGGAGCTATCGCCAGCGCGGACTTTTCCAAGCTGATGGTCAAGCGACTGGTGCATACCGGCTCGACGCTGCGGCCGCGTAGCGTCGAGTTCAAGGGCGCGGTGGCGGCTGCGCTCGAGGTGCAGGTTTGGCCGTTGCTTGCCGTGCGCAAGGTCGCGCCGTTGATGGATATGATCTTTCCGCTCAAGGAAGCCTGGCGGGCGCACGAGCGCATGGAAGAAGGGGACCTCATCGGCAAGATCGTGCTCGACGTCGGCTAAGGCGGATCAGGCTCGCCTGGTTCTTTACCGGTCGTTCATGTTGCAATGCAGCAAATGCATCCCCGCTATGCAAAAGCGTCTGTTCAATGTTCGCGCGTGAAAGCCTATATCAGCGTCATCGAATTCAACCGAACTTGCTGGAGGCAAACATGAACCTGATCCGCTCTTACAAGAACTGGCGCCGCTACTCGGAAACCGTCCGTGAGCTGAACCGTCTCAACACCCGCGAACTCAACGATCTCGGCATCAACCGCGCCGACATCGCCAAGGTCGCCCGCGCCGCTCTCTAAGCGACGTTGGACTGAAAGCAGAACCGACGTCTGGCGCAACCATCGCGCCTCCGGTTCCGAGCCCGCTGGACCCCGTCCGGCGGGTTTTGTTTTTGGCGGCTGGAAATTCTTGCTCCAAACGGCGAACACGGCTATACAGACCTCGATTTTCCCATTTTGGTGGCTCTAGAAACCACCGCCCGCGCGGGAACGCGGGCGAACGAGAAGGGTTTTTTCGATGGCAAATACGCTTCTGATGCCGAAGGCGACCGCGGTTTGGCTGGTTGACAATACGGCGCTGTCATTCGACCAGATTGCGCAGTTCTGCGGATTGCATCCGCTTGAGGTCAAGGCGATTGCCGATGGCGAGTCGGCGCAAGGCATCAAGGGCATGGACCCTGTGATGACCGGCCAGTTGACGCGCGAAGAGATCGCGCGCGCCGAAAGGGACCAGAACCACCGGCTCAAACTGTCCGAGCCAAAGGTGCGGGTGCCGGAATCGAAGCGCAAGGGCCCGCGCTATACGCCGCTGTCCAAGCGCCAGGACCGGCCCAACGCCATTTTGTGGCTGGTTCGCAACCATCCGGAACTCAAGGACGCCCAGATATCGCGCCTGGTCGGCACCACCAAGTCGACCATCGAGCAGATCCGCGAGCGCAAGCACTGGAATGCCGCCAACCTCGTGCCGATGGATCCAGTGACGCTCGGCCTGACCTCGCAGATCGACCTCGACATCGAAGTGCAGCGCGCCTCGCGCGGTCGCGAACAGGCGCAGCCTGCGGGCGACACATTGTTGCCGGCGTCCTTGACCGAGCGGCTGACGCCCGAAGTCGAAAAGCCGAAGGATGAGGATGCTGAACTCGACGCCAACGCCGTGTTCGCCAAGCTCTCTGCGTTGAAGTCGACCGACCAGGATCAGGACGACGAATGAACTGACGTACCGGCTGCCGGCCCGCTCATGCGGGTCGGACCGGCCCTTGGTCAGAAGTAAGCTCTATCTCATTTTTGGCTGCATTTCCGGGCAGAACCGCTTCACACATTTGCCGGAAATGCTCCTAAAGCGTTTTGCGATCTTTCAGATTCGCTTAACACGCTTTAGCTCCTTGATTTTATGCATGTCTTTATCCGGAAACCGGCTCCCACTTTTGGGAGACATGCATTAGGCTCCCAGCGTTCGTTCGATCACGTTGACCCAGTTCTTCCAGGCAATTTTTTCGATCAGTTCGCGGCCGTAGCCGTGCTGCTCGAACGCGGCGATCAGCTTCGGCAATCCGGCAACGTCGCCGATCGGAGCCGGGATCATGGCGCCGTCGAAATCGGAACCCAGCCCGACGCCATCCTCTCCCAGCGCTTCCAGCAAGGCATCGACATGGCGAACCATGATTTCGAGTCCCGTATCTGAATTCATCCTGCCGTCTTCACGCAAAAAGCCGGTGGCATAATTCAGCCCGACCATGCCTTTGGTTTCGCGGATGGCGCCGAGCTGCCAGTCAATCAGGTTGCGTGCGTGCGGGCAAACGGAATGGGCGTTGGAATGGGTGGCAACCAGTGGTGCATCGCTTAACGCTGCCACATCGCGAAAGCCCTTTTCGTTGAGATGAGACAGGTCGATCATGACCTTGAGCTTGTTGCAGGCTTTGACCAGCGCCTTGCCGGCGTCGGTCAGGCCGGGGCCAATATCCGGCGACGACGGAAAGCGGAACGGAACGCCATGGCCGAAAGCGTTGGGGCGGCTCCAGACGATACCCAGCGAGCGCAGGCCGGCGGAATAAAGCACGTCAAGCATGGCAAGATCGGTGTCGATCGCTTCGGCGCCTTCGATGTGAAAAACCGCGGCAACCGAGCCTTTTGCCATGGCCGCCCGGATATCGGCAGCGCTGCGACAGACGGTCAACGCGCCGGCACGTTCCAGCCGGAACAGGATAGACGCCATGCCAAGGGTCGAAGTCCTGGCCTCCTCCATGGAAAGCTGGGGAGCCATCGGTTCGTTGGACCCCGACCCGGCTGCCTGGCGTTTTGCTTTTTCGACGGGTGGCGGGAAAATGGCAAACATACCCCCCGCGAAGCCGCCTTTCCTGGCTCGGGGCAGATCAATGTGCCAATCGGCGGGGCTGCCCTCGATGAACAGCTTTTCCTTGCCGGCATCCTGCGTGACGTAGAGCTTGAGCAGCGTATCGTTATGGCCGTCGAAAACCGGAACAAGGGTTTGGTCTGTCATGGGACACCATTTGGAATGATTGAACGCGGGCGCCGGGAATCGCTGTTGTCGGTCCGTGGGACGTCCTGTTTAGGCAAGAACCACGCTCACCGTAAATGCCAGCGTGAACGCCACGGCACTGCCCTCGTGCGATAGCGGACTTGGGGGGCGAGCCGCGCTAGGATAGGGTGTCCAGCTTGCGCTGCATGGCAGCAATCTGTTCCTTGAGGTCCTGAAGATCATCGCCCTTTTCGGCCGGCTCCTTGCGGGCCGGCGCTGGTTCGGGCGCAGGCGTGGGGGAGGCGCCTGCGGCGGGGAACGGCGTGAACATGCGCATGGCGTTCTGGAACATCTCCATATTGCGCCGCGTCTGTTCCTCGATTGCCTTCATCGGCGTCATCTTCATGACGTCTATCGGCGATTTGCCGATGGCACCCTTCATCTGCTCGCGAAAACGCTCCTGTTCCTTGGAAAAGGCCAGCATCGACTGCTCGAGAAAAGAGGGCACGATCATCTGCATCTGGTCGCCGTAGAAGGCGATTAATTGACGAAGGAAGGATATGGGCAGCATGTTCTGTCCATCCTTGTTTTCCAGCTCGAAAATGATCTGGGTCAAGACCGGGTGGGTTATGTCGTCGCCGGTCTTGGCGTCCTGGACAGTGAACTCCTCGCCCTTCTTGACCATTTCGGCCAAGTCTTCGAGCGTGACATAAGTACTCGTGCCAGTGTTGTAGAGGCGGCGGTTGGCGTATTTCTTGATTACCACCGGTTCGTCTTTCGCGGCCATCGGCATCCTCCCGTCAAGCCCCCGGTATGCTTGGTAAGCGTCCGGTTACGATTTAGCCCTTTCCTCAGGATATGCGCAAAACACGCGCAATTCCAAGTGGTTTGTGCAGTGCGGAAGGAACGCGGCCGCTTTCGGCGCTGCAAAATGCTGCGCAGCATGAGCGTGCCCGCTCTTGGCAAGAAGTCGAAGTCATAGATTTCCGGTTTGACTCGGGTTCTGGAAAGGGCAACAAAAGTCGCCACAACCTTATCGGGAACTTGTTTTCCGCAGAGTCTGGAGAAGAAAATGTCCGCTTCCAACGCCATCGTTGTCGCCAGTGCCGCACGTACGCCGGTCGGCTCGTTTAACGGGGCTTTTGCCAACACGCCGGCGCACGAGCTGGGTGCCGCCGCGATCAAGGAAGCGTTGGGCCGGGCTGGCGTCGACGCCAAGGAGGTCGATGAGGTTATTCTCGGACAGATCCTGACGGCCGGCCAGGGCCAGAATCCGGCCCGCCAGGCAGCGATGGCAGCCGGCATTCCGCAGGAGGCGACGGCATGGGGCCTCAACCAGCTTTGCGGTTCCGGCCTGCGTACCATCGCCATCGGCATGCAGCAGATTGCGCAGGGCGATGCCAAGGTGATCGTTGCCGGCGGTCAGGAATCGATGTCGATGGCCCCGCATGCCCAGCATCTGCGCGGCGGCACCAAGATGGGCGACCTGAAACTGATCGACACGATGATCAAGGACGGCTTGACGGACGCATTTTACGGCTACCACATGGGCAATACCGCCGAGAACGTTGCCCGCCAGTGGCAGTTGACCCGCGACGACCAAGACAAATTTGCGGTCGCATCACAAAACAAGGCCGAAGCCGCGCAGAAGGCCGGCAAGTTCAAGGACGAGATCGTTCCGTTCACGGTCAAGACCCGCAAGGGCGACATTGTCGTCGATCAGGACGAGTATATCCGCCACGGTGCGACGCTCGACGGGATGACCAAGCTGAAGCCGGCCTTCGACAAGGAAGGTACTGTAACGGCCGGCAACGCATCCGGCATCAATGATGGTGCGGCGGCCGTCGTGTTGATGACCGAGGCCGAGGCGGTGCGGCGCGGGATCACCCCGTTGGTGCGCATCGTTTCCTGGGCGACGGCAGGCGTCGATCCGCAGATCATGGGCACGGGCCCCATCCCTTCATCGCGCAGGGCGCTGCAGAAGGCCGGCTGGTCGGTTGGCGATCTCGACCTGGTAGAGGCGAACGAAGCCTTTGCCGCACAGGCCTGCGCCGTCAACAAGGACATGGGCTGGGATCCGGCGATCGTCAACGTCAATGGCGGCGCCATCGCCATCGGCCATCCGGTCGGCGCATCAGGTGCGCGTATCTTCAACACGCTGGTGTTTGAGATGAAGCGCCGTGGCGCGAAGAAGGGCCTCGCCACGCTGTGCATCGGCGGCGGCATGGGCGTTGCCATGTGCGTTGAGGCCATGAACTAGGCTGCTGCCGCGGCGGGCAGCGGCCACGGCAAGAATACAAGACTGAACTCAAGAACAGTCTGAATTGCCGCTGCTCCGGGCACTAGCTTCTCTGTCATTCATTGGAGGAGGACTGGAATGAGCAAAGTGGCAATCGTGACCGGCGGCTCGCGCGGCATAGGGGCGGCGATATCGATCGGCCTGAAGAATGCCGGCTATCAGGTTGCGGCCAACTATGCCGGCAATGATGAAGCCGCGCAAAAGTTCAAGGCCGAGACGGGCATTCCGGTCTATAAGTGGTCGGTCGCCGACTACGATGCCTGCGCTGCCGGTATCAAGCAGGTCGAGGCCGATCTCGGGCCGGTGAGCGTTTTGGTCAACAACGCCGGCATCACCCGGGACGCAATGTTCCACAAGATGACGCCCCAGCAATGGAACGAGGTTATCGGCACCAATCTCAGCGGCGTATTCAACATGACGCACCCGCTGTGGAGTGGCATGCGCGACCGCAAGTTTGGCCGCATCGTCACGATTTCATCGATCAACGGACAGAAGGGGCAGGCCGGACAGGTGAATTATTCTGCCTCGAAGGCCGGCGATATCGGCTTCACCAAAGCTCTGGCGCAGGAAGGCGCACGTGCCGGCATTACCGTCAACGTCATCTGCCCGGGCTATATTGCGACAGACATGGTCAAGGCCATCGATGAAAAGGTGCTCAACGAGCGCATCATTCCGCAAATTCCCGTCGGTCGCCTGGGCGAGCCTGAGGAAATTGCCCGCTGCGTCGTTTTCCTGGCCTCCGAGGAAGCCGGCTTCATCACGGGTTCGACGATTTCGGCCAATGGCGGCCAGTACTTCGCCTGATCCGCGTCCTTTCGCGTAATGAAGGCCCGGGAAACCGGGCCTTTTTTGTGAAGCTACAGCACCGCAGATGTCGGTCTGGCGAAGAGACCGAACCCTTGTCCACCAACTCACGTCTGTCTTCGATCTGCCTTGTTCGGATCGAATCCTCGTTTCATCCGTTATCGGCGTGGCGGCGAGGATTTGTGTTCCGCTTGCGAGAGGTAGGACGATGAAGAAGTTGGTTGTGTTGATGGCGTTGCTTTTGCCGCTCGGTGCCTGTTCCCAGACAGAGCAGGGTGCAGCAATTGGCGGCTTGGGCGGCGCGGCGATTGGCAGTGCGGTCGCTTCACCCGGTAACCGGGCTGAGGGCGCACTTGTCGGTGGCGCAGTCGGTGCGGTCGCTGGCGCTCTTATCGGCTCGGCAAATGAGCCCAACAGATGCCGGTACCGCGATGGCTATGGCCGCGTCTACATTGCGGCGTGCCCTCGCAGCTATGATGACGGGTATTACGCGCGCCGCTACGAAGATCGCCGCTATCCGCGTCGCTACTACAATCGTTACGACCCGTACTACTGAGCGATGGTCTCAGTTTGATATTGCAATAAAAAAGCTGCGCCGGTTTGAAGACCGGTGCAGCTTTTCTTGCTGAAAGTCGGGCTTATTCAGTCGCAGCAGCTTCAGCCGGTGCGGCTGCAGCAGCGGCCGCGGCTGCCGCTGCATCCTGCTGTGCCTTCTGCAGCAGGGCATTGCGTTCCTGCGCCTTCTTGCCCGGAAGCGCCTTGGTCGGGTTGCTGCGTGCCTCGCGGGTGGCGAGACCGGCTTCGCTCAGGAAGCGGGCGACGCGGTCGGTCGGCAGCGCGCCGTTGCCCAGCCAATGCTTGACGCGGTCGGCATCGATCTTGACGCGTTCGCCGTCCTTGGGCAGCAGCGGGTTCCAGGCGCCAACCGCTTCGATGAAGCGGCCATCGCGCGGCGAACGCACGTCGGCAACGACGATGTGGTAGTAGGGGCGCTTCTTCGAGCCCGCGCGGGCCAGTCTGATCTTCAGTGCCATGTTTTTCTCCTAAAAGCTCTGATTCTGGTGGTGGTTACGGCTGTTGCTCAACCGGATTTGGACGCGCCGCCATTCGCGGCAGCGATATTTTCGTGATGGCGGATAACCTCACGGATGACGAAGTTGAGAAATTTTTCCGCGAAATCGGGGTCGAGGTGGGCATCGTTGGCGAGCCGGCGCAGCCGCTCGATCTGCTGCGACTCGCGCGCGGGGTCGGCAGGCGGCAGCCCATGCGTCGCCTTCAATACTCCGACGGCCTTGGTGCAACGGAAACGTTCGGCCAGCATGTGAATGAGGGCCGCGTCGATGTTGTCGATCGAGGCGCGGTAGTCCGCGAGGGTCTTTTTCGCTTCCGCGATATCTTGTTCTTCGTTCATCGCGTCCTCACTTCTTCTTGCCGAGGCCCGGCAGTCCGCCGCCAAGACCCGGGAGCTTCATGCCGCCCGGCAGGCCTGGAAGCCCGCCGCCGCCCAGACCCGGCAGTCCGCCGGGCAGGCCTTTGCCTAGTCCAGCCGCTTCGGCCTGCTTCTTGAGCGCCTCAAGCTGCTTGGGATCCATCTTCGACAGGTCCGGCATGCCGCCGCCCATCATGCCGCCAAGGCCGCCCATGCCCATCTTCGAGGCGAGGCCGCCCATCAGGCCGCGCATCATGCCGCCGCCCTTACCCTTGCCGCCCATCGCCTTCATCATGTCGGCCATGCCGCGATGCATCTTCAAGAGCTTGTTGATCTCGGCCGCATCCGTTCCCGAGCCTGCGGCGATGCGCTTCTTGCGGGAATGCTTCAGGATGTCGGGATTGGCGCGCTCGGCCCGGGTCATCGACGAAATGATGGCAAGCTGACGCCCGAACATCTTGTCGTCGAGGCCGGCTGCCGCCATCTGGTCCTTCATCTTGCTCATGCCGGGCATCATGCCCATGATGCCGCCCATGCCGCCCATTTTCGACATCTGCTGCAATTGTGAGGCAAGGTCGTTGAGGTCGAACTTGCCCGACTGCATCTTCTTGGCCATCGCAGCCGCTTGTTCGGCGTCGATGTTTTCTGCGGCCTTCTCAACGAGCGAGACGATGTCGCCCATGCCGAGGATTCGGTCGGCGATGCGCTTTGGATAGAATTCCTCAAGCGCGTCCATCTTTTCACCGGTGCCGATCAACTTGATCGGCTTGCCGGTGACGGCGCGCATGGAAAGAGCCGCGCCGCCGCGACCGTCGCCATCCATGCGGGTCAGGACAAGGCCGGTGATGCCGACGCGTTCGTCGAAGCTCTTGGCAAGGTTGACCGCGTCCTGGCCGGTCAGTGAATCCGCAACCAGCAGGATTTCATGCGGCGCGGACATCTTCTTGATGTCCGCCATCTCGACCATCAGCGGCTCGTCGATATGGGTGCGGCCGGCGGTGTCGAGGATGACGACGTCGTGGCCGCCGAGCTTGGCGGCCTGGACGGCGCGCTTGGCGATGTCGACCGGCGTCTGGCCGGCAATGATCGGCAGTGTCGCTACGCTCACCTGTTCGCCCAACTGGCGCAACTGCTCCTGCGCGGCCGGGCGGCGCGTGTCGAGCGAGGCCATCAGAACCTTCTTGTTCTGGCGGTCCGTCAGACGCTTGGCAATCTTGGCAGAAGTAGTGGTCTTGCCCGAACCCTGCAGGCCGACCATCATGACGACGACCGGAGCCGGCGCGTTCAGATCGATGGCGACGCCCTCGGCGCCGAGCATCTCGACCAGTTCGTCGTGAACGATCTTGACGACCATCTGGCCGGGCTTGATCGACTTCAGGACTTCGGCGCCGACGGCCTTTTCCCGCACTTTGTCGGTAAACGAACGCACCACTTCCAGCGCGACGTCGGCTTCCAGCAAGGCGCGACGCACCTCGCGCAGCGCGGCCGAAACATCGGCCTCCGACAGCGCGCCGCGGCCGGTCAGGCCGTTCAGGATCGAGCCAAGGCGTTCCTGTAGCGATTCAAACATGCGTTTCCCTTTTCCCTGCCAACCCGATGATGGCCGAGAGGTAGTGCTTTTGCGGCAATCCTCCAAGCAAAGCCGTTGGGCATGGCCCAAAACCAGAAAGCACCCGGGGGCGCACAGCGCTGCCGGATGTTGGCCTCCGGGATCGATTTTACAGCTCTAGGCCAATATGGCCACGGCGTCCCGGTCAGCTTCGCGAAAGTGAACTTGTCGCGGAATTGCGGCGTGTAGACAGGAAAATGGTGCGAGAGTCAAGCTTGCGCCAATTGTTGGGCATGGCCGATGTCCTGCGCATTGTCGGGCCTGACCTTGAGGAAAGACCGTGGATGCACGAGCAAGAGCAAGGTCAGCGCGCTTGCGGCAATGCCAATTGCGGTGACGAGCAACGCATCGGTCGAATCCCATCCCGGCCCTTCCAGGGGAGCCGCCGTGAACAAGGCGAAAGCGTTGTAACTTTCCTGATGCGAGATCAGCAAAAAGCCGAACAGGTTGTTGCCGAGGTGGGCGCCGAACGCTGCACCGAGATTGCCGGTGACATAGACCAGGATCATCAGCACGATTGCGAAAGCACCGATAGCGCCGAGGCCGGCCAGGTTCATCGTTGGGCTTGTGGTCGGGCTCCAGTGAAGCGACGTAAACATGATGAGCGGGATGACGCCCCAGATTATCGGGCTGCGAAACAGCTTAGCCAGTCCGCGTGGCAGATAGCCCCGAAAAAGCAGTTCTTCCGACGATGTCTGGATAAACGTGAGAATGACGATCGGAACAAGGAAGAGCATCCATGAGCCGATGGAGATAGAGCCGCGCGCAATTTCGGGGCGCAGCAGATAGAGCAGGATCTCGGATACGAGCGAGGTGATGACAACCGCGACCAGGCCCTTGATGAATGCATCGCGGGAAATGCGGCGGCTGTTGCCGAACAAGGCGCCGATGCGCTCGCGGTGAATCCAGCGCATGACGATCCAGACGCCAATCCATATGCCGGCAAAGGACATCAGGGCGGTGAGAATGCCGGCTGGCGAACCCATGAAGGACGTCATGACGGTCGAATTCACGGCCTCGCCGGAATTGGCCAACTGCATAGCGTGAAAATAGGCGCCGGCCGAAACGGTAATCAGCGTCGCGCCCGTCCATGCGATCACGACGATGACCGACCCCAGGATGAGGCGCAGGAGCGTGGTCTTGTCGTTTGGCGAGTGCCGATACTGTTCGAAAGCCTGCGGATCGATCTGCACGCGTCCCCCTGACTTCTGCTGTCGGATGAATGACTAGCGCATGCGCCGCCAAAGTTGAATTCACTTCGGCGGCGCATTTGATGACAGGGTAAACGGTCCAGAGTGTGAACCGGGGCGTGAATTACCGGACCACGTAGACGATGCGGCGGGTCGCCGGGTCGATCAAGGCGGGTTGGCCGTTTATGTAGACGTAGCGGTAGTCGTAGTCGGGTATCTCCCCGAGCACGACATCGTCCGGCAATGAGGAGCCCGTCACGACTTCGCCGTCGAGATAGACAGGCTCCATCGAGTGCTCCGTTACATAGGTGCGCACGGCCTGTGGCGGCGCGTCGATCACTTCGACCGGCTCGCCCGGAACAATCGCGGACGTGTAGGTTGACGGATATTGGCCGACGTCGGCTGGCGGCGGTGCGACAGCGATGCCGGCATCGGCCGGCCTTTGGGTGACGATGACGCGGGTGCCGGCGAATTCAGCGGTTACATAGTCGGAATAGACCCATCCTTGTCCGCCTGCTTCGGCAATCGTGCACCATTTTGAGTTTTCGAGGCACCCTGTCAGCGTTGCCGGTTGCCCGGCCTTGAGCACGCCCGTGACCGGATACTGGGGACCGGGACCGGCGCGGACATTAAGGTCGGTCACTGCGGAAACCGAGGTGTCGGCGAGTGCTGCTCCTGAAAGCAGGGCAAGGGCGCCGGCAATCGGCAGCAAGAGCGGTTTCATATCTTCTCTCCGTTTTGAACTATCCCTCAGTGGGGCCAAACGGAGGTGGCAAGCATTAGTTCCGGCTAATCCAGCTTGGCGCATCTCACGAATTGTTAAGTGCTGCAGTGCGCGGGCTGCCACATTTAGAGCGTGTTCGTGAGACACAGAGCCGCCTTCGCGACGGGGGCGGGGCCAAAGAGCGATGACAAACACGAGTTTCGCTGGCAAATTCGCGTCCAGGATGTGATTCCGGCAATCAGGAGATGAATATGGCAGGTCTTGCCAAGGGCAGATTTTTTGTTGCTGCGGCGCTGGGGGCGCTGGTCATGACCACCGCGGCTCATGCCGCAGGCAAATGCGGCAATGATGGCAGCGGCTTCGGGGCCTGGGTCGAAGACTACAAGGCCGACGCGCAGGCGCGCGGCATCGATACCGGCCCTATGAAAGGCGTCAAATACGATACCGGGGTCATCAGGATAGATCGCAGCCAGCACAAGGCGTTCAAGGGCACGGTCGAGCAGTTCCTCGCCCGCCGCGCGCCTGCATCCTATGTCAGCAAGGCCAAGGGCTATATGAAATCCCAGGCAGGCCTGCTGCGGAAGATTGAGGCGAAGTTCGGAGTTCAGCCTGAAGTGCTGCTGGCGATCTGGGGCATGGAGACGGGCTTCGGCGCCAATTCCGGCAACAAGAGCGTGTTCGGTCCGTTGGCTACGCTGGCCTATGACTGCCGCCGCTCCGAGTTCTTCACCAACGAACTGGATTCGGCGCTCGAGATTGCCCAGAAGGGCTATATTTCAGCCGCCCAGATGCGGGGAGCCGGCTTCGGCGAACTCGGCCAGACGCAGTTTCTCCCCTCGAAATATCTGCAATATGCCGTCGATTTCGACGGCGACGGCCGCCGCGACCTGATCCATTCGCGCGCCGACGTGCTGGCCTCGACTGCCAATTTCCTCCGCGGCCATGGCTGGAGCGCAGGTGGCGGCTACGGTCCGGGCGAGGCCAACTATGGCGTCTGGAACGACTGGAACCGTGCAACGATCTACCAGAAGGCGCTGGCCGAGTTCGCGCGACGCATCGCAAACTAGAGCGTCGGGATAGGGGATGCGGGTTTCAGACCCGCTTTCCTGCCGCGTCGAACCAGTGAATCTTATCCAGGCTTGCCGTTATGCTGAGTTTGTCGCCGGGCTTTGCCGTGGCGCGACCTGAGACGCGCACCAGAACCCGGTCACCGGCCGCTGCACAATGCAGGAAGCTCTCGGCGCCCACAGGCTCCACCGCTTCGACAACCGCAGGCAAGACCAGAGCCCGTTTCCCTTCGACCTGTCCGACAATGGCATCTTCGGGACGGAAACCAAGTGTTGCGGCCGTGGCCGGGGGCTCGACACCGAGGGTAACGCCTTCCGCCAAGCGCGCGTGATCACCCTCGCGCTTCAAAGCCATCAGGTTCATGGGTGGCGCGCCGATAAAGGATGCCACGAAAGTCGAGGCAGGCTTTTCGTAGATGTCGAGCGGTGCACCCGTCTGCTCCACGAGGCCTGCGTTCATGACCACGAGTATGTCGGCAAGCGTCATCGCCTCGAGCTGGTCGTGGGTGACGTAGACGGACGTCACGCCCAGATTGCGCTGCAGGTTCTTGATTTCGACCCGCATTTGTCCGCGCAGCTTGGCATCGAGATTGCTCAGCGGCTCGTCGAACAAAAATACTTTCGGGTTTCGGACGATGGCGCGACCCATGGCGACGCGCTGGCGCTGGCCGCCTGAAAGTTCGCGCGGACGCCGTTCCAGCAAATGGGCAAGTTCTAGCACCTTGGCCGTCGAGCGGACACGGCTGTCGATTTCCGCTTTTGGCGTGCCGCGGTTGCGCAGACCGTAAGCCATGTTGTCGTAGACGTTCATGTGCGGATAGAGCGCGTAGTTCTGGAACACCATGGCGATGTCGCGGTCGGTCGGGCTGATCGCATTGACCACCTTGCCATCGATGGAGACGGTGCCGGACGAGATGGCTTCCAGCCCGGCAATCATGCGCAGCAAGGTGGATTTGCCGCAGCCGGAGGGGCCGACGAGGACGCACAATTGCTTGTCCGGAATGGCGATCGAGACGCCCTTCACGGCTTCGACGCCACCTGCGTAGACCTTTTTGACATCCTTCAGATCGACAGTTGCCATTGGGCCTACTTCTCCGACTCGACAAGTCCGCGAACGAACCACCGCTGCATGGCCACCACGACGAGGATTGGCGGCACGATGGCGAGCATGGCCGTGACCATGACGAGGTGCCATTGCGTGTCTGCATCGGCGAACGACACCATTTTGCGCAGCGCGATGACGATGGTGTTCATGTCGTTGTGGTTGGTGACCAGAAGCGGCCACAGATACTGGGTCCATCCGTAGATGAACAGGATGACGAAAAGGGCCGCGATGTTGGTGCGCGACAGCGGCAGCAGGATATCGAAGAAGAAACGCCACGGGCCCGCACCGTCGACGCGCGCCGCCTCGACCAGTTCACCCGGGATGGTCATGAAGAATTGCCGGAACAACAATGTCGCCGTGGCCGAAGCGATCAGAGGGACGATAAGCCCGGCATAGGTGTCGATGAGGTCGAGATCGACCATCACCTTGTAGGTGGGCAAGATGCGGACTTCGACCGGCAGCATGAGCGTAATGAAGATCAGCCAGAAGAACACCATCCTGAGCGGAAAGCGGAAAAAGACGATGGCGTAGGCCGAGAGGATCGAGATGCAGATCTTGCCGATGGCGATGCCGAGCGCCATCACCAGCGTGTTGAACAGCAACACGTCGACGCCAACACCGCCGATGCGGTTGACGCCTCCCAGCAGGGCTTCCGAGTAGTTGTTCCAGAACTCACCGCCGGGCAGGAGCGGCAGAGGAGGGCGCAGGATGGTCTGCAGCGTGTGGGTGGACGCGACGAAGGTGTAGTAGATCGGGAACGCGACAATCAGGATGCCGACAAGCAGGACCGCATGGGCAATATAGGTGCGGAAGCGGGAAGAGCCGATCATCGTGCGGCCTCATCCATAGTGCACCTTCCTTTCCACGTAGCGGAACTGGATGGCGGTGAGTGCAATGACGATGACCATGAGGATCACCGATTGGGCAGCAGAATCGCCGAGGATCAGATTGACGAAGCCGTCATTGTAGACCTTGTAGACCAGTGTTTCCGTAGCCTTGCCGGGCCCACCGCCGGTCACCGCGTGGATGATGCCGAACGTGTCGAAGAAGGCGTAGGTGGTGTTGATGACCAGCAGGAAGAACGTCGTCGGCGCAAGCAGCGGGAAGACGATTGTCCAGAAGCGCTTGGTCTCGCCGGCTCCGTCGATTGCCGCCGCCTCGATCAGGCTCTTGGGGATGGCTTGCAGCCCGGCGACGAAGAACAGGAAATTGTAGCTGATCTGCTTCCACGCCGCGGCGGTGACCACTAGCATCATGGCGTCGGTGCCATCCAGCAACGGGTCCCAGGCGATGCCAGCCTTGCGCAACAGCACGGCGAGCGTGCCGATGGAGGGGTTGAAGAGGAACAGGAACAGCATGCCGGCGATAGCGGGTGCGACCGCATAAGGCCAGATCATCAAGGTGCGGTAGAGGCCTTTGCCGCGAACCACCCGTTCCGCCATCACAGCAAGCAAAAGCGCGACGCTCATGGCGACGAGCGCAGTCGCAAGCGAGAAAACCGCCGTGACCTTGATCGAGTTGACGTAAGCGGGGTCGGCGAGAACTTTCTCGAAATTCGCGAACCAGACGAACTTCGATTTCAGGCCGAACGGATCTTCCTTCAGCATCGACTGGTAGAGCGCCTGGCCCGCCGGCCAGTAGAAGAACACGAGCGTGATGGCGAGTTGCGGCGCCACCAAGAGGTAGGGCAGGACCTTGTTGGGGAAGACGACACGGGGGGTCATGCGCAACCTGCCGTTTCGATAGGCGAGATGCCGGCGTTGTCTTCGCCCCTTGAACAGTAAGCGAGCGTGAACCCCGGCTCTCTCTTTTGCAAGCGAGAGCCGGGGAATGTGCGAACCGGAAGGGTTTTCACCTCAGGCACGATCAATGAGATCAGTTGCCCATGGCGTCCTTGATTGCCGCATTGCCGCGCTGGACCACGTTGTCGAGCGCCTGCTGCGCGGTCTGCTGGCCAGCCAGCATCTTCTCATATTCCTCGTTCATGATGTCGCGGACCTGCGGCAGGTTCGGCAGGCGGACACCCTTGGAGTTTTCCGTCGGGGCCTTGCCCATCATCTGCAGGATCGGCGTCTCCCGGCCGGGATTCTTGTCATAGAAGCCGGATGCCTTGGTGGCCTCGTAGGCGGCCAGCGTGACCGGCAGATAGCCGGACTTCTGGTGCAGATACTCCTGCACTTCCGTCTTCGACAGGTAGGTGAAGAATGCCGCTACGCCCTTATACTGCTCGTCAGACTTGCCGCCGAAGACCCAAAGGCTGGCGCCGCCCGGTGTGGTGTTTTGCGGTGCTCCCGGTGCGTCGCTGTCATAGGGAAGCTGGCCGATGCCGTAGTTCATGCCGGACTTGACGATGTCGCCGAGGCCGCCGGAGGATTCCGTGAAGATGCCGCATTCACCGGCAAGGAAGATCTGCTTTGCCTCCGATGTGCGACCGCCATATTTGAAGGTGCCATCCTTGGCGAGATCGGCGAGCGCCTGGAAGTGATTGACGTAGAGCGGTGCGTTGACTTTCAACTCGACCTCGCCGCCGGCCAGACCGTTTTCACCGGTTGCCCAGGAAATGTTGTTCCAGGCGGCGAAATTTTCAGTGTGAATCCAGGTCAGCCAGGTGGAGGTGTAACCGCAAGGGGCGGCACCGCTGGCCTTGATCTTCTTGGCCGCGTCCCACACCTCGTTCCAGGTCTTGGGCGGGTTGTTCACGTCGAGGCCGGCTTTCTGGAAGATGTCCTTGTTGTAGTAGAGGATCGGCGAGGACGAATTGTAAGGGAATGACAGCATGGTGCCGTCCGGCTTGGAATAGTAGCCGACGATGCCCGGCAGGTACTGGCTCTTGTCGAATTTGAGGCCTGCGCCTTCGAGCACTTCAGCCACCGGCTTGATCGCGCCCTCGGCAGCCATCATCACGCCGGTGCCAACGTCGAACACCTGCATGATGTCGGGGGACTGACCGGCGCGGAATGCGGCGATGCCGGCGTTCAGCGTTTCTGGATAGGTGCCCTTGAACACCGGAACGATCTCGTAGTCGCTCTGGCTGGCATTGAAATCCTTGGAAATCTTGTCGACGACCTCGGCATTGGCGCCGGTCATTGCGTGCCACCAGCTTATCTGGGTGGCAGCGAAGGCCGATGTCGTTGAAAACAAGGTCAATGTAGCGGCGACACCGGCCGCAAAGCCGTGGAATCTCATCTCTCTCTCCCGGTTTGTCATTGGCGAAACAGGTTCGCCGGGGGAGTATCGGTGCATTGTGACAGTAGCACAATAGTTTTGTTACGCGCTCATGAACCTTCAATCCAATTGCGAATTGCTTTCGTTTATGAGGGGATTCAAATATGCCCAGTCCAGATTCGGTGGAAACCGCACAACACAAGCATCCGCCGCCCGTCTGGACTTCGGTGCAGCTTTGCGTTTGTTGAAGTTGCTAGGGCTTGAGTGCCGTTTCGATCAAATTTTTGGCATCGGCGCCCGACCATTCGGCCGGGCCGTTCATGTGGGCGACAAGGCAGCCGTCGCCGTCGATCAGCATGGTTACCGGAAGGCCGAGCGCAAGGCCGCGCTCCTTGGCGTCGTTGAACAGCGCCAGTGAATGGTCGCTGTAGTAGTTCAGCGTCTCGACGCCGATTTCCTTGAGGAAGGCTTTCGGCTTGGTGTCGTCGCCGGTATCGACATTGACGGCGACCACTTCAAACCCGTCGCCGCCCAGTTCCTTTTGCAGCGTATCGAGTCCCGGCATTTCGGCGCGGCATGGCGCGCACCATGTTGCCCACAGATTGAGAAGTACTGTCTTGCCGGTGTGGCCGGCAATGCCGAATGGCTTGCCGTCGGGCCCATTGAAGGCAAGCGCCTTCAGCGATTGCGGCGGATCGGCAGGCATCAAAGCGGCGACCTCGCCCGTGGCGGCTGCGGCAATTGTCTTGGCGCGTTCGGTTTTTACAGCGCAAACGGTGTCGTCGCCCTGCTGGACCGCCGCCTCGATTGGCGCTGTGTTGTTGCCAGCAAGCCCGCCGCTGACATATACCGCGACCGCGCCGGTTATTGCTCCTGCGACGAGAGCCGCAAGAATCAGGCGCGTGGTGGGAAAGAGTTTTCTGCCGTCTGCCATTTTCAAACTGCTCCGGGACACGGGTTATAGCAATGAGCGACAAGAAGGCCAGCAACCAGATGTGGGGCGGACGATTTGCCTCGGGCCCTGCGGCGATCATGGAGGCGATCAACGCTTCCATCGGCTTCGACCGCAAGCTCTATGCGCAGGATATTCGCGGCTCCATCGCCCACAGCGAGATGCTGGCCAAAACGGGCATCATTTCGACGGCGGACCAGGAAAAGATCGTCGACGGCCTGAACACGATCCTGAAAGAGATTGAAGCCGGCAAGTTCGAATTCTCGACCCGGCTGGAAGACATCCACATGAATGTCGAGGCACGCCTGGCGGAGCTGATCGGCCCGGCTGCCGGTCGGTTGCACACCGCGCGGTCACGCAACGACCAGGTTGCCGTCGATTTCCGGCTGTGGGTGAAGGACGAGTTTCATCGGGTTGCCGAGGCGCTGAAGGGGCTGATGGCAGCATTCGTGGATCGTGCCGAGCAACATGCGGCAACGATCATGCCGGGCTTCACTCATTTGCAGACCGCGCAGCCGGTGACCTTCGGCCATCATTGCCTCGCCTATGTGGAGATGTTTGCACGCGACCTTTCGAGAGTTCGCGACGCAATCGACCGCATGGATGAAAGCCCGCTGGGCGCGGCGGCACTTGCCGGTACGGGGTTTCCGATCGACCGTCATATGACGGCCAAGGCGCTTGGCTTCCGCGAGCCGACGCGCAACTCGCTGGATAGCGTCTCGGACCGCGACTATGCACTGGAATTCCTGTCGGTCGCGTCGATTGCGGCCACGCATCTTTCCAGGCTGGCCGAAGAAATCGTCATCTGGTCGACGCCGCAATTCGGCTTCGTGCGCCTGTCCGACAGCTATTCGACGGGCTCGTCGATCATGCCGCAGAAGAAGAACCCGGATGCGGCCGAGTTGGTGCGCGCCAAGACGGGCCGTGTGAACGGTCATCTGATCGGCCTGTTGACGGTGATGAAGGGCCTGCCGCTGACCTATTCCAAGGACATGCAGGAAGACAAGGAAGCCGTCTTCGACGCGGCGGAGACGCTCGACCTGATGCTTGCGGCCATGACCGGCATGGTGCGCGACCTTACTGTCAATGAAGCCGCCATGAAGAAGGCTGCCGGCTCCGGCTATGCAACCGCGACCGATCTTGCCGACTGGCTCGTGCGCAGTCTCGGGCTGCCGTTCCGCGAGGCACACCATGTCACCGGCCGTGCCGTGGCGCTGGCCGAGCAGAAAAAGGTCGGCCTCGAGAAGCTCTCGCTTGAAGAATTACAGACGATCCATTCGGGCATAACTGGCGACATTTTCTCGGTGCTGTCGGTGCAGAATTCGGTCAAAAGCCGGGAGAGCTTCGGGGGCACCGCGCCTGCACAGGTGCGCCGGCAGGTGCGGTACTGGAAAAAGCGCCTTGCCAAGGCATGATGCCGGGGTGCAATGCGTGCAAAACTTGGCTAAAAGCTTCGTACGAAAAGTACAGACGGGTGAACCTATGACTGCGGGCAGGATTCTGGTTACGCTTACGCTTCTGACGGCAATGGCCACGGTTGCCGCGTGCGGGCGCAAGTCTGGCCTCGATACACCCTACGAAGCTGCAGTTCAGGCGCGCAAGGACGCCCAGAAGGCCAAGGAGCCGGTGCCGCCGGAGCCGGCCAAACCGGAAACGGACAAGCCGTTCATCCTCGACTCGTTGATTTGATCTTTCCGGACATATCCTCTTGAACCATTTCGATTATCGCGACGGCATGCTCCATGCCGAGGACGTGGCGATCCCCGAGATCGCAGCGCAGGTCGGCACGCCCTTCTATTGCTATTCGACCGCAACGCTGACTCGGCATTTCAAGGTGTTTTCGCAAGCGTTTGCCGGACTTGACGCGCTCGTCTGCTACGCCATGAAGGCGAACTCCAACCAGGCGGTGCTGAAGACGCTGGCCAAGCTCGGCGCCGGTGCCGATGTGGTATCTGAGGGCGAGTTACGCCGGGCATTGGCAGCGGGCATTCCGGCGGGCAAGATCCTGTTCTCAGGCGTCGGCAAGACGGCGCAGGAGATGGATTTTGCGCTTCACGCCGGCATCCTTTGCTTCAATGTCGAATCGGAGCCGGAACTAGAGCTGCTTTCCGCACGGGCAACGGCGCTCGGCAAGACTGCCCCGGTTTCGCTCCGCATCAATCCGGATGTGGACGCCAAGACGCACAGGAAGATTTCCACCGGCAAGGCAGAGAACAAGTTCGGCATCCCGTGGCAGCGGGCGCGTGAAGTTTATGCGCGCGCATCCAGATTGCCCGGGTTGAAGGTGAAGGGCATCGATACGCATATCGGCAGCCAGATCACGGAACTGCAGCCGTTCGACGACGCATTCGGGCTGCTGGTCGAACTGATCGGCACATTGCGGGCTGACGGGCACGACATCAGCCATGTCGATCTCGGCGGCGGCCTCGGCATTCCGTACCGCTTCGACAATGATCCGCCGCCTTTACCGGACGCCTATGCGGCCATCGTGCGCAAGCAGGTTACGGCGCTCGGCATCAAGGTAATGTTCGAGCCCGGCCGGCTGATCGTCGGCAATGCCGGCATCCTGGTGTCGCAGGTGATCTTCGTGAAGGAAGGCGACGCCAAGAACTTCCTCATCGTTGATGCTGCGATGAACGACCTGATCCGGCCGACGCTCTACGATGCCTTCCACGATATCCGTCCGGTGATGCAGCCGGCGGTCAATGCGCCGCGCATGAAGGTCGATGTGGTCGGGCAGGTCTGTGAGACCGGAGATTTCCTCGGGCTTGACCGTGATCTCCCGCAATTCAAGGTTGGCGACCTGATCGCTGTCGGCACTGCCGGAGCCTATGGCGCCGTGCAGGCCGGCACCTACAATACGCGCCTTCTGGTGCCTGAGGTATTGGTTGACGGCGATCGGTTCGCGGTGGTCAGGAAACGCCAGACCTTTGACGAATTGATAGGGCTCGATTCCATCCCTGAATGGCTTTGAGCGGGCGTTCACGTTTTCGGGAAGCTGCCTCGCCTTTGCCGTGTTTGCTGCTATTGTTTGGGAAGTGAGGCCAAGCCATAGCGGCCGGGCCCGGAAAGGCCGATGACAGAGCGACCTACCGCAAGCACAAGTAGCAAGCTGCCGAAAGGGTTGGCGCTAAGCCGCGCGGCCACGCGGCTTGCCATGATTGTCGAGCGCGGATGGCCGCTCGTCCTGCCGCTTGTCATCCTCGTCAGCCTTTTTGCGAGCGTGTCGTGGTTCGGCCTGTTCGGACGGCTGCCTGATCTGCCGCGCTTTATCGTGTTGGCGGTCTTTGGCGTCCTCGCCTTGATAACGCTCTACCCGTGGCGTCGTTTCCGACTGCCTTCTGCTGCCGAGGTCGATCGGCGCATTGAGAGCGCCAACAAGCTGCTGCACAGTCCGGTTCTGGCCCAGACCGACCGCCCGAGCGGAAACCCGACGGGTTTTGCCCAGGCACTGTGGCAAGAGCACCAGAAGCGAATGGCAGCAAAGCTCGGGCGGCTGGGTGCCGACCTGCCTTCCGCGCGTGTCTCTGATCGCGACCCGTGGGGCCTGCGCGCCTTGGCCGTTCTTGTGCTGGCTATTGCATTCGCTTTCTCCTTCGGTCCGCTGGGCGGAAGCCTGAGTGATGGCTTCAAGTCGCGAGCGAGCGCGGAAGCCATTCCGCCACGTATCGATGCATGGGTGACGCCGCCTGCGTATACCGGCAAGGCACCGGTATTCCTGACTGCTGATGCCAATCAGTCAACGGCCACCTTTACCGTTCCGCAAAACAGCGACCTGTCGCTGCGCGTGACCGGTGGGTCGGGCACCGAGACGCTGCTCTATCAACCTGCGGATGGCGAGGCGCTCAGTATCGAGCCTTCGGCAGGCCAAGCTGGCGCGACCGAGGCAAATCAGTCGTCCGGTTCTTCGGTCATGCAGTTTGCCAGCAAGCTGGTCGGCGACGGTCGATTGGTGCTCAAATCCGGCGAGCAGGAAATCGGGCAGTGGGCGTTTACGGTGACGCCCGACAAGCCGCCATCGATACGATTTGCCAGCGAACCGAAAAGGGCAGCCAACGGCGCGCTCGAACTGCAATACCAGATCGATGACGACTATGGCGCTGCCTCGGCAAAGAGCGAGTTTGAGCTGGCAGAAGCGCCGGCGCCCGGCGCGCGTCCACTCTATGGTGCGCCGGAGATGCCGTTGTCGCTTCCAAGGCGCGGATCGAAGGCGAATGCGGCCAAGACCACCAAGGATTTGACGGAACATGTCTGGGCGGGCGCACAGATCAAGCTGACACTCTCGGCAACGGACGGGGCTGACCAGATTGGCCGCAGCGCGACCAAGACAATGGTGATGCCGGAGCGCAGCTTTACCAACCCCCTTGCCCGCGCCGTGATCGAGCAGCGCCGCCTGCTTGGCCTTGATGCCAACGCCAAGGCACATGTGCTCGACCTCATGGATGCAATCACGCTGCGCCCCGAAGATACGTTCGACAACATGGCCCACTACCTGGCCATCATGAGCGCGCGCACCCGGCTCAAGATGGCAGGCAGCGACGACCAGCTTCGCGAGGTTGTGTCCTATCTTTGGGACGTTGCTCTCGGCATCGAGGAAGGGGATCTTTCTGCTGCCGAAAAGCGCATGAGGCAGGCGCAGCAAGCCCTGCAGGACGCGTTGAAGAACGGCGCCAGCGATGAGGAAATCGAAAAGCTGATGCAGGAACTGCGTCAGGCGATGAACGAGTTCCTGCGCGAGTTTGCCGAACGCAATCAGCAGAACCAGAATTCGGCGCAGATGCCGCAGAACAGTCAGGAACTGCGCCAAAGCGACCTCGACCGGATGATGGATCAGATCGAAAACCTGGCCAAATCCGGCAATCGCGACAGGGCGCAGGAATTGCTGTCGCAGTTGCAGGACATGATGAATAACCTGCAGGCAGGCCGACAAGGGCAGCAAGGCCAGCAGAACAGCGAGCTTCGTCAGCAAATGGACAAGCTCGGCGAGATCATGCGGCGCCAGCAGGAGATGATGAACGAGACCTTTCGCATGGACCAGATGCAGCGTGGCGATAACGGCGACGGGCAGATGGGCGAAGGCGAGCAGGAACAGCAACAGGGCCAAGGCCAGCAGGGCGAAGGCCAACAAGGGCAAGGCCAAGGTCGCCCGATGACGCCTGAGGAATTCGCGGAGGCCCTGAAGCAACTTCAGGAAGGGCAAGGGAAGCTGCAGGGCGACCTGCAGCAACTCGGCAAGGACCTGGAAGGCATGGGTATGGAACCCAACCAGGGCTTCGGCCAGGCAGGTCGTTCGATGGGCGATGCGCAACAGTCGCTCGGTCAGGGCGAAGGCGAGCGTGCGGTTGGCCATCAGGGGCGCGCGCTTGAAGCCTTGCGCCAGGGCGCCAAGGAGATGATGCAGCAATTGCAGGCAATGCAGGGCGATCAGGGCGGCAGCGAGCAGGGCGGACGCCAGCAGAATGCGGACCGCGACCCGCTTGGGCGTCCGCGCGCCACGCAAGGCCCAGATTTCGGCGATTCGGTGAAAGTCCCCGACGAGATCGATGTTCAGCGGGCGCGCCAGATTCTTGAAGCGATCCGCAAACGTCTTGGCAATGCGCTGTCGCCCGATGTGGAACGCAGCTACCTTGAGCGGTTGCTGGATCTCAAATGACCATCTTGCATTGCCAGCCATCCAAGTGAGCAGAGATGGCCAAGCTCGGTAGCGTCACGCCAATCCTGCGCATGTTCGACATCGTCAAGGCGCGAGAGTTTTATCTTGATTTCCTTGGCTTCCAGATCGAGTTCGAGCATCGTTTCGCGGAGAAAGCACCGCTTTACATGGGCATCGTTCGCGACGGTTGTGTCCTGCACTTGAGCGAACATCACGGTGACGGCAGTCCCGGTGCTGCGGCACGCATCGAGGTCAAGGACGTCGACGGGCTGCATCAGGAACTGATCGGCAGACGCTATGCTTATGCGAGGCCTGGCCTCGAGCACACACCTTGGAATACCAAGGAAGTCACGGTGACCGATCCCTTCGGCAATCGCCTGACCTTCTTCGAGGCAGTATCTAACGGTTGATGAAGGCTTCCCGGATGGCTTCTTCCATGCCGTCGATAGCCTCGCCGCGCGCCAAGGCATTGCGGCGAAGCACGACATTGGAGGAATCGACGTCGCCAAAACCGTCTGCTGCGGTCAGGGTGCGGCAGCCTTCCGGAATGTTGCTGCGGGAGATGGGTGCGATCGCCAAGCCTGATGTCACGGCCAGCTTGAGGCCGCCATTGGTGTCGCTGGTGTAGGCGATGCGGTAGGCAAGGCCGTTGCGCTCCAGCGACTTGATCGCGAAGTCACGGCACCAGCCTTCCCGGTTGTAGAGAGCGATCGGCACCGGTTGCTGTTCGTGGACCTTGTGGGAGGCAGACGTCACCCACACGGTCGGGTCATGCATGAGAACCTCACCGCCGGAAAAGTCCTGCCATTCGAAAACGACGGCCAAGTCCAGATGGCCGTCGGCGAGCGCCTGCTTCTGCGACCAGGAATGGGCGTAGCGAACCGTAACTTCGACCTTGGGGTGACGCTTGGCGAAGGCGCTGAGGGCGCGCGACAGGATCGAATGTCCATACTCTTCCGGAATGCCGATGCGTACCGGGCCGCCAAGGGGCGGTGCGCCCATCGCTGCGGCGGTTTCGTCGAGCAATGCGATGATGCGCCGGGCATTGCCGATGAGTTCGTCCCCGTGACGGCTTAGCGCCACTCCTCGCGAGCTGCGCTCGAAAAGCGAATGGCCGATCAGGCCTTCAAGCTTCTTGATCTGCATGGAGATGGCCGATTGCGTTCGTCCGGCGTGCTCTGCCGCCTTGGTAAAGTTGCCGGTTTCGACTACGGCTACAAAGGTTCGCAAGAGGTCGCTGTCGAGGGAAGGTCGCATGACGCCATAAGAAAATTTGATTGCCATCATAATTTCAATTCGTTTGCATCATGTCAAACGAAGGAAGATAGTTCTCGCACCCATTGGATATGCGGCCTTTGACGGCTGCGGACCAATAATTTGAGTCCTCACTCGCACCCGCATCCTGACAAAGGCTGCGGGTTCTTTTTCACCTGAAGAAGATGGCTGTCGTGAAGGTCAGGCGGCGGTCTTGACCGGGCAAGAGAGCGCCGCGTCAACCCGGCTGCGGATTTCCGCCAGCGTGAACGGCTTTTGCACGACGTCCAGAATGATGCCGTTCAATTCTTCCGCCCGCTCGCGCTGTTCGGCATAGCCGGTCATCAGCATGATTTTCATCGTTGGGAAACGGCCTGCTGCCGCTTTGGCCATTTCAATGCCGTCCATTTCCGGCATGCGGATATCCGAGACCACAAGATCGTAGCAGCCTCGTGCGGCGTCGATGAACTCCAGGCCCTGGGCACCGTCAGCGGCAACATCGATCTGGTGGCCGGCGCGCTCGAGCGCGCGGCTAACGAACATACGTACGGACTCGTCGTCCTCGACAATCAGAAGCTTGGCCATGGCGCCGATATTTGGCGATCAAACGTTGACGTTTGCTGAATTTGCCGAGCCTGATTTTACGGTGATCAGGCGTCGCCCCGCACGATGCCGACAAATGGCAACTCGCGGAAGGCGTGTGCGACGTCCATGCCGTAGCCGACGACGAAATAATCCGGGCAATCGAAGCCGACATAGTCGGCGTTCAAGGTCGTCTGGCGGCGCATGCGCTTGTCCAGAAGAACGGCGATGGAACAGCTTTTGGCGCCACGCGACATCATCAGTTCGCGCGTGAACTTCAGCGTCTTACCCGATTCCAATATGTCGTCGATCAAAAGTACATCGCGGCCCGCAACTTCATTGTCGATATCGCGCAATACACGGACTTCGCCGCTGGTCGTACCGGCGCCGTAGCTCGAGATGAAGATGAATTCGACTTCCGGAGACAGGCCGACATCATGCATGGCGCGGATCAGGTCGGCGGCGAAGACGAAGGAGCCCTTCAGAACGGAAACGACCAGCAGGTCGTGATATTCCTTGCCGGCGATTTCCTTGGCGAGTTCAAGATTGCGGCGGGCAATGGCCGATGCCGAAAACAGAACCTCGATCTCCTTGCCGCGCACGACTGGCATTCATTTTACTCCGGGAAATGACTTCGCTTATCCGGCGAAGGTGACCGATACGGTCTTAACACCGTTTCTAGGCACCTCTACGCGGCTGGAAAAGGCAAATCTTTCGCCCGGAGTCAGCGCCCGCTCGGATGTCCCCAACCTGTAGCGGGTGATACTGCCGTCATTGCCCGTAACGCTGATCTCAAGAGGCGGAAGTGGTGCCGCCGAAGTGCCGTTGTTGCCGGCTTCGCCATCCACGAAGAGTACTGGCCGCTCGCCAGATGCATCGACGCGCGAGGTGAAGGCAGAAATGACCAACGCCGACGAAGGGGCGTCGTGCGCTGCAAAAACCGTAGTGCTGACCAGCGCGTGACCGCCCGCGATCCAGAACGCTGCCGCCGCAAGACCCGTGCCAACCATCCAGAAGGCCGGCCCGCCGCGTTGTGCGAACAGACCTGCCGGCCCGGAATCCGTCCTGCGCAACATGTCCATGCCACCGATAGATGGCTGTGTGCTGATTGGTGCGCTTTGCAAAGGCTCCGTGTGTTCGACGGGTGAGTAACGGGGCAGGGTGACAAAGTCCGCATCGACAATGTCGCCTGATACCGGCGACTCCAGCCGGATAGCGGACCCTGCATCGGACCTGCCCTGTGGGCCGGCCATGATTTCGCCGGAAACCGGTCGTGCATTTAGCTGGTCAGCCATGCTGGCCCCTGTTCGCCTTCTGTTTCTTTCTGGTAAGCAAAATTGGTTAACGCTTCACCACTCACGCCGTTTTGACAGTCCAGAAAGTGCCAGTATTTAATCATTGGTTAACCATGCCGGATAATGGTCCTTCCCAGAAGAAGGGCACCTATTCGCCGTTTCAACCTTCAGGTCGTTTAACGTGATCCGCTTTGAAAATGTCGGTCTGCGCTATGGCATGGGTCCGGAGATCCTCCGTGACATCTCCTTGCACATCCCGCCTCGCTCGTTTCAATTCCTGAGCGGGCCGTCTGGTGCAGGCAAGACGACGCTGCTGCGCCTGCTGTTTATGTCGCTCAAGCCGACGCGCGGTCTCATAACCATGTTTGGGAAGGACCGGACCCGGATTTCGCGGACGGAACTGCCGCTCTTGCGCCGGCGCATAGGTGTCGTATTCCAGGATTTCCGCTTGCTCGACCACATGACAACCTATGAGAATGTCGCGCTGCCGCTGCGCGTCAGGGGACGTGAGGAATCCAGTTACCGCACCGACGTGGTGGAACTGCTGAAATGGGTCGGGCTTGGCGAGCGCATGCATGTTTTGCCGCCGGTGCTGTCAGGCGGTGAAAAGCAGCGCACGGCCATCGCGCGCGCCCTTATCGAACAGCCGGAAATCCTGCTGGCGGACGAGCCGACAGGCAATGTCGATCCGCAGCTTGCCCGCCGCCTTTTGCGGTTGTTCATCGAGTTGAACAGGCTCGGCACCGCGGTCGTCATCGCCACGCACGACCTTGCCTTGATGGAACAGGTCGATGCCCGCCGGCTGATTTTGACCAACGGGAGGCTGGACGTCTATGACTGATCAGTTCGACAGTCAGCATGACGATGCGGACATCCTGCAACAGGCAGCACCGCGCGAGCGCGCGTTGCGAAAGACTGCTCCGATCGTGCCGGCACAGAATGTGGTTGGCCGGGCGCTTATTGTCGTCATCGCCATCATGACATTCTTGTCCTGTGTCACCTTCGGCGCGGTGACCCTGGTGCGCGATACGGCCTCGGTCTGGGAAAACCAGATCTCGACGGAAGCCACGATCCAGATCAAGCCTGCCGACGGTCTCGACATGGAGGCCGCACTTGCCACGGCTGCCGGCATCGCCAGCGAATTTCCAGGAGTGAAGGCGACCCGGATCGTCGACCGCACGGCGACCGCGCGCCTGCTTGAACCCTGGCTTGGCTCCGGTCTCGACATCGACCAGCTGCCGGTGCCGCGTCTCATCGTGGTGACCATAGACGAGACCAATCCGCCCGATTTCGACGCGATCCGCGCGGCATTCGCGCCCAAGCTGCCGACGGCCTCGCTCGACGATCATCGTACTTGGGTCAACCGGCTGGTGGCGATGGCGCATACGACGGTGACCATCGGCGTCGCGATACTGGCGCTGATGCTGTCGGCGACCGTCATGACGGTGGTATTTGCTACCCGTGGCGCGATGGCCGGAAACGGCCACATCATCGAAGTGCTGCATTTCGTCGGCGCAGAGGCGCGATTCATCGCCCGCCAATTCCACAAGCAGTTCCTTCTGACCGGCATGAAGGGGGCTGCGATAGGCGGCGTTGCGGCAGTCGTCGTCTTCATCGTCTTTTCGTGGTGGTCCTCGCGCAATATGGCGACCCCGGAAGGCGACCAAGCCGCTGCTTTGTTTGGCAATTTCGCCATAGGTCTGGCGGGATACCTGGGGGTCGTCATGGTAGTCGTCGTCATCGGCGCGCTGACTGCTGCCACTTCACATGCGACGGTAATTTCCTATCTCAGTGAGATCGATGATCGGCAGAGCGACATTGCGTGAGATGCAAACGCAATTCGATCACGGACAAAGACGGTTCGTAATACAATGTGCTACGCCCGTTTATCCAACAATGTAAATCACGGTTTACCATGACATGATGGATGGGAAGGAATTGAACGGAACGGTGGATATGGCAGCAGCGCCCAGTGTGGCGATGCGCGCGCCCCATCGCGTCTGGTCCGTTCTGCGCATTTGCGCCTTCCTGATCATTGGCGTCGCCACGCTGTTTGTCGGGGGTTTCGGCTGGTTTTCCAACCATGTCAGCCGTCTTTCAACGCCTGCCGATCCGCAAAAGGCGGATGCCATCATCGTTTTGACGGGTGGCCAGTCGCGCCTCGATGCAGCGATGGAGCTGCTCGAATCCGGCAAGGGCGAGCGACTTTTGATCAGCGGCGTGCATCCGGCCGCCAGCCGGCGGCAGTTGCAACTGGCAACGGGCGGCGACACCAAACTGTTTTCCTGCTGCGTCGACATCGATCGCGCGGCGCTGGACACAATCGGCAATGCAGAAGAAAGCGCCAAGTGGGTCGAACGCCATGCCTATGGCAGCGTTATCCTCGTGACCAACAACTACCACATGCCGCGCAGCCTCTTGGAAATGAGCCGGCTGTTGCACAATGCCCGGCTTGAGCCTTACCCGGTTGTCAACTCAAAGCTCGATGACGGTAGCTGGCTGACCAAGCCGCAGGCGCTGCGCGTGCTGTTCACCGAATACAACAAGTACCTGCTGGCGCTGGTGCGCGGCGTGGTTCCTATGCGGGCCACGCATGAAGGTGTCTCGCTCGCTGAAGCGTCGGTAATCGAGAACTGACAAAAGCGCAGCGGCGACTGCCTCCACCCGTTTCCATTTTCCGTTGTCATGGTGTAACCAAGCGCGACCTTCGTCCTCGGGCTGTTCCTGCAAATGCTCTATATCCGTTCGCTGGCATTCAACTTCGTCTTCTATGTCAGCCTGATCGTCCAGATGATCTTCTGGGCGCCCTTTTACTTCCTGTCGTCGCGCCGCCTGGCTTGGTTCGTGCCGAAATTCTGGTCGCGCTCGAGCCTGTGGCTCTATGAGAAGATGGCGTTGACGAAGAGCGAGATCAGCGGACAGGAGAACTTGCCCGAAGGCTCGTTCATCCTCGCGCCCAAACATCAATCCTTCTGGGACGCGATTGCCTTTTTCCCCTTTCTCAAGGACCCGCTCTACATCCTCAAGCGGGAGCTGACGTGGATTCCGTTTTTCGGCTGGTATGTGCTGAAGATGCGGATGATCCCTGTCCACCGTGGCAGCCGGTCGAGGGCCTTGAAGGCCGTCGTGGCGGCTACGAAGGCGGAAATGGCGCGCAATCCGCGCCAGCTCATTATCTACCCGGAAGGCACGCGTCGTGCGCCTGGCGACGAGCCAAACTACAAATGGGGTATCGTCGAGCTTTATTCCGAGCTCGGCATTCCGGTGGTTCCGGTCGCTCACATGGCCGGTCTCTACTGGCCGCGCCGCAAGTTCCTGCGCTTTCCCGGCACGGTCAAGGCGCGGTTCCTTAAGCCGATCCCGGCCGGTCTCGGCAAGGAAGAATTCATGCAGCGGCTGATCTCGGAAACGGAAGCGGCCTGCGACCAGATATTGATCGATGCTGCGCAGGCACCGAACCCGCCGCCGCTGCCGCCGACTGCCGTCAAGCGGCTTAAGGAACTGGGCGTATAGAGCGTTTCATGGTTCTATCTAACGATGACACGCTCTAGCCATCACGCTGAGGTTCAAGGCGCGCTTGCCGTGTCGAGCTGATCCATATCCGCGCCGGTCAGTTGCAGTGAAACGGCCTTGATCAGGCTATCCACCTGCTTGACCGATGTTGCACTGGCAATCGGCGCGGTGATGCCGGGGCGGGCCATGATCCATGCGAGTGCAACCTCGGCCTGGGTGGCGGCATGGCGATGCGCGACACTATCCAGCGCGGCCAGTATGCGCAGGCCGCGTTTGTTCAGATAAGAACGGATACTGCCGCCGCGCGCGCTTTTGCCAAGGTCGGCTTCGCTGCGGTATTTGCCGCTCAGGAACCCTTTCGCCAGCCCGTAGTAGCTGATGACGCCGATCTGGTTGGCCATGCAAAGGTCGCGCAGGGGACCGTCAAGATCGCTGCGGTCATAGAGATTGTAGGCAGGCTGCAGCACCTCATAGCGTGGCAGGCCATGATGGCTGGCAGTATCCAGAGCCGCTTTCAGTTGCCCGGCATCCAGATTGCAGGCGCCGGCAAAGCGTATCTTGCCTTTCTCGATCAGGCGCTGGTAGGCGCCCAGCGTTTCGGCGTAGGGCACGGTCGGATCTGCCCAATGCGAAAGGTAGAGGTCGATCGCATCGGTTTGCAGCCGCTTTAGCGAAGCTTCGACTGCGCGCTCGATATAGACCGGGGAAAGATCGATACGGCCCTGTCCCATATCGGAGCCGACCTTGGTGACAAGAACAATCCGGGCGCGGTTGCCGCGCTTTTTCATCCATTTGCCAATGATGGTTTCCGATTCGCCGCCACTGTTTCCCGGTACCCAGCGCGAGTAGGAATCAGCCGTATCGACGGCATTCAGTCCTGCGTCGAAGAAGCGGTCCAGCAGATCGAAGGACGTCTTTTCGTCGGCGGTCCAGCCGAACACATTGCCGCCGAAAACCAGCGGAGCGATTTCAAGGTCGGTGCGACCGAGGCGGCGCTTTTGCAATGTCCAGTCTCCACGAATCAAAGCTGCGCTCAGCGGCATGAAGAATCAGCGCCGAACGAAGCAGTAGCTAGGTCGTGAACTCATAAATATGATCGAAATGGTGTGAGGCCATCTGTTCGGATACGCGGAAAAAGAGCGAAGGAAATGTCATTCATTTTCAAGCTCTTTTGACAAAGTAGCCGGGCAGATGGACCACATCCGAAGGACGCCGGAACGGCTGCAAGCTGCCGCGTCGAACCGCTCGGCCGATGGTCCGCATCGACCTTCGCGCTTCTCCTCGCATCTTTTTGCCGTTCCAGGCGCCATTTCGATCATATTTATGAGTCCACGACCTAATACAGCCTAAGGATTGGATTGGCAGGGTCAAACCTCGTTCCGGGATTTGACGCGGAACGCCTTCACGAATGCGCGACCTGTTTTGCCACGCCTTCGAGCCAATGGTCGCGAATGCCGAGCTTATGCAAGTGTTCGACGGTACTGGCCAGATATTCCTCGTTGCGTCCGGATTGGCCGACAGCGCCTTGCACCACGGTTGCAGCCTCGGTTTCGCTCAATGCGCCCGCATATTGCTCGTGGGCGCGGTCTGCCACATAGGCCACCGCTTCTACCGTTTCCCCGGTCTCGAGCCGCGCCGTTAGCGTCTTTTCCAGATAGACGCTTGTCACCTGCTCGCGCTCGCGCAGGTAGCCGATAACATCTTCGCGCGCCGCTCCATCGACCTTGAATGCCACGCCGACGCAGGAACCGCCCCGGTCCAGCCCAAGCACCAACCCTGGCCGCTCGCGCGTTCCGCGATGGACGAAGGAATAGACGCAAAGCGAACGCCGGTAGCCGAACAACCGGGCGCGGCGCGTTTCCAGATGCGCAAAACCGGGTCGCCAGATCAGTGAGCCGTAGCCAAAAACCCAAAAATCGCCCATATCGCCAAGCCAAGTTGGAAGGCGCGCGGCAGTGGCCGTGAGCCGGTCAGAAAGCGTCGGGACATCCGGCGCACCCACGGGTTAGCGAGAGCGGCAGCATGACGTCAAGTGAGCAAGTGGTATCAAAGCGGCGGCGCAGGCTGCTGCCGTGGCTCCTCGTTCTGCTGGTGCTGCTGTTCGGCCTCTACAGTGGCGGATGGTTTTATCTTGCCGACAAGATCAGGGGTGAATTCGGACAGACGATTGCGGAGTTGAGTGCGAGAGGCATCGAGGCCGATTGCGCGAACTTCCGCGTCAGCGGCTATCCGCTGCGGCTCGCTATCGATTGCGACGGCATGGCCTACGAGGACGATGCCGGCAATATTGCCGCCTCCGCTGGAGCGTTGGCCGCCGTGACCAGTCTCGCCCGACCGCTGGTGGCTGACGCCACTCTTCGCGGGCCGCTGCGCACCGTTGCGCCCGGCATGCCGCCGCTGTGGCTGGACTGGGACAACCTCAACGCCAGCGCAAAGCTGTTCTGGCCGCTGCCGCGAAAGGTTTCGCTGGCGGCGGATGGCTTCTCAGGACAGACGGACCCGTCTGACGAAAGCGACCCCGTGCAGTTGTTCAGCGCGACCAAGGCGCAAGTGGATCTGGAACCCAATGGCCAAGATATCGCCTATACGGGCCGGTTCGAGGATCTGGAGATTCCCCCCGAGGCGCTCAATGGACGCACGGTTCCGCCGCTTGACGGGACCGGTGCGGTTACGCTGAAGAACGGTGTTGCCCTTGTGCGGTCCCGCCCGAAGAGCTTGCGCGGGCAAGCGATAGAGATCGCCAATCTCGAACTGTCATCGGGCGAGGCGCATATCTCGGTCTCCGGCCCTGCGGCGGTCGATGCCGATGGCCTGGTCGATGCCGATCTGGTCATCAAGCTGCGCAATCCGCAAGCTGTGGCTGCAATCCTCGCCACCGCCATTCCCGAACAGGCCGGTAAGATCAATCAGGGTTTCGCCGCGCTTGCCATGCTCGGCAGCGAACCATCGCTGCCGCTCAAGGTGGTCAAGGGCAAAGCCGTGCTGGGCTTCATCCCGCTCGGCAATATCAAGCCGATCGACTGATCCCGAACGTCAGGCTTTCGCCGGATGTTCGACCGCCTGACGGCCGAAGTCGGGGGCATCGATGTCCTGTCCCGCTTCGATGATCGACCGGCGCACGGCGCGCGTGCGGGTGAACAGGTCGAAAAGCTTGTCACCGTCGCCCCAACGGATCGCCCGTTGCAGGGATGCAAGGTCTTCCGAGAAGCGCGCGAGCATTTCGAGGATCGCATCCTTGTTGTGCAGGCAGACGTCGCGCCACATGGTTGGATCGGAGGCGGCAAGACGCGTGAAGTCGCGGAAGCCGGACGCCGAATATTTGATCACTTCCGACTTGGTGACGGTTTCCAGATCATCCGCCGTGCCGACGATATTGTAGGCGATGATGTGCGGCAGGTGCGAGACGATGGCCAGCGTCATGTCGTGGTGGTTCGGGTCCATCGTGTCGATGTTGGCGCCACAGCGACGCCAGAAGTCCGACAGCTTCTCAAGCGCCGCAGGATCGGTATCGGGCAGCGGCGTGAAGATGCACCAACGGTTGTGGAACAGGTCGGCAAAGCCGGCGTCAGGTCCGGACTTTTCCGTGCCCGCCAGCGGATGGCCTGGAATGAAGTGCACGCCTTGGGGAATGTGCGGCTGCATCTGGGCGATGACGGAAGCCTTGGTCGAGCCGACGTCGGTAACGATGGCACCCTTCTTCAGCGCCGGCGCGATTTCCTTGGCCACTTGCTCCGAGGCGCCGACGGGCACCGAGACGATCACCAGATCGGCGTCGCGCACGGCATCAGCGGCATCGGTGGTGTAATTGTCGCCGAGGCCGAGTTGCTCGGCGCGGTTCAACGTTATGGCGCTGCGGGTGGAGATGGCGATATGGCTGGCAAGGTTTTCGCGACGGATGACGCGCGCCAATGACGAGCCGATCAGGCCGATGCCGATCAGCGCGATCTTTTCAAACATGGGTTTGGGCATAGATCTATCTTTTCAGGAATTCGGTGAGTGCGGCGACTACGCCGCGATTGGCCTCTTCGGTTCCGACCGTCATCCGCAGCGCGTTGGGAAAACCGTAGCCGGCAACGCGCCGCAGAATATAGCCGCGGGCCGTCAGATAGGCGTCTGCCTCCGCCGCCGAATGGGAAGCCTCGTTCGGGAAATGGACCAGGAGGAAATTGCCGACGCTGGGCGTTACGCGCAGGCCAAGGCTGGTGAACTGCTCGGTGAGCCACGGCAGCCAGGTTTCATTGTGGGCGATGGCGCGCTCGACATGGGCGCGGTCGCGCACCGCCGCCGTCCCGGCAGCGATCGCGGTTGCCGTGACATTGAAGGGATCGCGCACGCGCTCGACCGCATCGACGATATGAGCCGGAGCGTACATCCAGCCTATGCGGGCGCCGCCAAGGCCGTAAACCTTGGAGAAGGTGCGGGTCATGACCACGTTTTCGGCACCGGCAACCAGTTCGACGCCGGCTTCATAGTCGTTGCGGCGCACGAACTCGGCATAGGCGGCATCGAGGATAAGCAGCACGTTTTTGGGCAGGGCCGCATGGAGGCGACGCACCTCGTCGAACGGCACATAGGTGCCGGTCGGATTGTTGGGGTTGGCGAGGAAAACCATCTTGGTACGGGGCGTGACGGCGGCGAGGATCGCATCGACATCGACGCGCTCGTCCTTTTCCTTGGCGATGACGTATGACGCGCCGGCGGCCAGGATGCAGATCTTGTAGGCGAGGAAGCCGTGCTCGGTGTAGATCGCCTCGTCGCCCGGCTGGAGGTAGATGCGCGCCAACAATGTCAGCGCTTCATCCGAGCCGTTGAAGCAGACGATGTTTGTGGCATTCAGCCCATGCACCTCGGCAATGGCTTCGCGCAGCTTCAGCGATGATCCGTCAGGATAAAACTCCAGCATGCCGGCGACTTCACGTGCAGCCTCGACCGCCTTGAGGGAGGGCCCGAGGGGATTTTCGTTCGACGACAGCTTGTGCAGCTTCACGCCTGCGGGTGCCGCGCTCTTGCCCGGCACATAGGCCTCGATGTCCAGGATCCCGGAGCGGGGTTGCGGACGTGCTTGATCCTGCGCAGTGGTCATCGTGCCAATTCCATAGGGGACGGAAGGTCTGAAAAGATGGAGCCGAAATACAAGCCGCGACGGGCAATGTCGAGGGCCAAGCGCTGGCCCAGCCCCCGGAACCGTTGACGATTTGCACGGCCAGGACTAGATAGGGGCTGTTCCGTGGTGATTTGGCCGGTCGGCTTGCAGCCACGTTAAAGAAGTCGCTAAACAGGCCGAGGATGACAAGTCCATTCAGACCTGCTGCGGTTTCGTCGCCGTTTCTGTTTGGAGTTCGTCCAATGCCGATCAAGATCCCCGATCAGCTCCCTGCACGCGAAGTTCTCGTTCGCGAAGGCGTCTCCGTGATGGACGAGCGCACTGCGATGCGGCAGGACATCCGTCCATTGCAGATCGGCTTGCTCAATCTCATGCCAAACAAGATCCGCACCGAGACCCAGTTTGCGCGCCTGATGGGGGCGACGCCGCTTCAGGTGGAGCTGACGCTGGTGCGCATCGGCAACCACAAGGCGCGGAATACGTCTGAGGAGCATCTGATCTCGTTCTACCAGACCTGGGAGCAGGTCCGGCACCGCAAGTTCGACGGCTTCATCATCACCGGCGCGCCGATTGAATTGCTGCCGTTCGAAGAGGTCACCTACTGGAAGGAACTGGAGCGCATCCTCGACTGGACGGTGACCAATGTTCACTCTTCCTTCTTCATCTGCTGGGGGGCGATGGCCGCCGCCTGGCATTTCCATCGCATTCCGAAATACACGCTTGAGAACAAGGCCTTCGGCGTGTTCCGGCATCGCAATAATGCGCCTGCATCGCCGTATCTCGCCGGTTTCTCGGACGACTTCGCCATTCCGGTGTCTCGTTGGACGGAGGTGCGCAAGGCAGACATTTCTGAAGGCTCCGGCCTCGATGTCCTGATGGAGTCGGATGTGACTGGTCCCAGCCTGCTCGCCGGCGATGTCGGCAACCGGCTCTATATGTTCAACCACATCGAGTACGACTCCACGTCGCTTAAGGAAGAGTATGATCGCGATGTCGCCGCCGGCGTCGAGATCAAGGTGCCGCACGGCTATTATCCGGACGATGATCCGGCGCGACCGCCGCTCAACCGCTGGCGCTCACATGCGCACCTGCTGTTCGGCAACTGGATCAACCGGGTCTATCAGACGACGTCATATGAACTCGAAAATGTCGGCCAGGGTTCGAAAATCGAAGGATCGTGAGTCAGCTGCCGTCAAAACGCATTCCGAGACCGGTCACGCCCTGGGGAGATAGCGACGGCACGAAGACGCGGCGCGAAGTGCGCTGGGCAATTGGAACACCCTGGTAGAGCCGTTTTTGCGCTTCCACGACTATGACGCCCGAAAAGATCGGCCAGAGCTTGCGCCCGACACTTTCCATGACGTTGTGGAAGCGCATCATGAGCCTTCGCCTTGAAGGCGGAAAGAACAGGGCGTCCGACCATGCTGCCGGAGTGAAGTTGGTTTCCCTGAGCAACTCGGCAAGCTGGGAACGTGAATAGGGCCTGCCGGTGCCGAAAGGCGTGTGTTCGAAGCGTGCCCATACGCCGCGGCGGTTTGGCACCACGATCACGACCCGTCCAGCCGGGGAAAGCACGCGCCAGATCTCGTTCAGTGTTTCGCGCGGATTTTCCGCGTGTTCCAGCGAGTGGACCATGAGCATGCGATCGATCGAGGCATCGACAAGCGGCAGTTCCTCGTCGAACACCAATGCTGTGGCCGTAGGGGCGTTCGGAGGCCACACGACCGCACCCTGCGTGGCGGGCATGAAAGCGAACACGCGCTCGGCATCGGTTCCGAACCGTTCAAGCCAAGGCAAGGCATAGCCAAGGCCGACGAGCCGCTCGTTCGGTACATTTGCCCAGATCGATGAAAGCGCCATCGTGATCGAGCGCTCGGCAAGGCGACCAAGCGGCGAGGCGTAGAAGGAACGCAGGTCGACAATGTCGGTATGCATGGAAAACCGTATCATGATCCCAAGTCGGATTGGGGACGGTAGCGGCGATGCGGCGTGAGTTCAACCAAGCCCACCCAATCGAGGGGGTGACATAACCGGACGCGCACCCTATGTCTGCGGCGACATCGACAGGAGAAATCAAAATGGCCATCGAGATCGAACAGTTCATGTGCCGCGAGGACAATTTTGGTGTCCTGTTGCGCGACCGGGATAGTGGCGAGGCCGCTCTTATCGATGCGCCTGAGGAAGCTCCCATCCTTGAGGCGATAAAGCGCACCGGCTGGCAGCCGACGACCCTTTTCATCACCCATCATCACATCGACCATGTCGAAGCCAACCTTGCCTTGAAGGAACGCTTCAAGCTGCGGATTGTCGGACCGGAGGCGGAGAAGGCGAAGATCCCCGGTATCGACGACACGGTCGAGGGCGGCTCGGTCATTCCGTTCGGCGGCGAGAAGATCGAGGTGATCTTTACGCCGGGCCATACGGCGGGCCACATCACCTATCACCTGCCCAAGGCAAAGCAGCTTTTCGCAGCCGACACGCTGTTTGCCCTCGGTTGCGGCAGGCTGCTCGAATGCCCGCCGCCGGTCATGTTCGAATCGCTGAAGAAGCTTGCTGCGCTTCCTGCCGATACGGCTGTCTATTGCGGCCATGAATATACGCTTTCCAATGCCCGTTTTGCACTGACGATCGATCCCGGCAATACCGCCCTGCAGGCGCGGGCCAGGAAGATCGAGGCGCTGAGGGCGGAAGGGAAAGCCACGCTGCCGACTACGATCGGCGAGGAACTGGCGACAAACCCATTCCTGCGCTGGGCCGATCCGGCAATCCGCAAGAACCTCGGCATGGAAAATGCGGCGGATGTCGAGGTGTTCGCGGAGATCCGCAAGCGCAAGGATAATTTCTGAGCGAGGTCGGCTTGCGATGACGCCCGCCGAAATCATTGCCGCGCTCGGCATGAGGCCGCATCCGGAAGGCGGCTGGTATGTCGAGACATTTCGCGATGCGCCGAACGGCGGGAGGGGTCATTCGACCGCGATCTATTTTCTTCTCGAGAGCGGCCAGTCTTCGGCCTGGCATCGCGTCAAGGACGCCGCCGAGGTCTGGCATTTCTACGCCGGGGCGGCGCTTCTGGTATCGATGTGCGCCGACGGCGGCAAAGTCAGCGAGCATCGGCTGGGTACAGACATCCTTGCCGGCGAACGGCCGCAATTGCTGGTGCCGGCGGGTTGGTGGCAGACTGCGCGAAGCACGGGGGATTGGACCTTGGTCGGTTGCACAGTCGCGCCTGGATTCGACTTTGCCCAGTTCGAGATGGCCGAACCGGGCTGGAAGCCGTAAGCGATCAGAGCACCGCGCCAAGCGCTATTGCGAGATGGCCGACATAGCGTAGTGCCCATACTGCGTACGGCCACAATGCGTGTCGAGGCGAAGGCTCCGGAGCCGGGAGCCTCGCCGCAAGGCTGGCGGCGCCTGACCCCAGCAACAACAAGGTGCCGGCTATGATCGTTGGCGTGGTCATCAAGGCCGAGAACGCCATGACCAGCAGTGCGAGTGCATAGGCCAGGACGGGCAGACGCAGACGGCGGCCCATGCGCGTCCATGACCACATGAGGACCGCAAAGGTGAGGGCTGTCATGACGGCAGCGAGCGCCGGTCGCCAGGGCTCCGATGTCAGAAGACCAAATGCGCCATAGGTAAAAAACAGCAGGCCGAAGGCGAGGAAGGCACCGACGGCCGCCGTGAAACCGGCAACGGACATTCTGGCGTTGGGTTGCGAGGAAAACGCGTCGGATGCCGCGCTCAGCGCAAGCGCTCCGGCAAGCAGCAGCGGTGCGTCCTGTTCGAAAGCGAGCACGGCGAGCAGGCCGATGGCTAATGTCTTGATGGCCGAACGGCGCAGCGACGGCGGCATGGAAAGGCTGAAGGCATAGCCTATGGCCGCCAGCACCGAGAAGACGACAGTGGCGTTGGCAAATGTTTCGATGCCGCCGGAAAACGGCATCATGCTTTTACGCTCGCAGTGGCGGTTCGCTTTGCAAACAGCAGTGACTTTGCCGCCAGCACTGCGCCGCCGGTGATGAGCAGGCAGGCGGCGAGAATGCGCAGGCTGGGCTCGGCAAAGCCGGCAACGATCAACACCAGCGTCGACAGAAGCGGGGCTGCGTAACTGGCCGCGCCCAGCACCTGGATATTGCCACGCTTCACGCCGATGTCCCAGGCATAGAAGGCAGCGCCGACCGGCATCAGACCGAGGCCGAGCACCGCCAGCCATTGGCCGGCATTTGCCGGGAGCACGGTCTGTTCAAGCGCGAAGTGGCAGGCCAGCGAAAGGATCGCGGTTGCCGCGCAAAACCACGTAACGATTGTTGTGGGGACCGAGGGAAAGCGGCGCGACAAAAGCGAGTAGGATGACCATAACACGGCGCAGACGGCGGCCATGGCATAGCCGAAGGCATAGCGCGCATCGAAGGCAAGACCTGCACCCTTGGTGACGATCAGGAAGGTTCCGGCAAGGCCGAGCAGGGCGCCGACGATGTGGTTCCAGGCCAGCTTTTCGCCGGGCATCAGGGCGGAGCCCAGCACGATCAGCAGCGGCCACATATAGGCGATCAGGCTTGCCTCGACAGCCGGGGCGTTGCGCAGCGCGGTGAAGTAGAAAAAGTGATAGCCGAACAGGCCGGCGATGCCGATGACCCAGACCTGCAACGGTATTTTCACGGACGTGGCCGGCTTCGGCATTATGAGACGGGCGACAAGGCCGACAAAGGTGCCGATGGTGAAGGTGATTGCCGAGAGCAGGAACGGCGGCACCTGGCCGGAGGCGTCGGTCAAAAGCGCCAGCAGCGCCCACATGGCAACCGCCGAAAAGCCTATCAGTGTCGCCCGCCCCATGGTTTCGTCCCGGCGGCGCGCATCTCGCGCCTAGTTGGTTGTTTCGAAGCGGCGCGCGCGGACGGTGATGGTGCCGATTTCCGTTCCGACGGTCGCGTGGATCGGGGCATATACTCCAGTTTGGCCAAGCGGCGCAAACGTCACCATGATGCGGCTGCGGTTCTTCAGATAGTCCAGAGCGCGCTTGCCCTGGCGGTAACCGGAAACGGGCTGGAAACCCATGCGGCAGGTGATGGTTGGTCCCTCGTAGCCCTCGACCGAAATTTTGTCCTTTTTCACGAAGCTCAATTTCAGGTCGGCGCGCAACTCGCCGTCATACATTTTCACCGTGCGGCCGCAGACTTGATCGAGGCTTGGTGCGCGCACGACCGTTGCCGTGATCGGATCAAGGGCGCTCTTGAGATCGGCGGCGTCCAGTGCGACCCAGTCCTTGCCGCGCTTCTTCGGAGCAGGCACGACCTTGGTGGAGGCAACCGTGCCGTTGGCGAAGCGGATATCGACCAGCGAGGCCTTCCTGCCGGACGTGTAATCGGCGCGAAAGCTGCGCGGCTGGAGGCCATCCTCGGCTAGACTTCCCGAGGCAACGATGGTGCCCTTGGTATCGTCAAATATTTGGGCGAGCCCCGCGCTGGCGACCGAGCCGTCAATCCTGTAGGCAGCACCGTCATAGCGGCTCTGGAAGGCGGCGCGGGCAAGCGGCAGGCCGAGGAAGGAGACCGTGTATTCGCCGCGGAACGATTGCGGGGCGGCGGCCGAGCCGGGGCCGGGCAAGGCGGTGACGAGGGTGGCAAGGCAAAGGGCTGCCGAGCAAAGCGCTATGGGGCGAAACATTCTTGCGAATTCACCTTCATGCTGATCGTACCGGATCGCTCCGGACGTTCGATGTCCCTAGGCCCTTGCATATAGGCCGGATTCCGGCCTTTGTGTGAAGCTGCCGCGTTGCGCCGGGGCAAGCTTGCGCTTGACGCCTCGTCCAAATGACACTATGGAACGCCAACTTTTCCATGAGGCCGCTTGCTGCAAACCGCGCGCTATAGGGCGTGGGCAGCGAGATTTGGCCGGACCGAGAACCTGAAGGTGCATTATGTCCCGCGCTTGCGAACTTACCGGCAAAGCCGTCCTGACCGGCAATAACGTCAGCCACGCCAACAACAAGACCCGTCGCCGCTTCCTGCCCAATCTGGTCAATGTCACGCTGATCTCGGAAGCGCTGAACCAGAATGTGCGCCTGCGCATCTCCGCCAACGCGCTGCGTTCGGTCGAGCATCGCGGTGGCCTCGACGCTTTCCTCGCCAAGGCTGACACGGCTGAGCTTTCGCAGCGCGCGCGCCTGCTGAAGAAGCAGATCGCCAAGAAGCTCGCCGAACAGCCGGCAGCCTAAGCAGACTTCCAAGGCGGGGGACGACCGCCTCCCACGGAACATCGTCTTCTCGGCCGATGTTCCACTGGTTCCATAACCCAGGATAAAAAAATGAGTTTCCTTGCTCGTTACCTGCCCTTCGTGGCGGCCATGGCGCTTGTCGTGGTGGCGTCCAACATCCTCGTGCAGTTTCCGCTGCAAGGCGAGGTCGCCGGCCTTGCGCTCGCCGATGTGCTGACCTGGGGCGCGTTCACCTATCCGTTTTCTTTCCTGATCACCGACCTTGCCAACCGCCGCTACGGACCGGCGGTGGCGCGGCGCATCGTTTTGGTCGGCTTCATGACGGCGGTGATCTGTTCGATCGTCATCCCGCCCTTGCTGTTCAAGCTCGGCCTGATCGAGTTCGATACGGCGGTGGCACGTCTGGCGCGCATCGCCTGCGCTTCGGGCGCGGCATTTCTTTCGGCGCAACTGCTCGACGTCACCGTTTTCAACTGGCTGCGCCGGCAAAGCTGGTGGCGCGCGCCGATCTTCGGCACGCTGGCCGGCTCCATCGTCGATACGGCGGTGTTTTTCTCGGTCGCCTTTGCCGCCGCCTTCGCCTTTCTCGGTCCCGATGACGGCTTTGCCCTAGAGGCGGCACCGTTGATGGGCGTATTTTCGGCCGAAGCGGCACGCTGGGTGTCGTGGGCGCTCGGCGACCTCACGGTCAAGCTTGCCATTGCCGTGTTCGCACTGATCCCCTACCGGCTGATCGCCGCGCGCTGGAGCCAGCCGGCGGTAGCGTGACGTTTCGGGCCGGGCAGCAGGCTACATGTTGTTCAAGTGCAGGATGTTGCCGTCCGGGTCCTTGAACCACACCATTTTCATGTCGCCGCTGACGTGAATGTCGCCCTTCAGCTCCATCCCCTCATAGTGCTCGAAGCCGACGCCTCTGGCCGTCAAGGTTGCGGTGATGGTGTCGATTTCGTCGCCGACACCCCAGACCACTGCGTTGGCCTTGTTGGTGCCCGCGAAATCGGAGCGATAGACGACAAGGAATGTTGCGCCGGTACGCAGGACGATCACGTCGCCCATGCTATCGTCTTCCACTTCGAGGCCCAGCGTATCGACATAGAAGCTGCGCGCCCTGGCGATGTCGCTGACGGCGACGATGGCCGATGATGGCTTGTCCTTGAGCATGGCATTTCCCTTCCTGATTGGCCTCTGTCCTGAACGCGGCGGTGCGGCCGCGGTTGCCTGGTCCGTGCATAGGACGGTTTGGCGTGGGCCGATCCGACAAGTGGATGCGTGCTTGTTCATTGCCACGCCCCGCTTTTGTCGGGGCGTTTCTTGATCGCTTCGCACTGCCGCCCAGAATACTTCAGCAAAGTCACGGAATGGATCCCGGACAGCATCGCCTTCGCTTTGCTCGGCTCGCTTCCGGGATGACGGCTGAGAGATTATCTCGCGTCATCCCGGAATTCGCTTTCGAGCGAAGCGAGAAAGGAATGTCCGGGATCCATTCCCGAGCGGTGGCCGGTTACACTTATTCATCGCCACGCCCGCTTTCGCGTCTGAGGTTCTTTGCCCCGCCCTTAAGCTCACTCGCTACGCTCGTCGCTGGCGGGGGCCCCGAGGAATGGCCAGACGGCTGGCCAAGGTTCGTGCATTACCGTTGCCACGCCCGGCTAAAGCCGTCTGGCCATTGTCAAAGAACTGACCTCGCTTAAGAGGTCGGGAGGACGGGCGGCCGTTCGGTCGCTCGTTTAGTAGTTTAGTGCGGCCTTGCGGCCGCCCGTCCGGTGGTCTTGCCTTACCGGGGGCAGCATTTGCGCCGAAGGCCCCGATCAAGGCCCGGACTTGGGGGCTCATCACCCAGCCGCACACCGTCATGCGACCAATCCGGCACCGACGCCCTTCCCTGATACCCGGTGCGCACCAGGTCTCCCGCAAGGGCGATGGGGCGGATTATGGGGGAGATGGAGAGGGGGTGGATAAGTGGGGTGAAAGTTTTTTCGGGAAGTGAGCGAGATCAGTGGGTTGGGTTAACGTCAGCCTCTAACCGATCCACATTCTGAGATGCTTGAGCCCTGCCGCGCCGTCACGGAATGGATCCCGGACATTCCTTTCTCGCTCCGCTCGAAAGTGAATTCCGGGATGACGAAGCGGAGAGGTTGCACCTCCTTGCGGAGATGATGAAGCAGAGGGGTGGCGCTCCGGCGGGATGCCGCACAGGCAGGCCGCTGAGACCCTATCCGTTGCGGCGGGCCATGAAGGCGAGGCGCTCGAACAGGTGCACGTCCTGCTCGTTCTTCAGCAGCGCGCCGTGCAGGCGCGGCAGCGCGCTCTTGGCATCGCCGCGCAGGTCGGCGGGATCGATGTCGTCGGCAACCAGCAGCCTGATCCAGTCGAGCGCCTCCGATGTGGAAGGCTTCTTCTTCAGGCCGGGCACGTCGCGGATTTCGTAGAACTGGGTCAGCGCCGCGCGCACCAGCGCCTGCTTGATGCCGGGATAGTGGACCTCGACGATACGGTGCAGCGTGTCGGCATCGGGGAAGCGGATATAGTGGAAGAAGCAGCGGCGCAGGAAGGCGTCGGGCAGCTCCTTTTCGTTGTTGGAGGTGATGATGACGATGGGGCGCACATCGGCGCGGATGGTTTCGCCGGTCTCGTAGACGAAGAACTCCATCTTATCGAGTTCCTGCAACAGGTCGTTGGGGAACTCGATGTCGGCCTTATCGATCTCGTCGATGAGCAGCACCACTTTCCTGCCCGCCGCGAAGGCATCCCAAAGCTTTCCGCGCTTGATGTAGTTCTTGATGTCGTTGAAGCGCTCGTCGCCGAGCTGGCTGTCGCGCAGGCGCGAAACGGCGTCGTATTCGTAAAGGCCCTGCTGGGCGCGGGTGGTGGACTTGACGTGCCATTCCAGAAGGTCGAGGCCGAGCGCTGCGGCCACCTGCTTGGCGAGCTCGGTCTTGCCGGTGCCGGGCTCGCCCTTGACCAGCAGCGGCCGCTCAAGTGCAATCGCGGCATTGACCGCAACCATCAGATCCTTGTCGGCGACATAGGCCGCAGTGCCTTCGAAACGCATTTTCTTGTCCCTGATTTTTGCGACGAACCGTAGAAAGATGGTTCTGGACACGCAAGCAAAACCGTTGCGACACAAGCGCCATTTGGAAAGCGCCTGTGCGGGCGCGGCTTGAGGGCTGTTCCTGCTTGCCGGCGCTGGTGTTGGCGCGCGCTTCCACCTATATTGGTGGCGACGGTCTGCGCTTCGCGACAGGAGAGACATTTCCCCGGGGCCTTATTGATCCCTAGGGAGCTGTCCCTGGCCGGGCCCGTGGGCTCGGACATATGGCGCCCACCTACTTTGTAGGTTCCCGGGATCAACTTCTCCATCGGTCGTGTGGATCGTCGCTCTGCCATCTGTTCGGGGCGGATTTCGCCATCCGGCGGCCATTTCTTTCCCCGCAATAATGTTGATTTCCCCTCGTGCAGGGCGCGGCTTTTGACCTCGCCTCCTCCCCTTGACCTCAGCGCCAAGTTGCGATTTTTCTCCGTTTCAGGGGAAGGGAGCGGCATGACCTCACTGAAAGAGCAAAAGCAGAGCGTGCGGCAGGAAGCGCTCGGGCGGCGCGATGCGCTGGACCCTTTGTGGCGCATCGAGATTTCGCTGCGCATTGCCGAAGTGGGCGAGCCGGCGATCAGCTTCGGGCCGGGCACCGTGATCGCGGGTTTCCTGCCGATCCGTTCGGAAATCGACCTTCGGCCGCTGATGTTTGCGCTGGGCGAAAAAGGCGCGCGGCTTTGCCTGCCGGTGGTGCTGGACAAGGAGACCATCGTGTTTCGCGAACTGGTGCGCGGCACGCCGATGGTTTCGACCGGCTTCGGCACGACCGGGCCGGGACCCGATGCGAAGGTGTTCGATCCCGACATCATCCTGTTGCCGCTGGCTGCCTTCGATCTACGCGGCCACAGGCTTGGCTATGGCGCGGGACATTATGACCGGGCGATTGCGCGCATGCACGAGCGTGGGCTGAAGCCCCGGCTCATCGGCACGGCGTTTAACTGCCAGCAGGTGAAGCGCGTGCCGGACGAGCCGCACGACGTGATCCTGCCGGAGATCTTGACCGAGAGCGGGCTGCGGCGGTTTTAGTTTCAGGTGAGGGCGGCCTGCGAAAGGCGTTTTTCTGCGCTTCCGGTGCTCATGTACCTGAATGTACATTCCGCTCCGGTTCTCGAATGCTAAAGCGTGGCGCGATCTTTCAGATTCGCTTCACACGCTTTAGCTCCTTTGATTATGCATGTCTTTATCCCGAAACCGGCATCCACTTTCGGGAGACATGCACTACCATTCTCGGCTCGCCCTGACCTGAAACAAGAGCGGCACCGCATGGCTGAGTTCAGCCCACGAAAGTCGAATGGCTTTGACGGCGCGAACGTGCGGTGATTTACAGACCGGGCGGCGTGGCATGCTTAATGTGCCGCCGAAGATTTCAGCGATGCGTGACCTTCCCTAGAATGTCATGCGGCATTTTGGGGATTGGGTCTGCGTGAGACTGCTTTTTCTTGGTGACATGGTGGGCAAGACCGGGCGCACGGCGGTGCAGGAGCAATTGCCCGGACTGATTTCCGAACTCAAGCTGGATTTCGTCATCGTCAACGGCGAGAACGCGGCCGGCGGTTTCGGCATCACCGAGGAGATTTTCCAGGCGACGATCGCCGCCGGCGCCGATGTCGTGACCACCGGAAACCACGTCTGGGACAACCGCGATGCGCTGAATTTCGCGCCGCGCGAAGACAGGTTCCTGAGGCCCGCCAATTTCCCGAAAGGGACGCCCGGCAGGGGGTCTGGCGTTTATCTGGCCAAGAACGGCGCGCGCGTGATGGTGGCCAACATCATGGGCCGGGTGTTCATGCACCCCGAACTCGACGATCCGTTCCAGGCGGGCGAGCGCGAACTTGCCGCCTGCCCGCTCGGCGAACAGGCCGATGCGGTGGTGATCGATTTCCATGCCGAGGCGACCAGCGAGAAGATGTGTTTCGCGCATTTCGTCGATGGGCGGGCGAGCTTCGTCGTCGGCACCCATACCCACCAGCCGACCGCCGACCATCACATCCTCAACGGCGGCACGGCCTATATTTCGGATGCCGGCATGTGCGGCGACTATGATTCCTCGCTCGGCATGGACAAGGAGGAACCGCTCAACCGCTTCCTGTCCAAGGTGCCGAAGGGCCGCTTCGAAGCAGCGAGCGGGCCGGCGACGCTGTGCGGCGTCGGCGTCGAGATTTCCGACCGCACCGGCCTTGCCGAAAAGATCGCGCCGTTCCGGCGCGGGCCGCGGCTGGAGGAAACGGTGCCTTCCTTCTGGAAATAGGGAGGTTCAGGTGAGGGCGGCCTGCGAACGGCAGCCTTCCGCGCTCGCCGAGTGCTCACGTACCTGAATGTACGCTACGCTCCGGTTCTCGTACGCTACCGTTCTCGGCTCACCCTGACCTGAATCTCAGCACACCCTAGCAGCGCGCAACGGTGCGCTACAAATCCTGTTCGGTGCCCTTGATTGGCGGGCGCTCGGCGTTCGGGTCGGGCGGCAGCATCGTGCGCTCCTTCAGCCAGGGATGGATTCTGACCGCCTCGATCAGCGCGGCGTTGGCTGCCTCCGTGCGACCGCGGCGCGAAAGCACATGGAACAGGCCGGACAGCGCGCCGAAATGCTTCGGCTCCAGCTCCAGCGCGCGCAGGATGTCCTGCTCCGCGCCTTCGTCGTTTTCGCGCAGGAAGCGAATGAAGGCGCGCTGGTTCCACGCCTCGGCATAGTCGGGAGCCTGCTCGACGGCGCGGTCGAGCAGGGCCTCGGCAGCGGTGAGATCGAAGGACTGGCGGCGCTCCATCGCCTGATCGACCAGTTTGCGGACCTCCGGGCTTGGCGCAAGGTCGAGCCAGAAACGCCAGATCTCGTCTTCCAGCGCGCGCCCTTCAGCCTCTGTCGTGGCGGCGGCGAGATGCTGGAAAAGCCGTTCGCGCAGTTCGGCCTTTTGGTCCGGCAACGGTTGCACGGTCTCGGGCTGGCTTGTGGCAGCAAAGGCATTCGGCAGCGGCGGCAGCGTTGCCGCGAGCAGCACAGCGAGGACGATTGTCCGTTTCATGAAGCCATCATATCTTTTGCAGCACGGGCGGAAATGCACCATTGGTCGCGGATTCGACGGTGTTTGAGAAAAAATGTGGGGTGACATTGACGACAGGGTAGGCCGTACCTACCTCTGCACGACATTTTCAGACGGAGAGATTGCGAGCGCATGCTGGAGTTCCTTGCCCCCCATTTTGCGTTCATCCATGATCCTACCGCCTGGGTTGCCCTGTTAACGCTCGTCGTGCTCGAAGTCGTCCTGGGCATCGACAATCTTATCTTCATCTCGATCCTGACCAACAAGCTGCCGCCCGAGCACCGGGTGATGGCGCGGCGGCTCGGCATAGGTGCTGCGCTGATCATGCGGCTGCTGCTGCTGGCGACGATCTCCTTCATCGTGAAGCTGACAGCGCCGATCTTCACAGCCTTCGGCCATGGTTTCTCATGGCGCGACCTTATCCTGATCGCCGGCGGCCTTTTCCTGGTGTGGAAGGCGACCAAGGAAATCCACCACACGGTCGATCCGGTGGACCACAAGGACGAAATCGTCTCCAAGACCATCCAGGTGTCGCTGGTGGGCGCGATATTCCAGATATTGCTCCTCGACCTGGTGTTTTCCATCGACTCCATCATCACGGCTGTCGGCATGACCGACGAGATCGCCATCATGTACATCGCCGTCATCGTGGCGGTGACGGTGATGCTTCTGGCGGTCAATCCGCTATCGGCCTTCATCGAGAAGAACCCGACCATCGTCATGCTGGCGCTGGGCTTCCTGTTGATGATCGGCATGACGCTGATCGCCGACGGCTTCGGCTACCATGTGCCGAAGGGCTACATCTACGCGGCCATGGGCTTCTCGGCGCTGGTCGAGGGGCTGAACATGCTGGCGCGTCGCCGAAAGACCAAGGGCAGCGGACACTAGGGTTACCCGCTGACCGCTTAGACGCCTTGCAGGACGATGATGGTCGGGCGCTGCGGCAGGCTGCGCAGGGAAATGTCGAGCGTGCGGCTGTCGCGGAATTCGACGGCGAAGCCCGGACCCATCCTGCCGGTGAATTCCGTGATCCCGGTGGCATGGCGGTGCATGGGCAGGATCACCGACGAATAGAGCCTGCTTGCAATCTCGCTCATGGCGTCGAGCGATAGCGTCATGCCGCCATCTATAGGCACCATGACGACGTCGAGGCGGCCGATGGCGGCGTAGTGGGCGGCTTCGAGCCGGTGATGCAAATGGCCGAGATGGCCGATGCACAGGCCCGCCACCTCGAAGATGAAGATCGAATTGCCGTCGCGCTCCATGCCGCCGTCGAAGCCGCGTATGTCGGTCGGCACGTTGCGGATATAGATGTCGTCGATGGTGAGCGCGTGCTTGGCCGGGCCGCCAGCCGGGTTCCAGCCGCGCAGCACATGGGCGATGCCGGCATCGGGCAGGTCGGTGAAATGGGTGCGGTGCGCCTTGTTCATGGTGACGACGTCGGGCAGCGGATTTGAGCCGTAGACGCCGCTGTAGTCGGTGGCGACGCGCACGCCGGCAGGCGTTTCGATGACATAGGTCGAGTGGCCGGCATAGGTAATCGACACCTCGCCTTCGGCCTGTGTTTGCGCAGGCGTGAAATTCGCGTAAGTGACGCCCGGCAGCGCGTTGGCGATGGCCAGGCAGCGCGATGGCGGCGGGCTTTCCTGCGCCGATGCCGGCAGCGACATGGCGGCAAGCGACAGGAAGAAGGCGGCGAGCAGGCGCAGGAACGGCATATCGGCCTCCAGGCATACGGGCAGGCCGACTATGAATGACGCCGGGCGGACGCCCGAGTCACGTTTTCGCGAGCGACGGGGTGCGTGCGGCTGGACGAATTGAGCCGATTTCTCTATAAGCCCGCCATTCCGAGCATCGGCCCCCGTCGGCGAAATCCGGCTTTTCGGGCATCCGATGCCAACTCAACAGTCAGATCCGTTTTCTGGCGTCCGGTGGGCGCGGCGCGATCTGATCGCCGCGAACAGACGACAGGGGTCACATGGCCGGCCATTCACAGTTCAAGAACATCATGCACCGCAAGGGCCGCCAGGATGCGGTCCGCTCGAAAATGTTTTCCAAGCTGGCGCGCGAAATCACCGTCGCTGCCAAGCTCGGCGTACCCGACCCGGCCATGAACCCGCGCCTCAGGCTTGCAGTGCAGGCGGCCAAGGCCGAGTCGATGCCCAAGGACAACATCCAGCGCGCCATCAACAAGGCGTCCGGCGGCGACACGGAGAACTACGAGGAAGTGCGCTACGAGGGCTATGGCCCCGGCGGCGTGGCGCTGATCGTGGAAGCGCTGACCGACAACCGCAACCGTTCGGCCTCCAACGTGCGCGCAGCCTTCACCAAGGCAGGCGGCGCGCTCGGCGAAACCGGCTCGGTGTCGTTCATGTGGGACCGCGCCGGCGAAATCTATTATCCGGCCTCGGCAGGCGACGCCGACAAGGTGATGGAAGCGGCGATCGATGCAGGCGCCGACGATGTGGAAACCGATGAGGAAGGCCACACCATCTATTGCGCCTTCGAGAGCCTGAACGATGTTTCAAAGGCTCTGGAAGCAGCGCTCGGCGAAGCGGAAACGGCCAAGGTGATCTGGAAGCCGCAGAACAACGTGCCGGTGGACGAGGAACGCGCGCAATCGCTGATGAAGCTGGTGGCGACGCTCGAAGACGACGACGACGTGCAGAACGTCTACGCCAACTTCGAGGTGGATGAAGCGACATTGGCCAAGCTCAGCGCCGCCTGAATATCCGGGCGATATCCGGGTGATGGCGGACTGCGAATAGCAGGCTTCTGCGCTTCCGGTGCTCACGTACCTAATGTACGCTCCGCTCCGGTTCTCGAATCCTGCCATTCTCGCCTCGCCCTGACCCGGATCTGACCCTATTCTGCTCCGACTGTTCAGGCTCGTTCAGTTTTCAGGATTTCCGTGGCTACAACCGAGCGTCCAATCATCCGCATCACCTACTGCACCCAGTGCCAGTGGCTGTTGCGCGCCGGCTGGATGGCGCAGGAACTGCTGTCCACATTCGGCACCGAACTTGGCGAAGTGGTGCTGGTGCCCGGCACCGGCGGCGTGTTTTCCATCACCTGCAATGACGAGCTGATATGGGAACGAAAGCGCGACGGCGGCTTTCCCGAAGCCGCCAAGCTCAAGCAACTGGTGCGCGACGTGATCGATCCGGGCCGCGATCTCGGCCATGCGGACCGCAAGACGCCTTCCTAAAAGGTCTGGGCTTACCGGATCAGGAGGGACTGCCGGAGTGTTATCCTGCCCTGCCACGGAATGGATCCCGGCTCGCGGTCGCTGTCGCTCCCTTGGCCGGGATGACGTCGATGGTTTTGCTGAACCCGGCGATCCGGCACAAACAAAAAAAACCCGCCTCGAAGGCGGGTTTTTCTTTACCGGCTTTTCGCCGGTATCAGAGACCGAAGCCCTCGAAGCGCTTCTTGAACTTGGACAGACGGCCGCCGCGATCCAGCAGCGTCTGCTGGCCGCCGGTCCAGGCCGGGTGCGTGGTCGGGTCGATGTCGAGGTTCATCGTGTCGCCTTCCTTGCCCCAGGTCGAGCGCGTGTTGTACTCGGTGCCGTCGGTCATGACGATCTTGATGGTGTGGTAGTCGGGATGGATATCGGCCTTCATCGCACTTTTCCTGATCTGGTGGCGCAGCAGCGACCGGATGGCCTGCGTCGAAGCGCCTCTTTCTAAAACTCGAAGCCGCAGCTATTCAAAAGCCGCGGCCTCTAAAACGGTCGGCGTGCCTATACATCAACCGAAATTGAATCACAAGGTCGAGTAAAAGGCATATTGATGTCCTGTAACGGGCTTGGACAGGGAAACAGCACATGGCGCGAACAGAAAGCGCAGACGAGCGCAGCCGCTCTCTGAAGCCGCTGCGGCGCCTTTTCCCCTATATCGGCCGTTATCGCAAGCTGGTGATCGGGGCGATGATCTCGCTGGTGCTGGCTGCGGTGACGACGCTTGCCGTGCCGCTGGCCGTGCGGCGCATGATCGACCACGGGTTTTCCGGCGCCGATTCGACCTTCATTTCAGAATATTTTTCGATGCTCGTGCTGATGGCGGCATTGCTGGCCTTGGCTTCGGCCGGCCGCTACTATTTCGTCATCACGCTGGGCGAGCGCGTTGTCTCGGATATCCGCCGCGACGTGTTCTCGCACGTTACCACGCTGTCGCCGGCATTCTTCGACCAGGTGCAGTCTGGCGAAATCGTCTCGCGGCTGGCAGCCGATACGACCCAGATAAAATCCGCGGTCGGTGCGACGGCATCCGTTGCGCTCCGCAATGTCATCCTCGGCCTCGGCGCGCTGGCGATGATGGTGGTGACCAGCCCGAAGCTGTCCGGCCTCGTCATCGCTGCCATTCCCCTGATCGTGCTACCGCTGGTCGGCTTTGGCCGCTCGGTGCGGCGCAAGTCGCGTATTGCGCAGGATACGCTGGCGCACGCCACCGCCTATGCCAGCGAGCAGATTGGCGCGGTGCGCACCTTGCAGGCGTTCACCAATGAAGGGCTGGTGACGGGAAGGTTCGGCGCTGCGGTCGAAAGCGCGTTTGCAGCGGCGCGCTCATCGGTGCTGGCGCGGGCGTTTTTGACCTTCGTTGCGATCTTCACGATCTTCGCCTCTGTGGTGGCTGTCCTGTGGTTCGGTTCGCGCGACGTGCTGTCAGGCGTATTGTCGCCCGGCACGCTCGGCCAGTTCCTGCTTTATGCGGTGTTTGCCGCCGGGGCGCTCGGCGCACTGTCGGAAGTGTGGGGCGAGCTTTCGCAGGCGGCGGGCGCAGCAGAGCGTTTGACCGAGCTTCTGGACGAGGAGCCGCATGTCGAGGCGCCGGCAAACCCGAAGCCGCTGCCGACGGTGGCGCAAGGGACGATCAGCTTCGACAAGGTTTCCTTCTCCTATCCGGCGCGGCCGGACCGGGCTGCCGTGCACGAGTTGGATTTTTCGGTGAAGCCGGGCGAGACGGTTGCGATCGTCGGCCCTTCGGGTGCCGGCAAGAGCACGATCTTTTCGCTGATCCTGCGCTTTTACGATCCCGAGACGGGCTCGGTCAGGGTCGACGGTATTGATGTGCGCGATGCCGATCCAATACAGCTTCGCCAGCGCATGGCGATCGTGCCGCAGGACGTGACGATCTTTGCCGCCAGCGTGCGCGACAACATCGCCTTCGGCAGGCCGGGTGCATCGGATGCGGATATAGTGGCAGCGGCGAAAGCGGCGCTTGCCGACGAGTTCATCCTCAAGCTGGATAGGGGCTACGAAACCGAGGTGGGCGAACGCGGCGTGATGCTGTCGGGCGGCCAGCGGCAACGCATCGCCATTGCCCGCGCCATCCTGCGCGACGCGCCGATCCTCCTGCTCGACGAGGCCACCTCGGCGCTCGATGCGACTAGCGAGACGCTGGTGCAGGAAGCGCTTGAACACCTGATGCGGGGACGCACGACGCTGGTCATCGCGCACCGGCTGGCGACCGTGCTGAAGGCCGACCGCATTCTGGTGGTGGACGATGGCCGTATCGTCGAGGAAGGCACGCATTCCAGCCTCGTCGCCAAGGGCGGGCTTTATGCGCGGCTGGCCCGTCTGCAGTTCGACGCCGGGGCCGGAGCGTTCTCGGACCGCAAGATTCAGGCGGTTCCGTAACGCTGTTCGAGATGGTCGATGAAGTGGCGGGCTTCGAGCGCTTCGCCGGTGGCGCGTTCAAGCAGGCCGGGCGTCGACCAGCGCGAACCCTGTGACCAGATGCGCTCGCGCCGCCATTCGTTGACGCTCGAGAAATCGCCCTTGGCGATGTCGTCGTTTGTCTGGGGACGGTCGCGCAACAGCGCAGCCCATTGCTGCGCCGCCATCATCGCGCCCAGCGTATAGGACGGGAAATAGCCGAAGGCTCCGCCTGGCCAATGGACGTCCTGCATCGGGCCGTCGGCCGGACTGTCGATGGTGGAGAGGCCGAGATAGTCGCGCATGCCGGCATCCCAGGCTTCCGGCAGGTCGGCGACGTCGAGGCGGCCTGAAACGAGATCCTGCTCCAGTTCGTAGCGCAAGATGACGTGGAGCGGATAGGTGACCTCGTCGGCATCGACGCGGATCAGGCCGCGCTCGACATGGAGGATATGCGGCAGGATGTCGTCCATCGACCAGTCTTCGCCGAGATGCTTTTCGACGATAGGCAGCGCCCAGCGCCAGAAGGCGGGGTTGCGGCCGAGCTGCTTTTCCACGAACAGGCTCTGGCTTTCATGGATGGCCATGCCGCGCGCCTTGCCGAGCGGCCAGTGCGCCCAGGCCTGCGGCAGGTTCTGCTCGTAAAGCGCGTGGCCGGTCTCGTGCAGCACGCCCATCATCGCCGAAAGGAATTCGTCGGTCCTGTAGCGGGTGGTGATGCGCACGTCGCTCGGCACGCCGCCGCAGAAGGGATGATGTGACACAGACAGGCTGCCGTGGGTGAGATCGAAGCCGACGGCGGCCATCATGGCAAGGCCAAGCTCGCGCTGCCTGTCGATTGCGTAGGTGCCGGAGAGCGGCTTCAATGGCCGCTTGGCCAGCCGCTCTTGCTGTGCGGCCAAAGCCTTCGGCACGAACCCCTTCAGGAAGGTTTTCAATTCGGCAAAGACGGGCGTGATGCCGGCTGTGCGATTGCCGGGATCATATTGCTCCATCAGCGCGTCATACGGATCGAGGCCGAGCGCATCGGCGCGCATGGCAGCTTCCTCGCGCACCAGCGCGACGATGCCTTCCAGCGCCGGCTGGAACGAGGACCAGTCGCCCTTGGCGCGCAGGTCGCGCCACAATTGTTCTGAACGCATGCGCGCCGCCGTCTGGCGCTCGACGAATTCGGCCGGCAGGCAGGTGAGGTTGGTGTAGTGGCGTTCGAACTCACCAAGCGCTGCCTTTTGCTCGTCGTTCAGGCTTTCGCTCTTGGCGGCGTCGATCCAGTTGGCAATTTCGGGTGCCGCCGCCTGGCGATGGTACATGCCGGCAAGGGCGGCCATCGCTTCAGCGCGCTTTTCGCCGCCGCCGACGGCCATGTGGGTGGCCTCGTCGGCGCCGAGGATGGCTAGCGCGTGTTCGAGCGCTTCGAGCTTGTGGCCGAGGTCGTCGAGTTTGGCGAAGGACATGGTGCGATTCCGTCAATCTGATAGAGCGAAGAGACCCCGGCGCGGCGCGATTGGCAAGCCCCGAAAGCTTCCGCGGGCGCAGGCTTGCAATGGCCGGGCGGGCCGTGTTGAGATGAGCGAAGATTGAGGGAGAGACGCCATGCTTGGCAATATCGTGGTCGGACTGGTCGCTCTCATCCACCTCTACATCGTCTATCTGGAAATGGCGGCATGGGACACGCCGCGTGGCCACAAGGCGTTCAAACTGACGCCGGACTTCGCCAAGGCGTCGAAGGTGCTCGCGGCCAACCAGGGGCTCTACAACGGCTTCCTCGTCGCCGGGCTGATATGGGGGCTTTATCTTGGCACGGCGGGCTTTCAGGTAAAGGTGTTTTTCCTTTTGTGCGTGGCGATCGCCGGGCTCTACGGCGCGGCGACCGCATCGAGAAAAATCCTTTTCATACAGACCGTGCCGGCCGTGCTTGGCCTCGCCCTGTTGTGGGCCGGCTGGTAGCGGCAACGGTCAATCAGCGTCAGCCGTTCGGATAGGCCATGCCGCCGTCATGGTCGTTCATCGAAAAGCCGCTTCCGGTGTCGGTGAGGAGCGCCTGATCGAGATTGTCGATCTGGCCGATCAACTTGCGATATTGCGGATTGGGCACGCGGCCGTGGTCGGCGCGGGCAACGCGTTCAGCCGATGCGCCGATGGTCGAAGCCTCTACTTGCAGGCTGCGGGCGGTGGCGGGCGTGATCCGTTTCTCCTGCCGGGCGTCCGCAATGCCCTGGTCGATGCCTTGCAGGTCGTTGAGGATGTTGGTGAGGCGTGCGCCGTGAGCGGTGGGCGTCATCTGCTCGTCCAGCCTGGTGGTGTGGTCGTCGTTGCCGGCAGGCGATGCGCCATGGCCGGCGGCATAGGCGGCTGCAAGAGGTGTTGCCGCCAGAATTGAGGCAAGTGCGATTGTGGGTATCAGGAAAGAGCGCATCTTTGCGTCTCCTTTTTGAAGCAAGGCCTGGATAGCCATTGCTGCATGGACCGTCCGGTCCCGTCGGGTCGCGGTGTTGGGGGCACCGCCGGCGGTTCCCGGTCCGAGGCCAAGCTAGGAGCGGCGGGCGGCAAAGTGTAATTACAAAAAGATAATTATGGGCGGCCTTGCCGGCCTTATTTGAGACCCTAAACCGAATCTCGGCATGCTCTTTTCGCCAACCGGACGCCGCCCCGTCAGCGTTCGGTCAGCTTGAGCTCGATGCGGCGGTTCCTGGTGCGGGCCTCGTCGGTGTCGGCCTCGTCGAGCGGCTGGAACTCGCCGAAGCCGGCGGCGACAAGCCGGTTGGCGGGCACGCCGTTGGCGATGAGCAGCTTCACCACCGAGGTGGCGCGCGCGCTGGAAAGCTCCCAATTGTCCTTGTAGCGCCCGGTGCCGGACAAGGGCTTGGTGTCGGTATGGCCATCGACGCGCAGCACCCAGTTGATCTCGGGCGGGATTTCCTTCTGCAATTCGATGATGGCGTCGGCGAGCTTCTTCATCTCGACCTGGCCGGCATCGTTGATCTGGTCGGAGCCGGTCGGGAACAGCACTTCCGACTGGAAGACGAAGCGGTCGCCGACGATGCGGATATTTTCGCGGTCGGCGAGGATTTCGCGCAGTCGCCCGAAGAAGTCGGAGCGGTAGCGGTTCAGTTCCTGAACGCGCTGGGCGAGCGCGACGTTGAGGCGACGGCCGAGGTCGGCGATCTTGGTGTTGGATTCGCGGTCGCGCTGTTCGGAGACGTCGAGCGCCTGTTCAAGCGCCGCGATCTGCTTCCTCAACGCGGAAATCTGCTGGTTGAGCAATTCGACCTGCGACAGCGCGCGCTGGCTGATCTGGCGCTGGCTGTCGAGCTCGCCGGTAAGCTGGTCGGCGCGGGCATTGGCGGCGGTATCGGCGCCTGCGCCTTGCGAAAGCAGCTGTTCGAGCCGGCTCTTTTCTGCTTCTGCGGCGGACAGCGACGCCTGCAGGTTGGCCAGTGCGTCCTGCGCATCCTGGGTGTTGCCCTTTTCGAGCGCCAGCAACTGGGTGAGTTCGTTGATCTGCGAATTCAGCCGGTTGAGGACTTCGTCCTTGCCGGAAATCTCACGGCTCAAGAGGAACTGCGCCAGCACGAAGACCGAGAGCAGGAACATGATGGCAAGCAGGAGCGTCGACAGGGCGTCGACGAAGCCCGGCCAGTAATCGATGTGGCGGTCGCTGCGACGCCCGCGAGCCAAGGCCATCAGACCATGCTCCCGCCAGTTTGGACCATGCTACCGGCCCGGTTCGTGTCAAATCCTTCGGGCTTCGGCTCGGCCGTACTACCGGTACGACCTTCACCGAACCCCTCGACCTTGCCGCGAACCAACTCCGGCAAAATGGCCCAACCCGACAGCAGCATGGTCTAGTTGACCCCTTGCTTCTTCAGGGCGTCGGCGATCTTGTCCAGCGTTTCACGCATGGCGCGCTGCTCATCCGACTGGGCCTCGACCCAATCGCGCATGATCTGCTGCTCGGAGCGCATGTTCTTGACCAGGCCGGAAATGCCGTCGGCGAGGTTGGCCATGGCCGTTGCCACGCGCGGATTTGAACCACCGGTTTCCTGCATCGAGCGCAGGCGCTCAGAAAGCGCGCGGATTTCGTCGGAGGTTTCCGCCTTCAAGCCTTCGGGAACGGCGATGTCCGACGACAGGTCGGTGACCGAGGAGAGCCAGTTTTCAAGCTCGGTATAGAAGCGGTTCTGGGCACGGCCGGACTGCAGGTCGAGGAAGCCCAGCACCAGCGAGCCGGACAGGCCGAACAGCGATGACGAAAAGGCGGTGCCCATGCCGGACAGCGGCGCGGCAAGCCCCTGCTTCAAGGCTTCGAGAACCGAAGCGGAATCGCCGGTGCCGGGGTCGAGCGACTGGATGGTCTCACCGATGGAGCCGATGGTGTGGAGCAGGCCCCAGAAGGTGCCGAGCAGGCCGAGGAAGATCAGGAGCCCGACGAGATAGCGCGAGGTATCGCGGCTTTCGTCGAGACGGGTCGCGATCGAATCCAGCATGGTGCGCATGGAGCTGGTGGAAAAGGCCATCGAGGCCGAGCGGCCGAGCATCGCCTTCATCGGCGCCAGCAGCACCGGCTCGGTCGTTTCGGACCCGGCGCGGAAGGAGTTGACCCAGCGCACTTCGCGAAACAGGCGGCCCACCTGGGCGAACGCCAGCAGGATGCCGACGATGAGAACGCCAAGGATCAGGCCGTTGAGGCCGGGATTGGTGACGAAGGCGGCCTGGATCTGGCGCGTGAGGATAATGGCGATGAAGCCGACAATGGCCAGGAAGATGACCATGGTCAGCAGGAAGACCTGGGGGCTGGACAGCTTGTGCGGGTCGTAGTTCAGCACGTCCGAGCTTCCGCCAATTCCAAACGATCTTAGAAAAGACATGCGTGTTCCATCCGATTCCGCCGCGTCAGGACTCTAAACGGAATTCCGGCAAAATTGAAAGTGGTGCTTGCAGACGTTGAAAGCGCTCGCCGCTATGAACGCGGCGCAAGCGGCTTCTTGAGCGTCTTGAGAAGCGTGCGGTGGATTGCTTCGTTGCCGGCCACGACGGTTCCGTCGTCAAGCATGGCCTGCCCGCCATCCATGTCGGAGACGAAGCCGCCTGCTTCGCGCACCATCAACAGGCCGGCGGCGATGTCCCATGCCGAAAGATTGGCTTCCCAGAAGCCGTCCATGCGGCCGGCGGCGACATAGGCAAGGTCGAGGGCTGCCGAACCCATGCGGCGAATGCCCGCGACCTCGGCCATGACGTTGCGCAGCTCGATGAGGAAGTTGCCGTGATGGCCGCGGCCAAGATGGGGCACGCCGCAGCCGATGACGGCGTCGGTGAGCTTGTTGCGGGCCGCGACGCGCAAGCGGCGGTCATTGACGTAAGCGCCGCCGCCGCGCTCGGCGGTGTAAAGCTCGTCCAGGGCGGGATTGTAGATGACGCCGGCGACGATCTGGCCCTGGCGCTCCAGCGCGATGGAGATCGAGAACATCGGAATGCCGTGCAGGAAGTTGGTGGTGCCGTCGAGCGGATCGACGATCCAGCGATGCTGGTCGTCGTCGCCTGCGACCGCGCCGCGCTCTTCCATCAGGAAGCCATATCCGGGACGCGCCTTCGACAGTTCGGCGAAGATGATGTCCTCGGCCTTGCGGTCGGCCTGGCTGACGTAGTCGCCGGGGCCTTTCAGCGAAACCTGGAGGTTCTGCACCTCGCCGAAATCGCGCGAAAGCGAGCGGCCGGCTTTCATTGCGGCCTGGACCATGACGTTGAGGATCGCCGAGCGCGCCATTTCAGGAAAGTCTCCGGTTCTGTCTTGCGCTGCGCGAAACTAGTCGGCGCGGCGCAGGTAGGTGATCTCGTTGGTATCGACGAGGATGCGCTCGCCTGCCGCGATAAACGGCGGCACCAACACGCGGATGCCGTTTTCGAGCACGGCGGGCTTGTAGGACGAGGCCGCCGTCTGGCCCTTCACGACCGGATCGGCCTCGGTGATGGTGAGCACGACCTGATCGGGCAGGGACACGCCGATCGGCCTTTCGCCGTAGAGGCGCACCGTCACCATCATGCCGTCCTGCAGGAAGGCGGCGCGTTCGCCGACGAAATCCTTCTGCAGCTCGAGCTGTTCGTAGCTTTCGGTGTCCATGAAGACAAGCGCGTCGCCCTGCTCGTAGAGGAAGGAGAAATCCTTGTATTCGAGATCGACCTGCTCGACGGTTTCCGCCGAACGGAAACGCTCGTTGAGCTTGGTGCCGTTGATGAGGTTTTTCAGTTCGACCTGGTTGTAGGCGCCGCCCTTGCCGGGCTTTACCGTATTGGTCTTGACCGCCACCCACAGTCCGCCATCGTGTTCGACGACGCTGCCGGGGCGAATTTCGCTGCCGCTGATCTTGGCCATGATTTATCTGGGTCCGAAGTGGGGTGATCGCCGAAAGCGGCGATTTCGGCGCTTCCAAGACCACACTTCACCGAAAGAGGCAAGAGATGCGGCCCCGATGCACGGTCAGGGCAGGCGGTTTGCGCGTTGCAGGGCCTTTTTGGTTTCGTCGTCGGTCAAGCCGTGCATGAAGTCTTCCATCTCGGAATCGATCAGGCCGGCGCGGCGGGCGACAATGTACCATGCCCCGGCGAGGATGGCGTCCGGCTCGGTGCCGATGCCGCCCATATAGAGCTTGGCCAGACGGTTCTGGGCGGCAACGTTGCCGCCATTGGCGGCAGCCAGCATCCAGCCGAAGCCGGCCTTCAGGTCGCGCTTGCCGCCGCGCCCCTCGATCAGCCATTCACCGAGGTCGAGCTGGGCGGTGTCGTAGTTCTGGCGCGCGGCTCTCGCAAGGAACAGCAACGCCTGCGCGTCGTCCTTTTTCCGGCCGCCGGCACCGTTGGCGTAAATCTGCGACATCGCATATTGGGCGTCGGCAACGCCGGCATCGGCGGCGCGCTCGTAATAGGAGACGGCCCGCGCCAAGCCGGCATCGCCGGAATCTTCCTTGACCAGCAACTGGGCGAAATTGAACTGCGCCAGCGGATTTCCAGCCTCGGCAGCAGCCTGCATCAGCGCGTAGGCCTGCTTTTCGTCCTTCGTCACGAAGCGGCCGTCAAGCAGCATCAAGGCATATTGAAACTGCGCTTCCGGAATGCCGCGCTCGGCTGCGGCGGAGTACCATTTTGCCGCTTCGGCTGCGTTGACCGGCACGCCGAGACCGCGCGACAGGATTTCGGCGAGAAGGGTCTGCGCCGCCGGATCGCCGTTTTGGGCGCGCGGCAAAGCGAGGTTGTAGGCGGTCTTGTAGAGGCCGCGCTGATAAGCGCCGTAGGCTTCATCCGCCGGGCGTGCGCCGAAGCGGGCGGGGTCGAGGCCGTCAGCCGAGGGCAAAGGGCCGGGCGATACGGTCGTAGCGGGCTGCGGCAGGTTCGGCATGGCCGGCTTGTCGCTCTTTGCGGCGGGAGCCGGGGTTTGCGCCGCCGGAGTTTTTTTCGCTGGGGCCTCGGTTGCTGGAGCCTGAGTGGTGGGAGACTGCGTTGCAGGAGCCTGCGCCGCCGGGGCTTCCGGCGCGGGAGTTGACGCTGTCGTGGCGGGAACGGTTTCGGCGGCCGCACTTGCGAGGCAGGCGCAGACCAAAACCGAAGCCAGTGCCAAGCGACGCGCCATCATCAGTCCTCGAAGCGTGGGGCGGTTTCGTCGAGCAGCGCATTTGCCTTGGCAATAGCTGCGCGCGCATCGACGCCATCGGCAAAGACTGCGGCGGACAGCGCAACGAATTCTGCGCCGGTCTGAGCGACCTGTTCGACCGAAGCGACGTCATTGCCGCCGAGAACGATGCACGGCACGGCGATCATTTCCGCCCACCAGGCGCCGAGCGCCAGGTTGCGCTTGTGCGGCTCTGGCGTGGTGTCGAAGCCGAAGCGGCCGAAGAACATGTAGTCGGGCCGTTCTTCGCCGAGATCGAGCGCGTCGTCGCGGGTTTTGACGCCGCCGGTGCCGACCATCATCCTGTCTTGCAGGCGCTCGATGGCGTCGGCGAGGTCGGGCCTCGAGCCTTCGATGTGGATACCGTCGGCGTGGACGCGGCCGGCGATGCGGCTGTCGCCGGCAATGATGGCGGCGGCACCCGCCTTCTGGGCGAGCGGGACGAGTTTTTCGGCCATTGCCTGGAAGGCGGCTTCGTCCATCTCGCCTTGCGGCAGGATGAGCGAGGCGACGTCGCCGCCCTGCAAGGCTTCGGCGAGGCGGTCGGCCTTGAGGGCGGGCGGTGCGATCAGCACGATGCGGCAGCGATTGGGTGGCGTATCTGGGTTCATGGCAGTCGGTTCCGGCAATCGCCTATGCGGGGCGAAGTTGGTTGCATTGCGGCATAGAGCAAAGCGTCGTTGTTGAACAGGCGCATGGCCGGCGGGGGGCGCAAGTTTTGCGGTCGCGACGGGCCGGAATTTCGGCTAATGATTGCGTCCGACCTCAAACACAATCGCCCAATGACGGACCTTCTGCTCGATCCATGGTTCTACGCCACGGCCATTCCGGCCGTGCTTCTGGTCGGCCTGTCGAAGGGCGGCTTTGGCGGCGCGGTCGGCTTCGTCGGCGTGCCTTTGATGGCGCTGACCATGCCGCCGGTGCAGGCCGCCGCAATCCTGTTGCCGATCCTGTGCCTGATGGACGTTGCCGCGGTTTGGACGTGGCGGGGCGTCTATGACCGCAGGATGCTGATCGACATGTTGCCGGGCTCGATCGCCGGCATCGGCCTTGGCTGGCTGACAGCCGCGCTGGTGACGCAGGACATGGTGCGGCTGATCGTTGGGGCCGTCGCCATCGTCTTCGTGCTGCGCTGGCTTTATCTTTTGCTGCGGCACGGGGCCGACCATGCCGCCCAGCCGAACCGCATCGCCGCCGCCTTCTGGGGCGCGGTGGCCGGCTTCACCAGTTTCGTCGCCCATGTCGGCGGGCCGCCGTTCCAGGTCTATGCGCTGCCGATCCGGCTCGACCCGAAAGTGCTGTCGGGGACTTCTACGCTGTTTTTCGCGATCACCAATGCCATCAAGCTGGTGCCCTATTTCGCGCTCGGCCAGTTCGACACCACCAATTTGACAGCCTCGCTGGCGCTGGCGCCATTGGCTCCGCTGGCGACGCTTGCCGGGGCCTTTCTGGTGCGGCGCATGAAGCCGGAAGTGTTTTATCCCTTCACCTACGCCACGGTGGGACTGGTGGCGCTCAAGCTGTTGTGGGACGGGCTTGTTGATCTAATGTAGAAATGACGCAGGCCGTCTCGTGTGCTTAGAGCAGCGACTACCAGTTGGGGAGAATGGGATGGGAAGTTCCTTCGAGCGCGACCTCGACAAGAATCCGGCCAACTATCAGAACCTGACGCCGCTGACCTATCTCGAGCGGGCGGCGAAGGTGTTTCCCGCGCATATCGCCATCATCCACGGCAGCCAGCGCATCAGCTACCGCGATTTCTGGCGGCGCTCGCTCAAGCTTGCCTCGGCGCTGGCCGGGGAAGGCATCGGCAAGGGCGATACGGTGACGGTGATGCTGTCCAACACGCCGGCAATGCTGGAGGCGCATTTCGGCGTGCCGATGGTGAAGGCGGTGCTGCATTGCCTGAACACGCGGCTCGATGCGGCGATCATCGCCTTCCAACTCGACCATGCCGAGACGAAGGTTTTGATCGTCGACCGCGAGTTTTCCGGCGTGGTGAAGGAGGCGCTGGGGCTCGCCAAGGTCAAGCCGCTGGTCATCGACTATGACGATCCGGACTATCCGGCCGATGCGCCTTATCCGAAGGGCGCGCGGATCGGCAGCCGCGACTATGAAGAATTCGTGGCTGCGGGCGACGAGGATTTCGCCTGGTCGATGCCGGACGACGAATGGGACGCGATTTCGCTGAACTACACCTCCGGCACCACAGGCAACCCGAAGGGCGTCGTCTACCATCATCGCGGTGCCGCGCTGATGGCCTACACCAACACCATCCATGCCGGCATGGGCAAGCATTGCGTCTATCTGTGGACGCTGCCGATGTTCCACTGCAACGGCTGGTGCTTTCCGTGGACGCTGGCCGTGCAGGCTGGCACGCATGTGTGCCTGCGCTGGGTGCGGGCAAAACAGATGTATGCGGCAATCGCCGACCATGGCGTCACGCATCTGTGCGGTGCGCCGATCGTGATGTCGCTTTTGATCAATGCGCCGGAAGAGGACAAGCGCACGTTTGCGCAAACCGTGTCGTTCAACACGGCGGCCGCCCCGCCGCCGGAAGCGGTGCTTTCGGGCATGGCCGATGCCGGGTTCGAGGTCACCCATCTCTACGGGTTGACCGAGACCTATGGTCCGGCGGTGGTCAATGAATGGCACGAGGAGTGGGACGGGCTGGACAAGGGCGCGCGCACGGCGATGAAGGCGCGGCAGGGTGTGCGCTACGCGGCGCTGGAAGATCTGTCGGTGATCGATCCCGAGACGATGCAGGCGACGCCGGCCGATGGTACGACCATCGGCGAGGTGATGTTCCGCGGCAATATCGTCATGAAGGGCTATCTGAAGAACCGGGCGGCCAGCGATGAGGCATTTTTCGGCGGCTGGTTCCATTCCGGCGACCTCGGCGTCATGCATCCCGACGGCTACATCCAGATCAAGGACCGCTCGAAGGACATTATCATCTCGGGCGGCGAGAACATTTCCTCGATCGAGGTCGAGGATGTACTCTACAAGTATGCTGCCGTTGCCGCCTGCGGCGTGGTGGGCCGCGCCGACGACAAATGGGGCGAGGTGCCGGTGGCCTATGTCGAGCTGAAGCCGGGCAGGACGGCAAGCGAGGCCGACATCATCGAGCACTGCCGCAGCCTCCTGGCGCGCTTCAAGGTACCGAAGGCGATCATCTTCGCCGAGATTCCCAAGACCTCGACCGGCAAGATCCAGAAGTTCCGCCTGCGCGAGATGACGAAAGCCGGCTGAGTTTCCGCTTCGTTTACGTTGCGGAAATCACGGATTTTAGCTATCGTACATGTACGTGGGAGGGACGGAGCTTGCAGCAGCCTTGAGCAAAGGCGTGGTCTGCAAGCAGGGTTTCATCAATTCAAAACAATCGTTTCGCGCATCCGTCACCCATTCCCGCGGGGGAAAAGGCAATCGGGAGCAACTGTCATGCAAGGCGTATCACGCAATTTCTTTACACTGGCCATCATCTACGCGCTGTGCGGGATGGCGATCGGGCTTTCCATGTCGATCAGCCAGGACCATTCGCAAATGCCGACGCACGCGCACACCATGGTGGCGGGCTGGCTGATGTCGGCGGTCTTCGCGTTCTTCTACCACCTGTTTCCGGCGGTGGCGGCCAAGACGCTGGCCACCATTCATTTCTGGCTGACGGCGGTGAGCGGCATCCTGCTTCTCGTCGGTCTGTTCATTTTGCTTGGCGGCCATGAGAGCATCGAACCGCTGGTGGCGATCGCCTCGATGGGCTTCTACGCGGCGATGTTCCTGTTTGCCTTCATCGCGCTGCCGGCGCTGTGGGGCCGCAACTGACAGCAAGCGCAGGCGGAGCCGGAGACCAAAATCACCGGCATTTCAAACAAAAAATCTCGGTATCGTTAAGGCATCATTAAGCTTTACGGATGTTTACTATACCCATCCAGTTATCTGGATTCTTACCGAGTGGTTGGAGCCACTTTGTTTGACGCCTCCCTGTTAAACTCCTGAGAGCCGCCTCATCCGCGGCTCTTTTTTTGCCCTTTTTTCGGGGCGCTGACCTTGCCGCAAGGGTCAGCCTGTTCATATTAACCTTTTGTTAAACATGTGCTTGCCTTGGACGAAGACGCGGCGCATTTTCAAATTGTATAGCGGGGTGAGCGCGGCGGCGGCCATTTTTAGAGTCGGCCTGCTGCAGCGGACAGGGTGTACCGATGAACGAACTTTCGAAGGAAAGCATGAACACCGTGAAGCTGGCCGAGCGCCGGGTTTTCTCGCAATCCTTCCGTCCGCTCTACAATGAAGGCATGGGGCTGGTCGAAGAGGCTGCCGAGTATCTGGACGGCAAGGGCCGGGCCGAAGCCAAGAAACTTTCGCGCATAGCCGCGACGCTTTATGCGGCGGAATCGATGCGGCTGACGACGAGGCTAATGCAGATCGCCTCGTGGCTTTTGCTGCAACGCGCGGCAAATTCCGGCGAAATGACACGCGACCAGGTGGCTTCGGAGAAATCCAAGGTGCGCCTCGACACGGTTTCGGCGCATGAGGATGCCGCCGGCTGGAACGAATTGCCGGAAGACTTCGTCGATCTGGTTAAGCGCTCGCTGCGCCTGCAATCGCTGGTGCGGCGCATGGACGAAGAAATCTACGGCGGCGGCATCGCCAAGCTGCCGGTGGAAGGCCGGCGCGGCAATCCGGTTTCCGACCAGATTTCGCTCCTCAACCACGCCTTCGCGCGCGGCTGACGCCGCAAGGCCCATTCGGGCAAAAGCCGCCTCCGCTTTTCCCAAGCTTTGTTTCCGGTTTGTTCACAAATCGCTGGCAAGTCTGCCGGTGGCAGATAGAGTGGGCAAATGGCGGACGCGATTCGTATCATCGGCATTGATCCGGGGCTGAGACGCACCGGCTGGGGCATCGTCGAGAGCCTCGGCAATTCGCTGCATTTCGTGGCGGCGGGAACCGTGCGCTCGGACGAAAAACTCTCCCTGGCCTCGCGGCTTTGCCAGTTGCATGACGGGCTTTCGCAGGTGGTGCATTCGGCGATGCCGCACGAGGCGGCTGTGGAGCAGACCTTCGTCAACAAGGACGCGACGGCGACGCTAAAGCTTGGGCAGGCGCGCGGCATCGCCATGCTGGTGCCGGCGCAGGCCGGGCTGCCGGTGGCCGAATATGCGCCGAACGCGGTCAAGAAGACGGTCATCGGCGTCGGCCATGGCGACAAGAAGCAGATCCATATGATGGTCAAGGTGCTGTTGCCCAAGGCGGTCTTCGATTCGGAAGATGCCGCCGACGCGCTGGCGATTGCCATTTGCCACGCCCACCACCGGCAGAGTATGGCCTACCGGATGGCGCTGGCCGGGTAGAACCGGCGTCGATTGCACGCATCGGCACTTGATGTTCTTGACATGTTCCGTCAGTTGGAATATGTAGGAATAAGTTGTCCTACGGTGTGTTGCGACCTCTCAGATTCGTCCGGCGCGCTTTAGCTGTTTGATTTTATGCACGCACTTTCTGGAGACGTGCATTGGGAGTTGGCCATGCGCGTTTCCGAGAAGGGTCAGATCACCATTCCCAAATATTTGCGCGACCTTGCCGGCATCCGACCGAACGGAGATGTGTCGATACATCTGGAGGGTGGAAGGCTGGTGATTGAATCTGCGGAAAGGTCCGAGACCGCTGCCAACAAGGCAAGGCTTGAACGATTTCTTGTGGCGCTGAGGAAGCTGGAGAAAACAGGCGATCCGACAATCAGCGCAGAAGACGTGATGCGCGCCACGCGGGACCGGTAATATGCCGGTTCTGGTCGACACCAACGTCTTGATCGACATAGCCTATGACGATCCGGAATGGAGGGACTGGTCGCAAGGGCAGCTCGAGCAACATGCGGGCGAACTGGTGATCAATCCGATCATCTTCGCCGAATTCAGCTATCGCTACCGGGACATGGAAACCGTCGAGGCGGCTCTGGATCCGGACGAATTTGTGCGTGAACATCTGCCATGGGAAGCGGCCTTCGCCGCGGGGCAGGCTTTTCACCTCTATCGCTTGCGCGGAGGCGGGCGCGAGCAGGTTCTGCCGGATTTCCTCATCGGCGCACATGCGGCCGTGCGCGGTTATCCGATCGTGACACGCGATCCAGCCAGCTATCGTACCTATTTCCCGACCGTCGACGTGATCGCTCCCGATACCCACCCATGAAAGTTACACCATGATCGGCAAGCTCAAGGGGACGCTGGACGAGATCGACGAGGATCATTGCATCGTCGATGTCCACGGCGTCGGCTACGTCGCCTTCTGTTCGGCGCGAACGCTTGCCGCGCTGCCGGGGCCGGGCGAGGCCATCGTGCTGTTCATCGAGACCTATGTGCGCGAGGACATGATCCGCCTCTATGGCTTCCAGTCGGCGCTGGAGCGCGAGTGGTTCCGCCTCCTGATGAACAATGTGCAGGGCGTCGGGGCCAAGGTGGCGCTGGCGATCCTGTCCACGCTGGCACCTGCCGATCTCGCCAATGCGATTGCGCTGCGCGACATCGCCATGGTGAGCCGCGCGCCGGGCGTCGGCAAGAAGGTGGCCGAGCGCATCGTCACCGAGCTCAAGAACAAGGCACCGGCCTATGCCGGCTCCGCTTCCGGCACCATCGGTTTGAAACAGGAACTTGGCGAAGGGGTCGCTCCGGCTCCGATTGCGGATGCCGTGTCGGCGCTGGTCAATCTCGGCTACTCGCGCGACACCGCCGCCAATGCGGTTGCTGCGGCCATGAAGGCTGCCGGCGACGATGCCGATTCGGCCAAGCTGATCCGCCTCGGGCTGAAGGAACTGGCGCGGTGAGGCCTTGCTTGCCCCTAAGCGACAGGCGTGGCAGGACAGGTAAATGAGCCTTTCACCCCGTCTCATCACACCCGAAAAGCGCGGCGAGGACGCCGAGCAGACCTTGCGCCCGCAGGTTCTGGACGAGTTTGTCGGGCAGGCGGCGGCGCGCGCCAATCTCAAAGTGTTCATCGAGGCGGCCAAGGGGCGCGGCGAGGCGCTCGACCATGTGCTGTTCGTGGGACCACCGGGCCTCGGCAAGACGACGCTGGCGCAGATCATGGCACGCGAAATGGGCGTCAATTTCCGTTCGACTTCGGGGCCAGTGATTGCCAAGGCGGGCGATCTCGCGGCGCTTCTGACCAATCTCGAAGACCGCGACGTTCTGTTCATCGACGAAATCCACCGGCTGAACCCGGCGGTGGAGGAAATCCTCTATCCGGCGATGGAGGATTTCCAGCTCGACCTGATCATCGGCGAGGGGCCGGCTGCGCGGTCGGTGAAGATCGACCTCGCCCGCTTCACGCTTGTGGCGGCGACGACGCGGCTTGGCCTGCTCACCAATCCGCTGCGCGACCGCTTCGGCATTCCGGTGCGGCTCAATTTCTACACCGTCGAGGAGCTGGAACTGATCGTGCGGCGCGGCGCGCGCATCCTCGGCATGCCGCTCGGCGATGACGGCGCGGTGGAAATCGCCAGGCGCGCACGCGGCACGCCGCGCATTGCCGGACGCCTTTTGCGGCGGGTGCGCGATTTCGCGGCTGTGGCCGGAGACGGCCATGTCGATCGCAGGATTGCCGACGAGGCGCTGTCGAGGCTTGAGGTCGATGGGCTTGGCCTCGATGCGCTCGACCGACGGTATCTGTCGATGATCGCCAATAATTTCGGCGGCGGGCCGGTTGGCGTCGAGACCATCGCGGCGGGGCTTTCGGAGCCGCGCGATGCCATCGAGGACATCATTGAGCCGTATCTGATCCAGCAGGGGTTCATCCAGCGCACGCCGCGCGGCCGCGTGCTGACTGCCAATGCGTGGCGGCATCTGGGGCTCGATGCGCCGGCCGACCTCGCCCAGCAGCAGATCAGCCTGTTCCAGGAAGAGTGAAGTGGCTGCCATCCGCTAGCGGTGGCCATCGCGTATGGGGTTTACCCCCACCCCTAACCCCTCCCCGCAAGGGGGAGGGGGACTTTGTTGTTGCCGCTCCGGATCAATTCAATGGTGATTGGCTCAGGACGGACTGCGACGGGATTCCCCTCCCCCTTGCGGGGAGGGGTTAGGGGTGGGGGTAAGGACCGAGCCTACCTCAATTTTCAAAGTTGCGCCTTGGAGAACGGCGTACGCTGGAAAGCGGTGAGTTTATTTCGCCAGCTTTCTCACCATCTCCAGCACGTCCGGTTCGGCCTTCTTGCCTTCGAAAGCTTCGACGACACCGAAGGCGCCGCCATATCCCCATAGCGACCACGAGAAGCCGTGCGCTTCGGCGCGGGCGATCATGTCGCGGGCGTAAGCGGCGCGGTACCTGGCGGGCATGACATGGAGGTTGCCGTATTCCTGCCTGATCATGCCGAATTCCCCAAGCGTGATATTTTTCGGCTTGACGCCGTTGGCCTTGGCCCATGCCTCGGCCTTGCTGAACGGCGCGTCCAGGACATTGAGCAGCTTTTCGTCGCTATCGACCAGGGCAACCTGTTCGTCGAGATAGGCGAGCAGGCCGTTGCGGCGGGTCCACGGGGCTTCCGCCTTGATGCGGGCGCGGATGATGTCGAGCGTGGCATCGAGATCGGCGCGCGGCACGGCGGTCAAAGGGTAGGGCAGGCCGGTGACATAGGGAATGAAATCGCCGGCCCATGTCGCGCCCTGATGGGTGAGCAGGAACGGATCGTAGGAGTGAAACGTCCAGATGACGTTGTCGTCAGCGATGGCCGACGGATCGACTTTGGACAGAGCCTCGGCGCTGGCGTAGCAGCCGCCGGAAAGCACGAGCGTAAGCTTGGTCGCCGAGGCGCGCGCCGCCGCATAGAGGCGCTGCAGCCGGTCCGGCCAGGAATGGCTGTTGTCCGCATCGCAATCCACCACCGGCTCGTTCATCGGCTCGAAGGCAATCCTGGACGGATCTTCGCCGGCGAGCGCGGCCGCCATCTTTCGCACGAACTCGACATAGGCGTCGAACAAGGCGGGGTCGGCCATGACCTCGCCCATGCCCACGCGGCGGTTGCTGCCGGCTGGAATGAGATGCAGGTCGACCACGACCTTGAGGCCGGCGCGGTTCACCATGCGCGCCGATTCCAGCACGCTCGCGTAAAGATCGTCGCGCAACGCAACGGTCTTGGCGGACAGGAAGGGGGCCGGATCGACCGGCATGCGCAGAAAATCGAAGCCGGAGGCTTTCAGGGCTTCAAGATCGGCATCGGCGAGGAACTTGCGCCATTCGGGATAGGGCAGGATCGCGTCGCGGTCGGCCCATTTGTCTTCGCCGGGCCATGTCGTCCAGATATCGAGGTTGAGGCCGCGTTTCATGGTGAAGGTTGCAGCGTTGGCGGGCAGCGCAAGCGCCGCGAGCAGCAACAGAACTGCCCCCAAGCCCTTGATCATCACGCCCAACGGTGCCATCGCATCTCAGTCCGAAATCGCGAAGGACATCTGCCTTGGCGGGCATGAAAAGGAAAGCGCAATGGGCATTCATGGTGAATCGGGGGAAGACCTGACAGCCGGCATTTCCGGGGCGCTGACGCCGTTCGGCCACCGGCTGATGGCGCGCGTCTACTATGCCGACACCGATTTTTCCGGCGTTGTCTACCATGCCCGCTATCTCGAATTCTTCGAGCGCGGCCGTTCCGATTTCCTGCGGCTGGCGGGTGTCCACCATACCGAGCTTGCCGACGGCAAACATGGCGAGAAGATCGTCTGGGTGGTGCGGCGCATGGAGATCGATTTCCACGCGCCTGCCCGCATCGACGATATTCTGACCGTGGAAACGCGCACGCTGGAGGTATCTGGCGCGCGCATTTTCATGGCGCAGCAGTTGAAGCGCGGCGGGGATGTGCTAGTGGAAGCCAAGGTCGAGGCCGCGATCATCGGCGAAAATGGCCGGCCGCGCCGCTTTCCGAAGGAATGGATCGTGGCATTCATGCCGAAAGGCGGCGCTGAAGCCGGCTGACCGTGACCCCGAAGCGGCGAAGGCGTAGCGCAAATGCGCGATTGCATTCAGCGCCTTGGCCCTAACTCATCCTTAACCATAACGGTTCATGAACGGATTGATGAGAATTAACGGGAATCGTGCGCCTTCGTTTCACCAAGATTTGCCCTGAAAAGGCCGCTATCAGCGCTATTTGGGGCATTTCCGGCAGGTTCGCGCGTACGGGCCACAAGGGGTAATGCGCCGTGGGCTAGCAGAGAGCCACGCCCGGGAAGTTTTAAGGAACGTTAGGATGGAAAATATCGCTCTCGCCGAACCGGCAGCGCAACTGTCGATCTGGGCTCTGTTCATGCAGGCCAACTGGGTGGTCAAGCTTGTCATGATCGGCCTGCTCGGCGCCTCGATCTGGACCTGGGCCATCGTGGTCGACAAGGTGATCTCGTACAGCCGCATGAAACTGGCGCTCAACCGCTTCGAGCAGATTTTCTGGTCGGGGCAGTCGCTGGAGGAGCTTTACCGCACGCTGGCCGACCGCAAGACCTCGGGCATGAGCTCGATCTTCGTCGCCGCAATGCGCGAATGGAAGAAGAGCTTCGAGAAGGGCGCGAAGTCGCCGCTCGGCCTGCAGACCCGCATCGACAAGGCGATGGACCTTGCGCTGACGCGCGAGATGGAACGGCTGGAAGGCCGGCTGGGCTTCCTCGCCACCATTGGCTCGGCAGCCCCGTTCATCGGCCTGTTCGGCACCGTCGTCGGCATCATGACCTCGTTCCAGGCGATCGCTGGTTCGAAGTCGACCAGCCTCGCGGTTGTCGCACCCGGTATCGCGGAAGCGCTGCTCGCCACGGCAATCGGCCTGCTCGCGGCCATTCCGGCCGTTATCGCCTACAACAAGCTGTCATCGGATGCCGGCAAGCTGGCGGCGCGCATGGAGGGCTTCTCGGATGAGTTCTCCGCCATACTGTCGCGCCAAATCGATGAAAAAGTCGCCAAGGCAGCCTGAGGTTCGATCATGGGAATGTCAGTAGGTACGGGCGGTGGAGCCAGAGGCGGGCGCGGCAGGCGCGGCCGCCGCAACACGCTGATGTCGGAAATCAACGTGACGCCGTTTGTCGACGTCATGCTGGTGCTGCTCATCATTTTCATGGTGGCGGCGCCGCTGTTGACGGTGGGCGTGCCGATCGACCTGCCGGAGACGCAGGCCAAGCCGATGAATTCGGACACGCAGCCGATCACCGTCTCGGTCAACGAGACCGGCCAGATCTACCTGCAGGAAACGGAAATCCCGCTCGAAGAGGTGGTGCCGAAGCTCGAGGCGATTTCCAAGACAGGCTATGAGGAACGCATCTATGTGCGCGGCGACAAGACCGCCGACTACGGCACGGTGATGAAGGTCATGGCCCGCATCTCGGCCGCCGGCTACAAGAACCTCGGCCTCGTCACGCTTCAGGAACAGGAATAGCAATCTTGAAGGTCGGCCTCACGACATCGGTGGTCATGCATGCGGCGGTGCTCGTTGTCGGGCTGTTTTCGCTGTCGGCGCCGGCTGCCTTCGAGGTAACCGACGTCGAGGCGCTGCCTGTCGATATCGTGCCGCTCGAGGAAATCACCCAGATCCAGCAGGGTGACAAGAAGGCGACGATGAAGGAGAAGGCGGCGCCAGTGCCGACCAAGCGTCCGGATATCGTCGCGGACGCCCAGGATGTCGGCGAAAACAGCGTTGACACCAAGAAGCCGATCACGCCGGAAGCAAAGCCGAAGCCGGTCGATACCGCTGCCGCAACCCCGCCCGCGCCTGAGCCGAAGGAACAGCCCAAGCCGGAAGAGGTACAAAAGCCCAAGGAAGAGCCGAAGCCGGTTCCCGCCACCGATGTGACGCCGGTGCCGCAGCCCAAGCAAGAGGTGAAGCCCGACCCGGTCAAGGAGCCTGATCCGCCGCAGCAGCCGACCGAAGAAAAGACGGCTGCCGTGAAGCCGGATGCCGTTGCCGAGGCGATTGCCGCCGAACAGAAGCCGACCGAGGCCGCGCAACTGCCGGATTCCGCGCCGGTTCCCGAGATGAAGCCGCGGCCGAAGCCGGCTGAGGCCGAAACCGCCAAGGCGCCGGACCGCAAGGATTCGGAAAAGCCGGTCAAGGAAGCGGCATCGAAGCCGAAGTCGGAAGACAAGGAATTCAACGCCGACGAAGTGGCTGCGCTGCTCAACAAGCAAAAGCCGTCCGGCGGCGGCGCAAAGCGCTCGACCCAGGAAGCGTCGCTTGGCGGCGACAAGTCGACCGGCGGCAACCGGCTGTCGCAAAACGAGATGGACGCGCTGCGCCAGAAGCTTGGCGGCTGCTGGAGCATTCCGGCCGGCGTGGACGACGCGGCGATGCTCAAGGTTTCGGTGCGTTTCCATCTCGACCCCTCCGGCGTGCTGGAAGGCAGGCCGGAGATCATCGCGGGCGGCGCTGCGTCGGGCCCGGGCAGAACCGCAGCGGAATCCGCGGTCCGGGCGGTGCAGAAATGCGCGCCCTTCAACCTTCCGTCCGACAAGTACGATAGCTGGTCGGAAGTCGTGGTGAATTTCGATCCGAGCGACATGTTCTAGGTGGATTCAGAAGGCTGAATCCCAAGCCATCAACCAATACGCCTGGACAGGACAGAACGAGGCTGAATTTATGAAGAAACTCTTGAAAACGCTGATCATGGCTGCCGCGCTCGCCGGCGGCATCGGCGGATTTGCCGTCGTCCCCGCGAACGCGCTGGTGGAAATCGACGTCAACAAGGGCACGATCGAGCCGTTGCCGATCGCGATCACCGATTTCCTCGCCGGCGATGCGCTGGGCGCGGAGATTTCCGGCATCGTGACCGCCGATCTCAAGCGTTCAGGCCTGTTTGCGCCGATCGACAAGGGCGCGTTCATCGAAAAGATCTCCAATCCCGATGTCGCGCCGCGCTTCGATGACTGGAAGGTCATCAACGCCCAGGCGCTGGTAACGGGCCGCGTCAGCAAGGAAGCCGACGGCCGCGTGCGGGCGGAATACCGGTTGTGGGACACCTTCGCCGGCCAGCAGCTTTCCGGCGAGCAGTTCTTCGCCAACGATACCAACACCCGCCGCGTCGCCCACATCATTGCCGATGCCATCTATGAGCGGTTGACCGGCGAAAAGGGCTATTTCGATACGCGCGTCGTCTATATCGACGAGTCGGGCGCTAAGAATGCGCGCAAGAAGCGGCTCGCCATCATGGACCAGGATGGCGCCAACGCGCGCTTCCTCTCCGACGGCAAGTCGATCGTCTTGACGCCGCGCTTCTCGCCGAACCGGCAGGAAATCACCTACATGTCGTATGAAAGCGGCCAGCCGAAGGTTTATCTGCTGCAGATCGAGACCGGGCAGCGTGAACTGGTCGGCAACTTCCCCGGCATGACGTTTGCGCCGCGCTTTTCGCCCGATGGCCAGAAGGTCATCATGAGCCTGCTGCGCGACGACGGCAATTCCAACATCTTCGCCATGGACCTGAGAAGCCGCAACACCACGCGACTGACCAATTCGACCGCCATCGACACCTCGCCGTCCTATTCTCCGGACGGCAGCCAGGTCGTGTTCACATCTGATCGCGGCGGTCGTGCGCAGATTTACCTTATGGGCGCGGACGGTTCCGGCCAGAACCGCATTTCCTTCGGCGACGGCGTCTATTCGACGCCGGTCTGGTCGCCGCGCGGCGACCTCATCGCCTTCACCAAGCAATCCGGCGGCGAGTTCCAGATCGGCGTCATGCGCACGGACGGCTCGGGCGAGCGCATCCTGTCGTCCGGCTTCCAGCAGGAAGGCCCGACCTGGGCTCCGAACGGGCGCGTGCTGATGTTCTTCCGCGATTCACCCGGCGGTGGTGGCCCGAAGCTTTTTTCCATCGACCTGACTGGTCGCAACGAGCAGCCGATCCCGACGGCGAACTACGGCTCCGACCCGGCCTGGTCGCCGCTGCTGGAATAATCGCCGGCTAGATGGTTTATCCCGAAAAGGGGGCGCAATGCCCCTTTTTCAAGGCTTTGTCGCCTTTTGGCCGCATTTGGCCCTACAGCGGGAAGCAAGTGCTTGAAAAGGGCCGCGGACGGCGGCTGAAACTGAATTTTAACCGTGTTTCTTGAACGCCGGTTAACCCAAACGTGGTTACTGGCAGATCAACGAAATCACTCGAATGCGAAGGAGAGGCGGCATGCGCCGTATCGCAAAACTTGCAGCAAATCCGGTCATGATCGCACTGGTCGCCTCGCTGGCGATCGCAGGCTGTGCTTCGAAGAAATCGCCGAACAACGCAGGCGACCTCGGCCTTGGCGGCGCGGGCGCAGCGACGCCGGGTTCGGCACAGGACTTCACCGTCAATATCGGCGACCGCATCTTCTTCGACACCGATTCCACCTCCATCCGCGCCGACGCCCAGCAGACGCTGGCCCGCCAGGCACAGTGGCTGAACAAGTACTCGCAATATTCGATCGTGGTCGAAGGCCACGCAGATGAGCGCGGAACGCGCGAATACAACCTGGCGCTCGGCGCACGCCGCGCTGCCGCCACCCGCGATTACCTGGCTGGACAGGGCGTCAATGCCGGCCGCATCAAGACGATTTCCTACGGCAAGGAACGTCCGGTCGCGGTTTGCGACGACATCTCCTGCTGGTCGCAGAACCGCCGCGCGGTCACCACGCTGGGTGGCGCCGGTTCCTGATCGGCATAAATGCAACAGAATTTACCGGAAAGGCGGCCTTTGGGCCGCCTTTTTCGTTTCGTGAAGGTCGAAACAAAATTTGGCCGAAGTCTCGCGTCCTGTTAGAAGCGGGTCCCGCCTGCCCTTCAATGCTTGGACAGGCGTTCGATTGGGGTTTTTACCATCACGGCGAGAGGCTTATGCATTTAAGAACAATCCTGAGCGGCACACTGGCGGCGTTGCTCTTTTCCGGGGCGGCAGCCCTGGCGAGCGGCACTGCAACTTCGGCGCCTGCCAATAGCGGTTTCCATCTGCCCAGCATCGGTTTGCCGGGCGTGTTCGGCAACAAGGGTTCGAACAACCAGACGGAAAGCAATGTGCAGCTTGCCCAGTCGGCCGGCACGGCCGGGCTGGAAGAGCAGATCCGCGCCCTGACGGGCCGGGTCGAGGAGCTCAACTTCCAGATCCTGCAGATGCAGGAGCAGATCCGCAAGCAGCAGGAAGACAATGAGTTCCGTCTGCAGCAGCTTGAGGGCTCGGGCGGCGCTGCACCTGCCACCCAGAAGAAGTCCGATGCTGGCGAGGCGACCGATGGTTCGGTTGCCGGGGCCGCCACGGAAGAGCCTTCAACCTCCGGCGACCTCGCCGGGGGATCGTCCGTCGAGGATGTCATCATCGATTCGGGAACCGGCGATCCCGGCCAGGTCATTCCCGGCACAGGCACTGGCGCGCCGCCCAAGACCTTCGGCACCATCACCGTCGACAAGAACGGCAATGTGATCGATGCCGGCAGCAACACGCAATCGACGACCGCTACCGGGGACAGTTCCTCGCTTAACAGCCCTTCCGTGAACACGCAGGCGGGCACCAGCGGCGGTTCGATCGTGGCTGCGCTGCCGCAGACGGACAACGCCGACGAGCTTTACCGTAATTCCTACCAGTTTATCCTGTCTGGCGACTACGGCACCGCCGAGCAAGGGTTCCGCGACTACATCACGCGTTTCCCGAAGGACGCCAAGTCGGCGGATGCGCATTACTGGCTGGGTGAATCGCTGCTTGGACAGCAGAAGTACCGCGATGCGGCCGAGATTTTCCTCGCCGCGAGCAAGGACTACCCGAAGGCCAAGAAGGCTCCCGACATGATGCTGAAGCTCGGCGTCTCGCTGGTCGGCCTCAACCAGCGTGATGTTGCCTGCGCCACCTTCGGCGAGATCGGCAAACGCTACCCCAACGCTTCCGGCACGCTCAAGGAGCGCGTGAAACAGGAGCGGGCGCTCGCGTCCTGCTGATGCCGGGGCAAGTGCAATGCATGTTGCCCTAGCGGCTTCAGCGGAAGCCGAGACCTCCTTCTTTTCCAATATCGATTTTTCCAGCGGCGCGATTGCAGCCGTCTCCGGCGGCAGCGACTCCACTGCCCTGCTCATTCTTCTCAAAGACCATCTCGAACGCTTTGCACCCGCCGCCAGACTTGTCGCGGTGACGGTCGATCATGCGTTGCGGCCTGCGTCGGCGGGTGAAGCTCTTGCCGTGAAAGCGCTTTGCGGGCGTCTCGGCATCGCCCATCGCACCATGGTCTGGACCGGCGAAAAGCCCGACACGGGCATTCCGGCTGCGGCGCGCGAGGCGCGCTACCGGTTGCTGGCCGAGGCAGCCCGCGCCGAAGGCATCGGCATGGTTTTGACCGGCCATACCGCCGACGACCAGGCCGAGACGGTGGCGATGCGCCGTGAGCGCAGCTCAGCCGATGACGATCGCGGCCTTGCCGGCATGGCGCCTGCAACCCTTTACAAGGGCGCTGTCTGGATCGTGCGCCCGCTGCTCGGTGCAAGGCGCGAGATGCTGCGCGAAGTGCTGCGACAACGCGACGTGCGCTGGATCGACGATCCGACCAATACCGATCTTGCCTATGAGCGCCCGCGCGTGCGAGCTGCCATCGGCGATGGCGGCGAAGATTTTGCAGCGGCGCTTGATCTGGCGGCAGGTGCTGCGCTGCGGCGCATCGAGCTTGGCGAAAAGGCGACCCGCCTGATCGGTTCGTTGGCGAGCCAGCCGGTGCGGGGGCTCGTCAGGCTCGACCCGGAATTTGCCAGCGCGGAGAAACACGGCGCGGTCTATGCGCTGCGCATCATGTTGGCCAGCGTCGGCGGGGTGCCATTCCTGCCCGACGAGGAGCGCACGGCGGCCATGTTCGACCGGCTGAGCAGCGGAAAGCTTCGCGCCACATTGTCGCGGGTGACGGTGGACGCGCGGCGCAGCGGCATTTTTCTCCATCGGGAGGCGCGCGGCCTGCCGGAACCGCAATCTGCGGCGCAAGACATGGTGTGGGACGGCCGGCGGCTGATCACTTTCAACAACGACTGCAATGGCTTGGTGATCGCTGCCGCAGGCCCGGCCTGTGCTGCCAAGCTTGCCGAACAGGCCGGCGATGCCGTGCCGAAAAGCGTTGCGCGGGCAGCGCTTTCCGCTGAACCAGCGCTGTGGCGAGATGCCGAATGCCTTGGTTTTGCGGGAAATACGGGGCCTGTCGCAACCTTTGCGGCCAGCGCCGTCGTCGCGCCCTGGGCGCGCTTCCTGCCCTCGTTCGACCTGAGGGCTGCGCGTGCCATGTCCGATCTGCTCGGCGCGCCCGAGGTGCCGCAATCACCATTAAGTGACGCGCGCAACGATAGACCATGGTCGAAGACTTAACCGAGCCGCGCGGTTGCGCTTGGCAAGGGCATGTGGGCTGCCTATGTTAGGCATAAGCTGAGGCTAAAGCTTCTTTCAACACGCGCGGCAAACGCTCGCCGCCAACGGGACAATCGATGAATCCGAACTATCGCAACCTTGCGCTGTGGGCGATCATAGCCGTCCTGCTTATCGCTCTCTTCAATCTGTTCCAGACGCCGCAGACGCGCGGGGCTTCGACGGATGTTCCCTATTCGCAGTTCCTGCTGGACGTGAATTCGGGCCGGGTGAAGTCGGTGACGATTGCCGGCGACCGCATCAGCGGCAACTACACCGACAGCGCAGCCGGCTTCCAGACCTATTCGCCGGGCGACCCGTCGCTGGTTTCCAGGCTTGAGAGCAAGAACGTCACCATCAATGCGCGCCCTGAGACCGATGGTTCCAACACGCTGTTCGGCTATCTGATCTCGTGGCTGCCGATGATCCTGATCCTTGGCGTGTGGATATTCTTCATGCGCCAGATGCAGTCCGGTTCCGGTCGCGCCATGGGCTTCGGCAAGTCCAAGGCCAAGCTTTTGACCGAGGCGCATGGGCGCATAACCTTCCAGGACGTCGCCGGCGTGGATGAAGCGAAGGAAGACCTCGAGGAAATCGTGGAGTTCCTGCGCGATCCGCAGAAGTTCCAGCGCCTCGGCGGCAAGATTCCGCGCGGCGTATTGCTGGTCGGCCCTCCCGGCACCGGCAAGACCTTGCTCGCCCGCTCGGTCGCGGGTGAGGCCAACGTGCCGTTCTTCACCATTTCCGGTTCCGACTTTGTCGAGATGTTCGTCGGCGTTGGCGCAAGCCGTGTCCGCGACATGTTCGACCAGGCCAAGAAGAATGCGCCCTGTATCATCTTCATCGACGAAATCGACGCGGTCGGCCGCCATCGCGGTGCCGGTCTCGGCGGCGGCAACGACGAGCGCGAGCAGACCCTGAACCAATTGCTGGTCGAAATGGACGGCTTTGAATCGAATGAGTCGATCATCCTCATCGCCGCAACCAACCGGCCCGACGTGCTCGATCCCGCGCTGTTGCGCCCGGGCCGCTTCGACCGCCAGGTCGTGGTGCCGAACCCGGACATCGTCGGCCGCGAGAAGATCCTCAAGGTTCACGTCCGCAATGTGCCGCTCGCTCCGAATGTCGATCTGAAGACGGTCGCACGCGGCACGCCGGGCTTCTCCGGCGCCGATCTGATGAACCTCGTCAATGAGGCGGCGCTGATGGCGGCGCGGCGCAACAAGCGCCTTGTCACCATGGCCGAGTTCGAGGACGCCAAGGACAAGATCATGATGGGCGCCGAGCGGCGTTCGTCGGCGATGACGCAGGCGGAGAAGGAACTCACCGCCTACCACGAGTCCGGCCATGCCATCCTCGCGCTCAACGTGCCGTCGGCAGATCCGCTGCACAAGGCGACGATCATTCCGCGCGGCCGTGCGCTCGGCATGGTCATGCAGTTGCCGGAAGGCGACCGCTACTCGATGAGCTACAAGTACATGATCTCTCGCCTGGCGATCATGATGGGCGGCCGCGTTGCCGAGGAATTCAAGTTCGGCAAGGAAAACATCACCTCCGGTGCGTCGTCAGACATCGAGCAGGCGACCAAGCTGGCGCGCGCGATGGTGACGCGCTGGGGCTTCTCGGACAAGCTCGGCCATGTCGCTTATGGTGACAATCAGGAGGAAGTGTTCCTCGGCCATTCGGTTGCCCGCCAGCAGAACATCTCGGAAGAGACGGCGCAGATCATCGATGGCGAAGTGCGCCGGCTGATCGACGAAGCTTATTCGACCGCCAAGACCGTTCTGACCAAGAAGAAGAAGGACTGGGTGGCGCTTGCCGAAGGTCTGCTCGAATACGAGACGCTGTCCGGTGACGAGATCAAGGAACTGCTTGCCGGCAACAAGCCTTCGCGCGACCTCGGCGACGATACGCCGACCAGCCGCGGCTCGGCGGTGCCGAAGGCCGGTGGGGCAGCGCGCGGCAAGAAGAAGGGCTCGGAGCCCGAAGGCGGCATGGAGCCCCAGCCGCAAGGCTGAGCCATGTTCGATCAGACAGAAAACGCCGTGGCATTTGCTGCGGCGTTTTTTGGTTTAGAGCGTCCAGTCAAGGTGTGAGCGACGTGCGCTTCTGGTCTGCTACGGGCTGATGAAAGTGCGGAAATTTCGAAAATCCACCGCCAAAGTCCGGGAAATTTACGCCAAACGAACGATTTTCTAAGGAATCGTAACCTTAGATCACACAATGTGATAATCGATTTTTTGACGGCTATGGCATTAGATGCTGCTGTCGAAACCGCCAGGGAAAACAATTGATGGGACGTTATTTCGGTACCGACGGGATCCGGGGGCGGGCCAACAAGTTTCCAATGACAGCCGAAATCGCCATGCGCGTCGGCATGGCGGCGGGCCTTTCGTTTCATCGCGGCAGCCACCGTCACCGCGTCGTGCTGGGCAAGGATACGCGCCTTTCAGGCTATATGATCGAAAACGCGCTGGTGGCCGGACTGTGCGCCGCCGGCATGGACGTGTTCCTGCTCGGCCCCATTCCGACGCCTGCGGTTGCCATGCTGGTGCGCTCGCTGCGCGCCGACATCGGCGTGATGATCTCGGCCTCGCACAACCCCTATCACGACAACGGCATCAAGCTGTTCGGCCCTGACGGCTACAAGCTGTCAGACGAGATCGAGGAACGCATCGAGGCGATGCTCGATGAGGACATCGAGATGGCGCTGGCCGATTCCGACGGGCTTGGCCGGGCCAAGCGCGTCGATGGCGTGCACGACCGCTATATCGAGTTCGCCAAGCGCACGCTGCCGCGCTCGATGTCGCTGTCGGGCCTCAGGATCGTGGTCGACTGCGCAAATGGCGCTGCCTACAAGGTTGCGCCGGCTGCGCTTTGGGAACTCGGCGCGGAAGTCGTCGCCATCAACGATGATCCGAACGGCTTCAACATCAACAAGGAATGCGGCTCGACCCATCCGCTCGGCCTGCAGAAGAAGGTGCATGAGGTGCGTGCCGACATCGGCATCGCGCTCGACGGCGACGCCGACCGCGTCGTCATCGTCGATGAGAATGGCGAGATCGTCGATGGCGACCAGATTATGGCGCTGATTGCCGAATCCTGGCTGCAGAATGGACGCCTTGCCGGCGGCGGTGTGGTCTCGACGATCATGTCCAATCTCGGCCTCGAGCGCTTCCTCGAAGGGATCAAGCTGCAACTGCACCGCACCAAGGTTGGCGACCGTTATGTGGTCGAGCATATGCGCGCGCACGGCCTGAATGTCGGCGGTGAACAGTCCGGCCATATCGTGCTGTCCGATTTCTCCACCACCGGCGACGGGCTGGTTTCGGCGCTGCAGGTGCTGGCCTGCATCAAGCGGCAGAACAAGCCGGTCAGCGAAATCTCGAAGAAGTTCGAGCCGGTGCCGCAGCTTTTGAAGAATGTGCGGGTTTCCGGCGGCGCGCCGCTTGAGGACAAGCAGGTCAAGCAGGCGATCGACGAAGCGCGCGACAGGCTGGGCAAATCCGGCCGGCTCGTTATCCGTCCTTCCGGCACCGAGCCGCTGATCCGCGTGATGGCGGAAGGCGACGATCAGAAGCTGGTCGAGACGGTGGTGGACGATCTGGTCACGGTGATTTCACAGGCCAGAAACGCGGCCTGACCCCGCAGGAATTTCACTTTCCAAACGGCCCGCTTCGGCGGGCCTTTTTCATGGGCATGGAGAGCGCACGGTCCGGGCCGAAACCGCAATCGCAAAGATTCTTGGTTAATTATCAAGGTTAAACGGCCCTTAACCTTTGCAATTCATTATCCACGTCGAACTCAATCAGTTTCGGGCAGGTTGTGGGTCCCGACATTCAGGGGTGACGAGGATGTTCAGTTTCGCAAAGAAGGCGATGTTGGCTGCGGTTGCGATCGGTTTTGCCGGTCCGGTGTTTGCAGCGGACATCATGGAGCCGGTGGTAGAGCAGGCGCCGCCTGTCGTCTATCAGGAGGCTGCTGACTATGGCGGCTGGTACATTCGTGGCGATATCGACTATCACTGGTCGAAGTTCCGGGGTGCTGACTACATCGTCTACGGGCCACCGCCCGGCACCAACTCCTTCACGGAAGGCAGCCTCAAGAGCGCCTTTTCAGCTGGAGCCGGCGTCGGTTACCAGATCAACGAGCATCTGCGCACCGACGTGACGCTGGACTGGCTGGCCAAGTCCAAGTTCCGCGGCGCGACTGTGGGCGATTGCGGCGGCACGCCTTGCTCGTCCGTTGACACCACGGCCTATTCGGGGTGGCTGCTGCTCGCCAACGCCTATGTCGATCTCGGCACCTGGCACAAGGTTACGCCTTACATCGGCGGCGGCATCGGCGGCGCGCATGTGAAGTGGGACACGCTCAACAACCAGATTTGTACCGATCCGACCGACCCCACCACCTGCACCGTGACCGAGCATGGCGGCGGCAAGGGCTGGCGGTTCGCCTACTCGCTGTCAGCCGGTGCATCCTACTGCCTGACACGCAATCTCGACGTGGATGTCGGCTATCGCTTCAGCCATATCAATGGCGGCCGGATGTTCGAGCTTGATGCTGGCGGCGGTGCCGGCCCGGGCTTTGACCGGGGCCTCAATGTGCATGAAGTGCGCGGCGGCCTACGCTACTCCTTCAACGGAAACAGCAAGTGCGACGAACCACAGGTCGCCTACGAACCGGAGCCGGTCTACACCAAGTAACGTTCTTCTCAAGCCAAGTCGAAACACCGCCCGGCCCAGCGCCGGGCGGTTTTCATTTGCGTGCTGGAAATGATTTCCGAACTGCTGAAATTCATTTCGTAACTTCCTGTTATCCTTAACCGCCACTTAACCTGTATGGTTAACAATACCCTTGAAACGGCGGCTGGGCATTTCCGATTCTACCAGCGCCAACCTCGGGAGCTGGTGACATGAAGCTGAAATCTCGCATTGCGCTGGCATTGGCCGCAACGGTCGCGCTACCCTTCACGGCGGTGCTGGCGGCTGACTACGATCCTCCGATCTATGTCGATCAGGCGCCTGAATATACGCCGGTCGAGATCGGCTCGGGCTGGTATCTGCGCGGCGATGTCGCGTATCTTGCCAATGACAGCTACAGCAATGTCGACTTCGGTTCGCCAACCGTCGGTTACTCCGAACGCGAAAAGCCGATATTTGCCAGCGTCGGCTTCGGCTACCATTTCAACGACTATCTGCGCAGCGACATCAACTTCGGCGTCATGCCGGGCAATGAGGTCACGGCTTCGGAAGTCAATCCGGGCGTCGATATCGCAACGTCCCGTGTTGAAAACAGCGCCCGCACGGCAATCGTCAACGCCTATGTCGATCTCGGCACCTATGTCGGCTTAACGCCTTACATCGGTGCCGGTATCGGCCTCATGCAAAGCAAACGTGATGCAAGCCTGGCTTACACCGACCTCGTGACACCGGCCAACAGCACCAACATAACTGACAGCAAGACCCAGTATTCGTTGGCCTACACGCTTAACGCCGGCCTCGCCTATCAACTGTCGAAGAACGTCGTCGTCGATCTCGGCTACCAGTTCATGTCGGCCCCGGACGCCGAATATGCGCGCCTCGACAGTGCTTCGGCCTATTCGATCCAGAAGGGCGTCGACAACCACCAGATCAAGGTCGGCCTGCGTTACGACCTCTGGTAAATATCAGGCCAAGTTCGATCTGAAGCGGCGGGCCTTGGCTCGCCGTTTTCGTTGTTGCCTACTCTCATGGGGCAATTCGTGATGCTTTGGTAGTATCCCGGAAACGACAAAAACTTTTCTCTTGACGCCCGGCAAGTTGAGGCATATCGCCGTCCGTGGGCCACTCCTCCCCAACGAGGAGCTTACTATCTGGAAGGATAGACCACGATGACGACTTTCCCCAAGCCGGACGTGCGTCCGGCAAATCCCAATTTTTCTTCTGGTCCTTGCGCGAAACGCCCCGGCTGGTCGGTCGAGGCGCTGAACGATGCCGTGCTTGGCCGTTCGCACCGCGCCAAGATCGGCAAGGCCAAGCTCGAACAGGCGATCGATCTGACGCGCGAGGTGCTCGAAGTGCCTTCGACGCATCGCATCGGCATCGTGCCGGCATCGGACACCGGTGCTGTCGAGATGGCGCTGTGGTCGCTGCTCGGCGAACGCGGCGTCGACATGGTCGCCTGGGAATCCTTCGGTTCGGGCTGGATCACCGACGTGGTCAAGCAGTTGAAGCTTGGCGACGTGCGCCGCATCGAGGCGCCCTATGGCGTGCTGCCTGACCTGAAGCAGATCGATTTCGACCGCGACGTTGTCTTCACCTGGAACGGCACCACGTCCGGCGTGCGCGTGCCCAACGCCGATTTCATCCCGGCAGACCGCAAGGGGCTGACCATTTGCGACGCCACTTCGGCGGCGTTTGCGCAGAACCTCGATTTCTCCAAGCTCGATGTGGTGACTTTCTCCTGGCAAAAAGTGCTGGGTGGCGAGGGCGCGCACGGCATGCTGATCCTCAGCCCGCGCGCCGTCGAGCGTCTGGAAAGCTACAAGCCGGCATGGCCGCTGCCGAAGATTTTCCGCCTGACCTCGAACGGCAAGCTGATAGAAGGCATCTTCAAGGGCGAGACGATCAACACGCCGTCGATGCTGTGCGTCGAGGACTATCTCGACACGCTTGGCTGGGCCAAGGCCATTGGCGGGCTTACGGCGCTGAGGGCGCGCGTCGATGCCAATGCAGCCGCAATCGAGCGCTTCGTGGCGGACTCGCCGTGGCTTGGCCATCTGGCCGTCGATCCGGCGACGCGGTCGAATACCTCCGTTTGCCTGTCGATCGTCGATCCGGCGGTTGCGGCACTCGACGCTGATGGCCAGGCCGCTTTCGCCAAGGGGCTGGTGTCGTTGCTGGACAAGGAAGGCGTGGCCTATGACATCGGCCATTATCGCGATGCGCCTGCCGGCCTGCGCATCTGGTGCGGCGCGACGGTCGAAACCGCCGATGTCGAGGCGCTGATGCCGTGGCTGGACTGGGCTTTTGCCCAGCAGAAGACCGGCCTCAAGGCTGCCGCCTGACGAACAGGGCCTGAAAAGGCCAGGGTGGGGGCCGCTGCCTCCCAAGCCCCCCACCCATTCCACCTTTCACCGAACTTTGCGCTGCGCCTTTGATGAAGGCAGCGCCGACATGAGGACCAAGCCAATGCCCCGCGTTCTTGTTTCCGACAAGCTTTCCCCCACCGCCGTGCAGATCTTCAAGGATCGCGGCGTCGACGTCGACTATTTGCCCGAGGTCGGCAAGGACAAGGAGAAGCTGCTTGAGATCATCGGCCAGTATGACGGCCTCGCCATTCGCTCGGCCACCAAGGTCACCGAAAAGCTGCTCGGTGCGGCGACCAACCTGAAGGTGGTCGGCCGCGCCGGCATCGGCGTCGACAATGTCGATATCCCCGCTGCCTCGCGCCGAGGCATCATCGTCATGAACACGCCCTTCGGCAATTCGATCACCACCGCAGAGCACGCCGTTGCGCTGATGTTCGCGCTTGCCCGCCAGCTGCCCGAGGCCAATGCCTCGACGCAGGCCGGCAAGTGGGAGAAGAACCGCTTCATGGGCGTCGAGATCACCGGCAAGACGCTTGGCGTCATCGGTTGCGGCAATATCGGCTCCATCGTGGCGACGCGCGGCGTCGGCCTCAAGATGCACGTCGTTGCCTTCGATCCGTTCCTGTCCGACAGCCGGGCCGAAGAGCTTGGCGTGGACAAGGTGGAACTGGACGAACTGTTCGCCCGCTCCGATTTCATCACGCTGCACACGCCGATGACGGACAAGACGCGCGGCATCATCAATGCCGAAGCGATCGCGAAGATGAAGGACGGCGTGCGCATCATCAATTGCGCGCGCGGCGGGCTGATCGTCGAGGCCGATCTCGTGGCGGCGCTGAACAGCGGCAAGGTGGCGGGCGCCGGCATCGACGTGTTCGAGGTGGAGCCGGCAACGGAAAGCCCGCTGTTCGGCCTGGAAAATGTCGTCTGCACGCCGCATCTGGGTGCCTCTACCGAAGAGGCGCAGGAAAACGTGGCGCTGCAGGTGGCCGAGCAGATGTCGGATTACCTGATCAAGGGTGCGGTTTCCAACGCCATCAACATGCCGGCGATTACGCCCGAAGAAGCGCCGCGGCTGAAGCCGTTCGTCAAGCTGGCGGAAGTGCTGGGCGCGTTTGTCGGGCAGGTCACGGAAGACCCGATCAAGGAAGTAGAGATCTTGTTCGACGGACAGACGGCGACGATGAATACGCGCGCGCTGATCAGCGCCACGCTTGCCGGCCTGATCCGGCCGCAGGTCTCCGACGTCAACATGGTGTCCGCGCCGATCATGGTGAAGGAGCGCGGCATCATCGTAGCCGAAGTGAAGCGCGACAAGTCCGGTGTGTTCGACGGCTACATCAAGCTGACGGTGAAGACCGAGCACAGGACGCGCGCCATTGCCGGCACCTGCTTCTCGGACGGCAAGCCGCGCTTCATCCAGATCAAGGGCATCAACCTCGATGCCGAGGTCGGCCAGCACATGCTCTATACGACCAATGCCGATGCGCCGGGCATCATCGGCCTGCTCGGCACGTTGTGCGGCAAGAACGGCGTCAACATCGCCAACTTCCAGCTTGGCCGCAACCGTCCGGGCGGCGACGCCATCGCCCTGCTCTACCTGGATGCGCCGTTCCCCGAGAAGGTGCTGGCGGAATTGCGTGAAAATACGGCGATCGATTCAGCCAAGCCGCTGCAGTTCGACGTGGCGGGCTGAGGCAAGCATGCAGGCCTGGTTGCGGTGGCCGTCAGAAAGCCACCGCATCGCCGCCCTTGAGGTCGAGCAGCGCACGGGCTTCGTCGGGCGTTGCGACCTCGAGGCCCATGTTCTCGATGATGAGCCGGGCCTTCTCGACCTGCTCGGCATTCGAGCGGGCGAGCTTGCCGGGACCTGCCCATAGCGAATCCTCCAGCCCGACGCGGACGTGGCCGCCGAGCGCGACGGACATCGAGGCAACCGGCAGCTGGTTGCGTCCCGCACCAAGCACCGACCACTGGAAGTCCGAGCCGAACAGCCGGGTCGCGGTGCGGTGCATGTGGGCGACGTCTTCGTAGTGCGCGCTAATGCCACCCAGTATGCCGAACACGCTCTGGACGAAGAAGGGCGGCTTGACGATGCCGAGTTCGGCGAAATGGGCCAGCGTGTAGAGATGGCCGATGTCGTAACACTCGAATTCGAAGCGGGTGCCGTTGTCGGCGCAGGTCTTCAAGATGTACTCGATGTCGGCGAAGGTGTTCTTGAAGACGCGGTCCTTCGAACCTTCGAGATAGGGCCGCTCCCAGTCATGCTTGAACTCGGTGAAGCGGTTCAGCATCGGGTGGAGGCCGAAATTCATCGAACCCATGTTGAGCGAGGCAACCTCCGGCTTGAAGATCTTGGCTGGTTTGAGGCGGTCGTCGATGGTCATCGTTGCGGCACCGCCGGTGGTGATGTTGACGACGCAGTTCGAGCGCTGCTTGATGACCGACAGGAAGGGCGAGAAAAGGTCCGGGTTCTGGTCGGGTCGGCCGTCCACCGGATTGCGCGCATGAAGGTGGATGATGGCGGCGCCTGCTTCCGCCGCGCCGACCGCCGCATCGGCGATCTCGCTCGCCGTTACCGGCAGATGCGGCGACATCGACGGCGTATGGATCGAGCCGGTCACGGCACAGGTGATTATGACCTTGCGGTTGCTCTTGGCCGGTGCGTTCATCCCTGTTCCCCGTTCTGATCCGATGGTTGGCGCACTATAGCCGGATCAAGCGCGAGCGGTATGGCTCAGCACAGCGGCGCGGACGGTACCACGCGATGGTTAGCCGTTGGTGGTGGCGTCAATTGAGGCCGAAGCCTGCCGCACGTTGCCGGCGATGCGAGCAAGGGCGATGCCAACAACCATCGCCGCGATGAAGATCAGCGCCGAAGGCTCGGCCAGACCGAGCGCGGGGATTGAACCGCCGGGGCAAAAGCCGGTGATGCCCCAGCCGATGCCGAAAGTGGCCGCACCACCCAGCAAGGGCAGGTCGAGTTTGCTTTTCGAGGGCAGATGGAAGCTGGTGTCAAAGGTCGGATTGGGGCGCTTGAGCACCAATCGGTAGCCGACGAAGGTCACCAAAAGCGCGCCGCCCATGACGAAGGCGAGCGACGGGTCAAAGGTGCCGGCGAAATCGAAGAAGTTCTGCACCTTGGCCGGGTTGATCATGCCGGAGATGGCGATGCCGGTGCCGAAGATTGCGCCGATGAGCAGGGCGGCGAGATTGCGCATCACGCGAACCCTCCGAGCACGTGGCGGACGACGAATACCGTCACCGCGGTCGAGGCCATGAAGACGCAAGTTGCCGCAATCGAGCGCCGCGACAGGCGGGCGATGCCGCACACGCCGTGGCCGGACGGACAGCCCGCGCCGAAATGCACGCCGACGCCGACGATGAGCCCGCCGATGACGAGCCAAGGTGTCGGCACATCGCTCCGGAACGGGATGGCGAAGCCGCCAAGACCTACGATGAGGGCCGGCGCCGCGACCGCGCCGGCGAGGAACGCCAATCGCCAGTTCCAGTCAGGTACAGTGGGCGGTATGAGGCCGGAGAGGATGCCGGTCATGCCGGCGATGCGGCCATGCAGCGCCATCAACAGGACAGCGGCAAGGCCGATCAGCGTTCCGCCGAAGAACGAGGCTACCGGCGTGAACTCGGTCATCATCAGTCTTTCTTCGCTGTGGACATGTTGAGGATGCGATAGGCGGGGCAGAAACGAACGACGCCGGTGAAGATCAGCACCAAGCCGGCAATGACCGAAATCCAGACCCATACCGGGTTGTTGAACAGCGCCCAGTTGGTGACGAACGGGACGACGAGAAGCAGAAGGCCGAGGATGACACGCACGATGCGGTCAGGCGTACCGACATTGAAGCTCATGGCAGTCTCCTTGAGTTTGTGTTGTCAGGGGCGTTGGCAAAACAGTGCGTGCATGGTGCCGATAAACGTCTCGATGCGCGGGTCGGCCAATGTGTAGAACACCTGCTTGCCCTCCTTGCGGCCCGCGATCAGGCCTGCTTCGCGCAGTTCGGCAAGCTGTTGCGACAGGCCGGGCTGGCGGATGCCGAGCAGGTCTTCCAGTTCGCGCACCGAGCGTTCGCCATCGGCCAACGCGCAGCAGACCAGCAGGCGGTCGGGGTTGGACAGTTTCTTGAGGAAGGCCGATGCCTCCTCGACATTCGACTTGAGGTCGGCTGCCTCGCAGGAAAGCCGTTCGGCTCTGACGATGACCGGGTTCATCCCCACGGCGCTCCTTTCAAAAGGTCGAGCGGTATCTTCAGATAGCGCGTACCGTTGGCTTCCGGTTCGGGCAAGCGCCCGCCATTGGTGTTGATCTGCAGCGAATGCAGGATCAGCTTCGGCATCGGCAAGGTCTTGTCACGCCCTTCGCGCAGCGCGACGAATTCCGCCTCGGTCTTCACTTTCGACATATGCGAGTTCTTCGCCTTCTGTTCGGCCACGGTCGATTCCCACAAGGGTTCGCGGCCGCCGGGCTGATAGTCGTGGCCGGTGAAGATACGGGTGTCGTCGGGCAAGGCGAGGATCGCCTGGATCGAGCTCCACAGCGCCCTGGCGCTGCCGCCTGGAAAATCGGCGCGGGCGGTGCCGCTGTCGGGCATGAACAGCGTGTCGTGGACGAAGGCGGCGTCGCCGACGACATAGGTGATCGAGGCCAGCGTGTGACCGGGCGAGTGCATGACGCGGGCGTCGATATCGCCGACCCTGAAGGTGTCGCCGTCAGCGAACAGGTGGTCCCATTGCGAACCGTTGGCGGGGAAATCCGGCCAGTTGTAAAAACCCTTCCAGAGTTTTTGCACGTCCTTGATCTTCTCGCCGATGGCCGTCGGCGCGCCGGTCTTTCGCTTGAGATAGGGGGCAGCCGAGAAATGGTCGGCGTGCGGATGGGTGTCGAGTATCCACTCGACCGTGTAGCCCTTGGCGTCGACGAATTCGAGCAGACGGTCGGCATTGGTCGATGCGGTCTGTCCGGACTTTTCATCGAAATCATAAACCGGATCGATGATGGCGCATTTCTTTTGCGCCGCGTCGGCAACGACATATTGCACCGACCATGTTCTCGGATCGAAGAATGCCGTGACTTCGGGCTTTACTGCCATGATGCCGTCCCCCTCATTCGCAATTTTCAATTACGTATTATCGATTGCAAAAAAATGCAATTGAAAAAATGAAAGCGAGCTTGAATGGGAAACTGGGCCGGATGGCTGCGTCTTTGACTGCTATTCTGCCAGCAGGCAGCGGGTCAGGGCATGGGCCGGATCGGCAAGGCCGTCGATAACGCTGAAATGGTGCCGGTCGGGCTCGACCAACGTGGCCGTCTCGGCTTCGAGCCCAGTCCAGATGTTGGCCAGAAGTGCGTTCTGGCGCACAAATTCCGCCCGTTCGGCACCACCCACCCAGCAGGTGAGGCGGATGCCTTCAATCGGCCGCAACAGGACCGGGCTTTCGGCAAGCGCCTCGGCTTCGTCGATGCGCAAGGTCTCGTTCATGGCGGTGCGCATGAGCGGCCTGAGATCATGTACGCCGGAGATGGAGATGACGTGGCGGAGCCGGGCGCGGACATCGCCTGCAAGTGGCGAGGTGGCGGAGGCCATGCGGCTGACCAGATGGCCGCCGGCGGAATGACCGGTCAGCATGACCGGGCCTTCAACCATCGCGGCGGCCGCGGTGATCGCCGCGCCGATCTCCTTGACGATGCCGCTGATGCGGTTGTCGGGGCAAAGCGTGTAGGAGGGCATCGCAACGGCATATCCATGCGCCAGCGGGCCGGCGGCGAGGTTCGACCAGTAGCTCTTGTCCAGCGCCATCCAGTAGCCGCCGTGGACGAAAACGACGAGGCCCTTCGCCGTGCCCTGCGGCAGGAACAGGTCGAAGCGGTTGCGTTCCTTTTCGCCGTAAGCGAGGTCGAGCTTGGCCTTGTCCGCCCCCAGGCTTTCCCTGAAGCTGCGGGCAGGCTCCACCCAGGCGGCGGGCCAGCGCTCGCCGCCGGCAATATGCGCGCCGTTGGTATAGGCGTCGCTCCAGTTTTCGATGCGGCGGGTAAGCACGGGCGTCCTCCAGGCAGTCATTTTGCTCCTGACCCTAGCTGCGATGCTGCCGGGTGCGAAGTCAATATCGGTTCCCAAGAAACTTTAGGCTTGAAATAATTTCCGGCAAATGTCATGCTTTTCCGGTCGACAGATGCCATGCGAGACGGCCCGCCTTTTACAAGGCCTGGTTGCCGGGAGGCCGCGTGGCGTCTGCCGCAGGGAGGAAATCACTGCCATGCTTGGGCCTACGGCGCATATCGATACGTTCACGCGCGACAACCTTCCGCCGGCCGACCAATGGCCGGCCTTCCTGCTCGATGGCTTCCAATATCCAGACCACCTCAACGCGGCTGTCGAACTGACCGACCGCATGGTCGACAAGGGTTTCGGCGACCACACCGCGCTGATCGGCAACGGCCGCCGGCGCACCTATAAGGAACTGTCCGACTGGACGAACCGGCTGGCGCACGCGCTGGTCGAGGACTACGGGGTCAAGCCCGGCAACCGCATCCTGATCCGCTCCGCCAACAACCCGGCCATGGTGGCGTGCTGGTTGGCGGCGACCAAGGCGGGCGCCGTCGTGGTCAACACCATGCCGATGCTGCGCGCCGGCGAACTGGCCAAGATCGTCGACAAGGCCGAAATCGGGCTGGCGCTGTGCGACACCCGCCTGATGGACGAGATGGTGGCCTGCGCCAAGGACAGCGCCTTCCTGACCAAGGTGATCGGCTTCGACGGTACCGCCAATCACGATGCCGAACTGGACCGTATCGCGCTCTCCAAATCCGTTCGCTTCGAAGCTGTCAAAACCGGGCGCGACGACGTCGCCTTGCTTGGCTTCACCTCGGGCACAACGGGGGTGCCCAAGGCGACGATGCATTTTCATCGCGACCTGCTCATCATCGCCGACGGCTATGCCAGGGAAGTTCTCGGCGTGACGCCCGACGACGTGTTCGTCGGTTCGCCGCCGCTTGCCTTCACCTTCGGCCTTGGCGGGCTTGCGATCTTCCCGCTGCGTTTCGGCGCCACCGCGACGCTTCTGGAAAACGCCTCGCCGCCCAACATGATCGAGATCATCGAAACCTATAAGGCGACGATCAGCTTCACCGCTCCGACCGCCTACCGGGCGATGATGAAGGCGATGGACGAGGGTGCCGACCTGTCGTCGCTGCGCGTCGCGGTTTCGGCCGGCGAGACCTTGCCAGGGCCGGTATTCGAGGAATGGGTGGCGAAGACCGGCAAGCCGATCCTCGACGGCATCGGTGCGACCGAGATGCTGCACATCTTCATTTCCAACCGCTTCGAGGACATGAAGCCGGCTTCGACCGGCAAAGCTGTCAGCGGCTATGAGGCGCGCATTGTCGATGAAGACATGAACGAAGTACCGCGCGGCACCGTGGGCCGGCTCGCCGTGCGCGGGCCGACCGGCTGCCGCTACATGGCCGATGACCGCCAGCGCAACTATGTCCGCGACGGCTGGAACCTGACCGGCGATTCCTTCGTGCAGGACGAGGACGGCTTCTTCCATTTTGCCGCCCGCTCCGACGATATGATCGTCAGCGCCGGCTACAACATTGCCGGACCGGAGGTTGAGGCGGCGCTTCTTGCCCATGACGAAGTGGCCGAATGCGCGGTGATCGGCGCGCCGGACACCGACCGGGGCGAGATCGTCGAGGCCTATGTCGTGCTGGTCAAGGGCGTGGCCGGTGACGCGACCACGGTCAAGCGGCTGCAGGATCACGTCAAGGCGACGATTGCGCCTTACAAATACCCGCGCTCGGTCAGGTTCGTGGAAGCGCTGCCGAAGACGCAGACCGGCAAGATCCAGCGCTTCCGGCTGAGAACGGAGCGCCCACAATGAGCGAAGCCTACGATCCATCCGGCGAAGGCGCGCAGATGTCGTTCAAGGGACGCATGTCCTACAGCGACTATCTGCATCTGGAAAAAGTGCTCGACGCGCAGGAGCCGCTTTCGACCGCGCATGACGAGATGCTGTTCATCATCCAGCACCAGACCTCCGAATTGTGGATGAAGCTTGCCCTGCACGAACTGCGCTCGGCGATTGCCTGCGTGCGGGCCGACGACGTTCAGCCCTGCTTCAAGATGCTGTCGCGCGTGGCGCGTATCCTCGAACAGCTCAACAACGCCTGGGACGTGCTGCGCACGATGACGCCCAGCGAATACACGGAGTTTCGCAGCTCACTCGGGCAGTCCTCCGGCTTCCAATCGTGGCAATACCGGGCGATCGAGTTCCTTGCCGGCAACCGCAACCTTGCCATGCTGGGTCCGCACAAGCACCGTCCCGACCTGCTCGAAAAGCTGGAGGCAATCCTTGCAGAGCCGTCGCTCTACGATGAGGCGATCCTGCTGCTGGGCCGCAACGGTTTCGACATTGGCACGGATGGCAAGCGGACCGACTGGCGCGAAACACGCCCCGAAAGCGAGGAAGTGCTTGCGGCATGGCAGGCGATCTATCGTGAGCCGCACCGCTACTGGGTGCTTTACGAACTGGCCGAGAAGCTTGTCGATTTCGAAGACTATTTCCGCCGCTGGCGTTTCAACCATGTCACCACGGTCGAGCGCATCATCGGCCTCAAGCGCGGCACCGGCGGCACGGGAGGCGTTTCCTATCTTAAAAAGATGCTGGAGGTTGAACTGTTTCCGGAACTCTGGAAAGTTCGCACCAGGCTCTGACGTAAAGCCCAAAAACGACCACCCTAGGAGGAGAACAGTATGCGTGGAATTCTGGCGGCCAGCCTGCTTGGCCTTTCATTGACGGTATCGGGATTGGCCCAGGCCGAGCCGGTGAAGATCGGCGTGATCACCACGCTGTCTGGCGGCGGCGCTGGCCTTGGCGTCGATATGCGCGATGCCTTCACGCTGGCGATGAAGCAGTCCGGCAACAAGGACGTGGAACTCGTCGTGGAAGACGATGCCCAGAAGCCTGAACTGGCCGTGCAGATCGCGGAAAAGATGATCCAGAGCGACAAGGTCGACCTGATGACCGGCATCATCTGGTCGAACCTCGCCATGGCCGTCGTGCCGAACACTGTCGCGCAGGACGTGATCTATCTTTCGCCGAACGCAGGTCCTTCGGCGCTGGCCGGGGCCAACTGCAACAAGAACTATTTCAACGTCGCCTACCAGAACGACAATTTCCATGAGGCGATGGGCCAGTATGCCAACAAGGACTACAAGAAGACCTTCATCCTTGCGCCCAACTATCCGGCCGGCAAGGATTCGCTGACCGGCTTCAAGCGCTACTACAAGGGCGAACTGGCCGGCGAGCTCTATACGCAGGTCGGCCAGACCGACTATGCGGCCGAAATCGCACAGATCCGCGCTTCGGGTGCGGATTCGGTGTTCTTCTTCCTGCCCGGCGGCATGGGCATCGCCTTCATGAAGCAGTACGCCCAGTCGGGCGTCGGCATTCCGGTGCTGGGGCCAAGCTTCTCGTTCAGCCAGGACGTGTTGCCGGCGATCGGTGACGCCGCGCTCGGCGTCAAGAACTCGGCAAGCTGGTCGAAGGATCTCGATAACGAGGCCAACAAGGCCTTCGTGGAAGCCTTCCAGAAGGAATACAACCGCCTGCCTTCGATCTATGCGGCGCAGAGCTGGGATACCGCGAACCTGATCCTGTCGGCGCTTTCCAAGGCGAGCGTGAAGGACAAGGACGCCTTCCGCGCGGCGCTCAAGGCTGCCGACTTCAAGTCGGTGCGCGGCGAGTTCTCCTTCAACACCAACAACCATCCGATCCAGAACATCTATGTTCGCGAAGTGGTGAAGGAAGGCGATGTCCTGACCAACAAGATCATCGCGACCGCCTTTGAAAAGCACGGCGACGCCTACGCCGAACAGTGCAAGATGTAAGATCGACTGCTGCCCTCTCTCCGTTTTCGGGGGGAGGGCGCTTCGCAAATCTCGATGCGTCCCGCACCGCCGTATCCTTTGCACGGGATATCGGACCGTACGCGTCGATTGACCCCGCACCCAGCCATCGAAGGCCCTTGTGACCGCCGCCCTCATCATCGAACAGCTTCTGAACGGCTTGCAGCTCGGCGTCATGCTGTTTTTGATCGCGGCCGGCTTGACGCTGATCTTCGGCGTCATGGGCTTCATCAACCTTGCCCACGGCTCGCTCTACATGATCGGCGCTTTCGCCTGCGCGGCAATCGCGGCGGCGACCGGCTCGTTCTGGATCGGCCTTGCCGCAAGCCTTGTCGCCGCTGCCGCCGCGGGCGCGCTGATGGAGGTTACGATCGTTCGCCGGCTCTATGAGCGCGACCATCTCGACCAGGTGCTGGCGACGTTCGCGCTGATCCTCATCCTGTCGGAAGGCACGCGCTGGCTGTTCGGCTCGTTTCCGCTCTATCTCGACATTCCGCCGCTGCTGCAGGGCGCGGTGCCGCTGCCGGGCGGCGGCCAATACCAGCTCTACCGGCTGGCGATCATCGGCGTCGGCATCCTCGTCGCCGTCGGCCTCTATCTGCTGATTTCGCGCACGCGGCTCGGCATGCGCATCCGCGCCGGCGAGACCGACCGCGAGATGATAGCGGCGCTCGGCGTCGATATCCGCACGCTCTATACGGTGGTGTTTGCACTGGGCGCCGCGCTTGCCGGCCTGGCAGGCGCCATGGTCGGCGCGCTGCAATCGGTGCAGGTCGGCATGGGCGAGCCGGCGCTGATCCTTGCCTTCGTCGTCATCGTCATAGGCGGCATCGGCACGATCAAGGGCGCGCTTGTCGGCGCGATCCTTGTCGGGCTGGTCGATACGATGGGCCGTTTCCTCTTGCCCAAGCTGGTGGCGCTCGCGCTGCCCGCCTCGCAGGCCACCATGGTCGGGGCAGCGCTTGCCTCGATGCTGATCTATATCGTCATGGCGCTGATCCTGGCCTTCAAGCCGCGCGGCCTTTTCGCGGGGCAAGGCTGATGGCGGTGTCGCGCGAAACCATCGCCAACGGCGTGCTGGCGCTTTTGTTGCTCGTGGTGCCCTTGCTGGCAGCAGCGTCGGGCGAAACCTTCTACATCACGCTCGCCACCCGCATCGTCATTCTCGCGCTGGCAGCGCTTGGCCTCAACATCGCGCTCGGCCTCGGCGGGCTGGTGTCGTTCGGCCACGCCGCCTTCTTCGGCCTCGGCGGCTACGTCGCCGGCATCCTTGCAACGCACGCCTTCAATGGCGAGACGGTGCTGTTCGGCCTGCCGGCCACAACCTCGATGCCGGTGATCTGGCTGGTGGCGGTCCTGCTGTGCGGACTGGTTGCGCTGCCTATTGGAGCCATCAGCCTACGCACCTCCGGCGTCTATTTCATCATGATCACGCTCGCCTTCGCGCAGATGATCTACTACTTCGCCGTGTCGTGGCCCGACTATGGCGGCGAAGACGGGCTGTCGCTTTACGTGCGCAACACCTTTCCCGGCGTGAACACGGCGCAGCCATTACCCTATTTCCTCGTCTGCCTCGGCGTGCTGGCGGCGGCGGTGTGCCTGTTCTGGCTGTTACGCGGTTCGCGCTTCGGCGCAGCACTTGAGGCGGCACGGCAAAACACCACCCGCCTCTCCGCCGTCGGCATCGCGCCGTTTAGGATCAAGCTTGTCGCCTTCGTCATCTCCGCGATGGTGACCGGCCTTGCCGGGGCGCTGTTTGCCGACCTCAACCGCTTCGTCAGCCCGTCCATGCTGTCGTGGCAGATGTCGGGTGAACTGATCGTGCTGATCATTCTTGGCGGCAAGGGCCGGTTGTTCGGCCCGATTGCGGGCGCGATGGTCTATGTGCTGTTCGAATATGCGCTCGGCGGCATCACAGAACGATGGCAATTCTTCCTCGGCCTGGTGCTTCTCGGCGTCGTTCTGTTCGCGCGCGGCGGTCTGCTCGGCCTTGTGGCGGGGAGGGCGCGGCATGGCTGAAGCGATCCTCCAACTCACCGATCTCCGCAAGAATTTCGGCGCGCTGAAGGCGACCGATGGCGTCAGCCTCGATCTGCGCGCCGGCGAAATCCACGCGCTGATCGGCCCGAACGGGGCCGGCAAAAGCACACTGATCCACCAGATTTCCGGTTCCTTGACGCCGGACGGCGGTTCGATCCGTTTCCTCGGACAGGACATGGCCGGCCTCGACATGGCGGCGCGGGCGCGGCGCGGTCTTGGCCGCAGCTTCCAGATTTCATCGCTGGCGCCTGAGTTCACCGCGTTGCGCAATGTCATGCTGGCGGTGCAGGCACGGCAGGGCTCGAGCTTCCGCTTCCTGCGGCCGGTCGTGAGCGACAAGAGCCTGACCGAACCGGCGATGGCGATGCTGGAACGGGTGGGGCTGGAAAACAGGGCGAGTGTGCCGGCTGCCGAACTGTCGCATGGCGAACGCCGCCAGCTTGAAGTCGCGATCGCGCTGGCGCTTGGCCCGAAGGCCTTCCTGCTTGACGAGCCGATGGCGGGGCTTGGCCCCGACGGGTCGAAGCGGCTGACCGCTTTCCTCGACGCGCTTCGCCATGAAGCGCCGATCCTGCTGGTCGAACATGACATGGATGCCGTGTTCGCGCTGGCCGACCGCATCTCGGTGCTGGTCTATGGCCGGGTCATCGCCACCGGCACGGTCGACGAAATCCGCGCCAATCCGGAAGTGCGCCGCGCCTATCTGGGAGACACGGCATGAGCCTGTTGTCCCTCAAAGGCGTCGAGTCGTTCTACGGCGCTTCACAGGCGCTGTTCGGCGTCGACCTGTCGGTCGAGGACGGCGAGGTGGTGGCGCTCATGGGCCGCAACGGCATGGGCAAGACGACCACGATCAGCTCGATCCTCGGCATGGTCAAGCCGCGCGGCGGCTCGATCAATTTTGCCGGCCAGGAAATTGCCGGCCAGCAGCCGCATCGCATCGCCCAGCAAGGGCTCGGGCTGGTGCCGGAAGGCCGTCGCTGCTTCCCGAACCTGACGGTCGAGGAAAACCTTTTGGTCGCAGCGCGCGGCAGCGATTGGACGCTGGCGCGGGTGACGGAGCTTTTCCCTCGCCTCGGCGAACGGCTTGGCCAGTATGCCAACACGCTTTCGGGTGGCGAACAGCAGATGCTTGCCATCGGCCGCGCGCTGATGACCAATCCGCGCCTGCTGATCCTCGACGAGGCGACCGAAGGGCTGGCTCCGGTTATAAGGCACGACATCTGGGCTGCGCTGCGCAAGCTCAAGGCTGCGGGCCAGTCGATCCTTGTCGTCGACAAGACACTTTCGGAGCTCTTGCCGGTGGCCGATCGCTGCTTCGTGCTGGAAAAGGGCGTCACCGTATTCGAGGGCAAGCCCGAAGCGCTGACGCCGGAACTTCAGGACCGTTATCTCGGGGTGTGAAGCGCTATTGCGCTGCGCTCCCGCTCCGCTCCCCGCAGGGGGCGGGGAATTTCAGGTAACCGCCGACCTGACGGCAAAGCGCGGGTCTTTCCACGCACCGCTTGCGAAGATGTCCGCGAGGATTTCAACCGCATCCCACACATCGCGGTAGCTGGTGTAGAGCGGCGTGAAGCCGAAACGCATGATGGAGGGCGCGCGGAAATCGCCGATGACGCCGCGCTCGATCAGCGCCTGCATCACCTCATAGGCGTTGGCATGCGAGAAGGAGACCTGGCTGCCGCGAGCTTTGCCGTCGCGCGGGGTTTCCAGCACCACGCCGTGCTGGCCGCACCGTGCTTCGACCAGTTCGATGAACAGGTCGGTCAGCGCAATACTCTTTTGGCGCAGGGCCTGCATGTCGACGTCATCCCAGATGTCGAGCGCTCCCTTCAATGCCCTGAGCGACAGCATCGGCTGGGTGCCGCACTGGAAGCGGCGGATGCCTTCGCCGCCGGCGAAGCTATGTTCCATGGCAAAGGGGCGGGCATGGGCCCACCACCCGCTGAGCGGCTGCACGATGCCGGCATGGTGCTTGTGCGCGGCGTAGATGAAGGCCGGCGAACCCGGACCGCCGTTCAGATATTTGTAGGTGCAGCCGACGGCAAAGTCGGCCTTGGCGCCGTCGAGATCGACCGGCAAAGCGCCCGCGCTGTGGCACAGGTCCCAGATCACAAGCGCGCCGGCGGTATGGATTTTGCGGGTCAGTGCCGCCATGTCGCGCAACGCGCCGGTCTTGTAGTTGACCTCATTGACCAGCACGACCGCCGTCCTGTCGTCGATCAGGTCTTCGATGCTTGCCGCGTCAACGCCTTCCAGCTTGAGCAAGGTACCCGGACGGGTCGAGGCGACACCTTCGGCCATATAGAGGTCGGTCGGGAAACTGCCGCTTTCGGCGGCGATGACATTGCGGTCCGGGCGAAGCGCAAGCGCTGCGTGCAGCGCCTTGTAGATGTTGATCGAGGTGGTGTCGGCCACCACGGTCTGGCCCTTCGCCGCGCCGACCAGCCGGCCGATACGGTCGCCGAGTTCCAGCGGCAGGTTGAACCAGCCGGCGGTGTTCCAGCTTCGGATCAGGCCGTTGGCCCATTCCTCCTTCGCCGCCTTTTCCAGTTCGGCAAAGACGGCCGGCGACGCCGGCCCGAGCGAATTGCCGTCGAGATAGACGACGCCCTCGGGCAGGAGGAAACGGCTGCGGAAACCGCGCAGCGGGTCGGCTGCATCCATGTTTTCGATGGCTGCGAGGTCTTTGGACATGATCATCAGTGCCTATTCGCGGAACGTTTCCTTGGCGGCGGCGGGTCCGCGGCTGAGCTTCAGGCTGGGCAGGGCCAGCATGGTCAGCACGAACAGGCCGGTGGCAAGCTTGAGGTCGGGCGGCGGCATGCCGGCGGCAAGGCAGAGCGAGACGAGTTGGTAGTAGACGATCGCGCCGACGAAAGGCGCAGCCAGTTGGCGCAGCACCGTCTGCTTGCCGGTGATGGCTTCGCCGATCATCAGGGCGGCAAGGCCGTTGATGAGGATGCCGAGACCCATGTTGACGTCGGCAAAGCCCTGGCTCTGCACCATCAGCGCGCCGCTGCCGGCCGAGAATGCGCCGGCAAGCCCGATGCCGCCGATGGTGGCGGCCCAGACGTTAATGCCTTGGGCTTCAGCCATGTCCGGGTTCGAGCCCACGGCACGAACGGCGGTGCCCTTTTCGGTCTTGAAGAAGAAATAGAGCAGGGCCAGCACCAGCAGGCTGATCAGGCCGGCGACGACGATCTTGCTGGGCGGGAAGCCGGGTTGCATGCCGGGCACCCAGTCGAACACGGTCGGGTTGCCGAACACCGACAGGTTGGACCGGCCCATGATGCGCAGGTTGACGCTGTAGAGCATCGTCATGATGAGGATGCCGGCAAGCAGCGAATGGATGCGGAAGCGCAGATGGATGAAGGCAGTGCAGCAGCCGGCGAGGAAACCGGCCAGCAGCGCCACCGCAATGCCAATCAGCGGCGAAGCGCCGGCTGCCAGAAGCACGCCGCAGACGCAGCCGCCCAGCGGAAACGCGCCCTCGCTGGTCAGGTCCGGGAAGCTCAGCATGCGGAACGGGATCATGATGCCGAGCACCACGAAGCTCAGGATAAGGCTCTGCGCCAGCGTGACCGGGATCAGCGCAACGAAGCTTGCAAGCGTTGTTTCGAAGAAGCCCATTGTGGTCAGCTCGCCAGAAGCATGCGGTCGGTCTTGACCGAGAAGTGGCCGATCAGGTCGGTCACGGTGACGTTTGCCTTTTCCTCGCCGGCGATCTCGAGACGCATCTTGCCAGCGTCCAGCATGATGACGCGGTCGCCGAAATCGACCGCATGCTGCATGTTGTGCGTGACCATCAAAGTGGTCAGCTTGAGCGCCTCGACGGTGCGGATGGTCGCCTGCATGACGATGTCGGCAGTGCGCGGGTCGAGTGCGGCGGTATGCTCGTCGAGCAAAAGCAGTTCGGGCGAGCCGCCAACCGCCATGATCAGCGAGAGCGATTGGCGCTGGCCGCCGGACAGCAATTCCACCTTGGTGTTGAGGCGGTTTTCCAGGCCCAGGCCAAGCACCGCCAGCCGTTCCTTGTAGGAAGCCAGTCGGGTGGCGTTCAGTCCGGGCCGCAAGGTGCGCTTGCTGGCGCGCAGTTCGGCAAGCAGCATGTTTTCGGCCACCGTCATGGAGGCCGCCGTTCCGCGCATCGGGTCCTGGAAAACACGGGCGAGGCGTGCCGCACGCTTGTGGACCGGCATTGGCGTCACGTCGTCGCCGTTGATCAGCACCTTGCCGGAATCAAGCACCAGCGAGCCGGATATGGCGTTGAGCATGCTCGACTTGCCGGCGCCGTTGGAGCCGATGACGACGCCGAATTCGCCGGTCTTGAGTGAGAGGTTAAGGCCATCGAGCGCGATCTTCTCGTCCGCCTGACCCTTGTAGAAGACCTTGCGGGCCGACTGGATTTCCAGCATCCGCCTTCTCCACCGTTGTCGCAGCTTTGTGCAATTGCCTTTTTATGAAAAAGGCGGCGCATTGAACGCCGCCTCTTCAAACCGATCCTCGCGGCTTAGTCCGCGAAGCAGTTGCAGTTGTCGAAGGATGCCGGGATTTCGATGCCGAAATCCTTCGCGACCTTCTTCGAGATCAGCGGCGAATGGTCTTCATAAGCCGGCTTCGACGGAGCAAGCGTCTTGGGATCGGCGCCCTTGAGGATCTGGGCCGCGATCTTGCCGGCGTTCTCGCCAACCTGCTCGTAGTTGACGGCGAAGCTCGCCGGAACGACGCCGTTGCGGACCGCGCCGTCATCGGAGTTGACGATCGGGATGCCAGCCTGGCGCGCCGCTGCCGAAACGGCCGCGATGGCCGGCTGCAACAGGTTGGAGGCGGGCGTGTAGATCACGTCGGCCTTGCCGGCCAGGGAAGCGATGCGCTGCTGGATGTCGTTGACGTTGTCGACGCCCACGGGAACAACCTCGAAGCCGGCCGCAGGTGCAAGCGACTTGATGTTGTCGAGCAGGGCGACGTCGTTGGCTTCGCCCGGATTGTAGGGCACGCCGAGACGCTTGGCATTGGGCAAAAGCTCATGGGTGAACTTCAGCACCGCCGACATGTCCTGCAGGTCGCTGGAGCCGGTGATGCCGTCGCCGCCTTCAGTCCACGACAGAACCAGCTTGGCCGCGACCGGATCGGTGACGGCGGTGAAGACGATCGGAATGCCGGAGCCGGCGAGCGCCTTCTGCGCAATCTGCGAGACCGGCGTGGTGACGGTGTAGATCAGCTTCGGCTGTTCGGCCTGCAGCTTGGCGATCATCTGCGGCACAAGCGAAGCATCGAAATTGGTGTGGCTTTCCGAGTAGACGACATCGGTGCCCTCGACGAAGCCGTTTTCGGCCAGCGCCTTCTTGAAGCCGGCGATCGAGGCATTCAACTGCGGATGCTCGCCGAAATTTGCGATGCCGATCTTGATCGGGTCGGCGGCGGCGGTTGCAACGCTGGCGATGAAAGCGCCCGCAAGAACAATTCCAGACAGCCAGCCGGATTTCAGCATGTTCATAAGTATCCTCCCAAACGACAAGGTACGGCTCTCCAAGCCGCCTCTGGCAAAGATCATAACTGCTTCCGGCGGCTTGTCAAACGCATATATATACACTCGGCAATTTCGCCATATCATATATAATTTGGCAGATCGGTCGTTTCATATATAATCGGTTTATTGGAAATCGTGGGTGCGGCCATGCAGGACGAAGGCTCGGCGAGCAAGACGGAAGCAGCCTACCGGCTGTTGCGCCGCGACATCCTCGCAACCCGGCTGAAGCCGGGCGCACCGCTGAAACTTGGCGCGCTGCACGAAGCCTATGGGCTTGGCTGGACGCCCTTGCGCGAAGCGCTGTCGCGGCTCGAAGCGGAGAAGCTGGTCACGGCGATCAGCAATCGCGGCTTTGCCGTTGCGCCCGTTTCGCAAAAGGAACTGGAAGACCTCGCCCGCGCCCGCATGGTGGTGGAACTGCCGCTCCTCATCGAGTCCATCGGCAACGGCGATGCCGACTGGGAGTCCGCTGTCGTGACCAGCCACTACCGGCTGTCGCGCTGCAAGATCGCGCCGGACGATCCGTCCGATGCGGCCGTCGATGAATGGGACGAAAAGCACACCGCCTTCCATGCGGCGTTGATCAGCGCGGCGAAGTCGAGCTGGCTTTTGCGCTTTCAGTCGACCATTTCCGACCAGTTGCGGCGGCACCACCGTTTTCTTGGTCTGGCGCCTACGCTGAAGGCGGCGGCAGGCCAGCAGGACGGCTACGAAAAGGCCATGGCCGCGCTGCGCGAGGCGATGGCGATCGAGCATCACACCGCCTTGATGGAAGCCGCGCTCGACCGCGATATCGAACGCGCCAAGGCGCTGATGATCGAGCACATCGGCTATACGCTGCACGTCTACATCCACACCGAAGACCAGAATCCGGCACAGAAGACCATAGCCAGCAAGGGCGTCAGGAGAGCAGGGGCGGCATGAGCGGCCCTCATCGCCCTTCGCTTGGAGAAATCGAAGCGGCGCGCGCCCGCATCGGTGCGTATCTTCCGCGTACGCCTTTGGTGCCGCTTGCGCTCGACCTGCCGGACAGGCGCATCTTCCTCAAGCTGGAAACCTTCTCGCCAATCGGTGCTTTCAAGCTGAGGCCGGCACTCAACGCACTGCTGTCGCGCGACAGGCAGGCGCTCGCCAACGGAGTTGCGACGGCTAGCTCCGGCAACATGGCCTATGGCATGGCGTGGGCGGCAAAAGCGCTTGGCGTGCCGATGGCGGCCTATATGTATTCCGGCGCGCCTCAGACCAAGATCGACGGCGTGCGCCGTCTCGGCGGCGACGTGCGCTTCATCTCGATGGAGACATGGTGGCGCTACATCATTGACGCCGAGCGGCCCGACCTTGCCGAACTCATGATCAATCCGGTGACCGATCAGGCCGTGCTCGACGGCAACGGCTCGATCGGCATGGAAATCTTGGAAGACCTGCCTGACGTGGACGTGGTGCTGACGCCCTACGGCGGCGGCAGCATGACGACTGGCGTGGCGAGCGCGGTGAAGGCGCTGAAGCCGGCAGCGAAAGTCCTCGCCGTCGAGGACGAGAATGCCGCGCCGGTGACGGCGGCATTGGCTGCGGGCAGGATCGTCGAGATCGAAACCAGGCCTTCCTTCATCAAGAGCATCGGCGGGCCTTCGCTCTTGCCGCAGATCTGGCCGGTCGTCAGCGAATTGATCGACGGGGCGGTGACGGTCAGTCTCGACCAGGTCACGGATGCCATGCGCCTGTTGTTTGCCAAGGCCAAGGTCGTGGCCGAAGGTGCGGGCGCTGCGTCGCTGGCTGCGGCGCTTTCATCCGACCGCGCCAGGGGCAACGTGGTGTGCATCGTTTCCGGTGGCAACATCGATGCCGAGGCATACCGGACCGTTCTGGCCGGCGGCATCCCCAATCCCTGAAACCCGCCTGAACCGCCCGGCTTTACTCGGCATCTCTGGACGGGAAATGTGTATTCATTTTCACATATCCGGCCAGCATGTCATCCAGCTTCGTCGTCGCGAAAGCCGGCGCGCAAGGCTGGACTGTTGTGAAGTGCACAAACTCGACTGTGCCTGCGGACACACCGGCCACAAGGGTTAGCGGTTAATTTCCCCGATTTGCCGTCTTTAGTCGTGCGCACGCCGCGACGGGCATCAAGAGACACTTGACACTTGAAGCTTAAAATGATGTGTTTGCATGTAATACATGCGAATTCACCCCTTCGTATGTCAATGGCTCACTCGCAAAGCGATGAGTTGCAAAAGAATGTGGGTGGAGGCGGCCTGATGCAGGGATACGCTGAAGAGTTTGACGTTATCGTCGTTGGCTCAGGAATATCGGGCGGCCTTTCTGCGGCGGCGTATCTGCAAAAATCCGGCTGCTCCGTGGCTGTCATCGAAAGAGACAAAAGCGGAGCGCCTTTTTCCAGCTTTTATGAACGGTTCCCCGGTGTGCGGTTCGACGTTGCGCCGGTGAACTTCTCGGTGATGTCGCCGGCAATTGCCGATCTCGATCTGGCAAAGCACGGCTATCGTTTCAGCCGCTCCGAGGTGTTGTATTCGACACTCGACGGCGCCGGCCGATCGGTGACCTTCTACGCCAACCCGAACAGGATGAAGGAAGAGCTTGAGCGGTATTCGCCAGCCGATGCTTCGACCTTCCGGGATTTGCTCATCGGGCTGGATGGCGTGGCTCGCGAGGTTCTGTCGCTGGCCTTCTTCACGCCGACGCCGGACAAGGCGCGCGCGGTTGCGCTGACAGCAGGCGTCGTCGGCATAAGCCCGTCCGAGCTTGAAAGCATGGACGCGCCGACTCTGGTGGAGCGCCTGTTCGAATCCGATGTTGTTCGCATAGCCACCACGGCGCTGCCCGCGATCAATTTGTTCGGCGACCTGACGGTGCCGGGACAAGGCGCGCTTGCATGGCTTTGGACGTTCCTGATGCGCACATGCAATCTACCCAGCGATGGGGCGAGCCTCGCCCAAGCCGTCGAGAGGGCGTTTCTCGCGCATGGCGGAACCCTGCACAAGGCAACCACGGCGCTTCGCCTGATACGCGGCGAGGATGGCAGGTGCAGCAGCGTGGAAGTCGAGTGCAACGGCGTTCGCCGCGTGCTGCACGCCCGACATGGCGTCATCAGCGATCTTGGCGCCGACCTTACGTCCGAGTTGCTTCAGTACGAGTTGCGGCCCGACTGGAAATCTGCCGGGCGCACCGTCTTTACCGCCGACGTCGTTCTCGACCGGCCTCTGGCGTGGCCGTCAGAAGGGTTTCGTCGGTCGCCCCGCGTCTATCTTTTGTGGGACAGTTGGCCGGACTGCGTGCGCTGGCTGCGCGCGGCTGCGCAAGACCGGGAAGAGGTCTTCCTCGGCCATATCGAACTCACCCAGTTCTCGGTCCTCTATGGCTGCGGTGCCGATGGAAGTGCCGCGTTGCGCGTGCGTTTCGGTACCGGTCCGTTTGTCGATGCCAACTGGGAGGGGCGGCGGGCCGGTTATGAGCAGGCGGTGCGCGAGCGGATCAAGGCGCTGGACGCCGATGCCGTCATCCGGTCGATCGAACTGACGACGCCCGGCGACTACTGGCGCTGGAACCCAGCCGCGCGGTTCGGAAATCCGGTCGGGGGTGATTTTGTCGAAGGGCAGTGGCTGGGTCAGCGCCTGCCCTACAAGACGGAGATCCCGGGGCTTTATCTTTCGAACTCGGTTTGGCCGACATCGCTTTCGTGGATGGCGCCGGGCTGCAACGCAGCCAAGGTCGTTGCCGCCGATTTGGGTATTACGCTGCCGGCGTGGTGGTCGGCTCCGCCGCTTCCGCCATTTCCAAGCTGATCGCGCTCCTATGGTGATGGGTGTCGATGGGAACAAAAACAACAACGTTCAACAAACCGTCAAAAAGGGGGAACCTATGAAAAACAAACGGTTGATTGGCCTTACCGCAGCTTTCGCTTCGTGCCTGCTGGGCTTCGCGCCGGCAAACGCGGCCGGAACTGACGCGCCCATAACGGTTGCCGTGGGTGTCGACCCGGCATTCACGCCGTTTTTCGTGGCGGATGCGCAAGGCATGTTCGCGAAACACGGCCTGACTGTGCAGATCCAGCAATATGCCAATGGCGGCGAAGCGGCCGATGCGCTTGTCGCGCAAAGTGCCGATGTCGCCGGCGTTCCCGATTTCAACCTGCTCATCCGCGCACCGCGTGCGGACCTCGACGCCATCGGCGTCTATGTCGAGGATGTCGGCAATTACGTGAAGGTCGTGGCCCGCAACGAGGTGGCGAGCCCGAAGGACGTCAAGCGCATCGGCATTGTTCCGGGCACGTTCAGCCAATATGCCGCCGCCCGGTTCATGCAGGCATATAATCTCGATCCGGCATCGACGGAACTGGTCAATGCCGGGCCGCCTGAAATGCCGCAACTGCTGCAAAGCAGCGCCATGGATGCCTTCATTTTGTGGGAGCCGTGGCCGACGCGCGCAGCCCAGCAGGGCGGCAAGGTGCTGATGCCGATCAGCGAGTTCGGCCTGTCATACGTCCTTACCGTCTCGACCCGCCATGACTGGCTGCAAGAGCATCCCGATCAGGCCAAGGCGTTCATGCAGGCAATGTCCGACGCGACGACCTTCGTGAAGGAACACCCGGCAGAGGCTGCGGCAATCACCAAGAAGGCGGCCCAGACGCCGGAAGCCTTGACGGAACTGGCGGTGAAGCAGCTGCAGTTCGGCACGCGCGAAATCAGCGACCAGGATCGCGATCATTTCGAAAAAATGCTCGATTTCCTGACGGAGAAGAAGATTCTCGAAACCCGTCCGTCCCTGGACGACCTGATCGTGCATGGGTACGCGCCTGCTGCTTCGGGCCAGTAGCCGATGAGCGCCTTACAGGCTGTCACCGCTTCAGGCAGCGCTGCCGGGCATAGCATCGAGTTCCGGAACGTATCCATCCGGTTCAACTCGTTCGATGCCGTGTCCGGCGTCTCGCTTCGCATCCAGCCGGGTGAGTTCGTGTGCCTGATCGGGCCGAGCGGCTGCGGCAAGTCCACGCTGTTGAGCGCCGCCGCCGGCTTCCTGGGCGGGCGCGGCGATGCGCCGGGCGCGGTTGAAGGCGAGGTGCTCGTCAACGGAGAGCGCGTGCGCGGACCGGATATTTCGCGCGGCGTCGTGTTCCAGTCGAGCGAGGCGCTTTTTCCTTGGCGCACGGTGCGCGAGAACGTGGCCTTCGGGCCACGTATCCGCGGCATACGCGGCGGGGAACTCAGAGACCTGATCGACTACTACATCGCCCTTGTCGGCCTCGACCACGCCGCCGATCGATTTCCGTCGCAACTGTCGGGCGGGATGCGCCAGCGCGTCCAGCTGGCGCGCGTCCTCGCCAACCAGCCAAGGGTGATCCTGATGGACGAGCCGCTTGGCGCACTGGATGCGCAGACCCGCTCGGTGATGCAGCGCGAGATCGAGCGCCTCTGGCAGGAGACGCGGTGCACGATGGTGTTCGTCACGCACGACCTCGACGAGGCCATCAAGCTCGGCGACCGCGTCGTCACCATGACCGCCGGCCCGGCCGCCGGCATCAAGTCCGTCTACGACATCAATCTTGAGCGGCCGCGCGATGAAACGACACCTGCCGCAATCGAGCTTCACCGGACGCTGCGGGACGACGTGGCCGAGGAAGTCCTGAAGACGCTCAGAAGCCAACGTCGCTGAGAGGCGTGAACCGATGACCATGGAAGTCAACCGAACCTACCCGGCCAGCGGACCAAAGGCCTGGTACCAGAGATGGTGGGCTGTCCAGCCTGTCAGGTCCACCGTGATTTTCGCGCTGTCGCTCGCCATCGGGCTGGTGGTCTGGCAGCTCATCAGCATCAAGTACGGCGTCTACTTCTTTCCCTCGCCATCCGAGACATGGATTGCGTTCAAGGAATTGGCGGAAGACGGCAGCCTTGCCACGTCAACCATCGATTCCGCCCGCCGCATTCTTGTCGGCTGGGGCCTCGGGCTGGTTGTCGGCATTCCGATCGGGCTGGTGATGGGGCGGTTCGGCTTCGTTCGGCAGCTTCTCGACCCCTACATCGAGTTCTTTCGCTTCGTTCCGCCGATTTCATTCGTCACGCTGGCGATCATCTGGTTCGGCGTGGGCGAAGCCTCGAAGGTCGTGCTCATCTTCTACACAAGCGTGTTCATCGTCACCATCAGCACCATTGCAGGCGTACTGGCAGTCGATCCGCTCAAGGTCCGCGCCGCCGCCTCGCTGGGTGCAGGGCCGCTGCGCACGATGTTCCTCGTCATTATTCCGGCCAGCATACCCGAGATCGTGACAGGCGCGCGGCTCGCCATGGGCAATTCCTTCTTGACCATCGTTTCGGCTGAGATCGTCGCGGCTCAGCATGGCCTTGGCGCGCTGATCTGGAAGTCGCGCAATTACGGCCGAACGGAATGGGTGTTCGTCGGCATCATCACCTTGGGAATTCTCGGTTTCCTGTTCGACAGGATCATCAGGGTGGCGGTGCGCCGCGGCCTTGCGCGCTACGTCAACCACGGCTGACGTCCTACCCGTTTGTGGGCAGCCAAGGTTCGGTCCCGGATCGTCGGGAGGCCGGCCGCTGGTTGCTCCCAACGGCCGGCTCCGATCTTCACTTTGCCCCGGTATTTACTTGGCAGGATCCTTGGGGCTCCAAAGCACCGTCTTGGCGTCTTTTTCATAGGCCATGCCGTTCGGATAGCTGATCGCTTCCAGTTGCAGGCCCCACGGCGCCTGGAAATAGAGGATGGTCTGACCGGCGGCAGGCCCTTCGTTAACGGGGATCGGACCCATGCGGGTCTTGACGCCCTTGCCGTCGAGGTAGGTTTTCGCCGCCGCGACGTCGTCGACGTAAAGCGCGATGTGGAAGCCGCCGATGTCGCTGTTCTTCGGCGTAGCGTCCTTCTGGTCCGGTGCGGTGTATTTGAACAGTTCGATGTTCGAACCGCTGCCGCAACGGACCATGGTGATCTCTTCGATGACCGCCTTCGGATCGACGCCAAGCACGTCCTGCATGAACGTGCCCTTGTCGTCGGCGAACGGTCCAAACGACATCGCCTTTTCGCAACCCACGACATTGGTGAAGAAGTCGAGCGCCTGCTGCATGTCGGGAACGGTGATGCCCGTGTGGTCGTGGCCACGCATGCCGGGAATGGAATCCGCCAGTGCGACGTTTGCGCCGCCGGCAATGGCGGCCGCAAGAACAGTGTTTCGAATAAGGTTTCTCATCCCAGTCATCCTCCCGCGGGGCGTGATTTGAGACAGGCCGGGCCCCGCCTTCCGGCCAACTATTTCTCAGGCGCCCGAAGGCGCTTGAATTTCCCTTTCCTCCACCGGCGTCGAAGCCAGCCAGTCGGGGTCGATCTCGGGCAGCGGAATGGCCGCGATGAGTTCACGCGTGTAGGGGTGCTGCGGTGCCGCAAACAGCGTGTCGGTCGGGCCTGCCTCGACGATCTCGCCCATGCGCATGACGATCACCTGCTTGCACAGGCGGCGCACGACCGAGAGGTCGTGGCTGATGAAGGCGACGGTCAATTCCATTTCGTCCGCCAAGCGCTCGAGCAGCGTCAGGATTTGCGCCTGCGTCGACACGTCGAGGCCGGACACGATCTCGTCCGCAAGAACGAATTTCGGCGACAGAGCGAGCGCCCGCGCGATGCCCACGCGCTGGCGCTGACCGCCGGACAGTTCATGGCGGTAGCGGGTGGCGAAGGCCGGCGGCAGACCGACCCGCTCCAGCGCCTCGGCAACGCGTGCGCCGACATTGGAAAGGCCGTTGTGCTTCAACGGCGCCGCGATGATCGCGCCAATCGTCCGGCGCGGATTGAGCGAGGACATCGGGTCCTGAAAGATCATCTGCAAATCGTGGCGGAGCGGCGCCAGCCCCTGTTCGCCAAGATGGGTGATGTCGTTGCCGTCGAAGGTAATGGTGCCGTCCGTCGGCTCGATCAGCCGCACCAGCGACCGGCCAAGCGTCGATTTGCCGGAGCCGGATTCGCCGACGATGCCGGTGACCGAGCGGCGCGGCAGGTCGAAGTCGAGCCCTTTCAGGATCTCCACCAGCGTCGCGCGGCCAAAAGGCGGCTTGCGCGTCATGTCGGGCAGCGCAACCTTCAGCCCGCGCACCTTGAACAGCGGCTCAGTCATGGCCGGAACCCTTGGTGTTGGGCTTCCAGTTGCGGTCGGCGGTCGCGATCTCCGCGGACAGTCCGGCGAGCACGGCTTCGTCCACCGGGCGCAGCGATGCCATCGGATCGGTATAGCGCGGGGTCGCGGCCATCAGAGCGCGCGTGTAAGGGTGCTGCGGCGCGGCGAACAGCGCGGCCGTGTCGGCCTGCTCCACGACCTTGCCGGCATAAAGCACTGTCACCTTCTGGCTGATCTTGGCGACCACGCCGAGGTCATGGGTCACGAACAGGATCGCCGTCCCGTGTTCGCGTTGCAGCTCGACGATCAGCCGCAATATCTGCTTCTGCACGGTGACATCGAGCGCGGTCGTCGGCTCGTCGGCAACGATCAGGCGCGGCTCGGCGGCAAACGCTGCGGCAATCAGCACGCGCTGGCGCATGCCTCCCGACAGCTCATGCGGATAGCAGCGAAGCACGCGCTCCGGTTCGCGGATGCGCACATCGTCGAGCAGCTTGCGGATACGCTGGTCAGCTTTGGTGCTGTCCCAGCCGAGGATTTTCACCAGCCGGTCCGTCATCTGCGGGCCGATGCGCCGCGACGGGTTGAGCGCGGTCAGCGGGTCCTGCGGGATCAGCGCGGTGCGCGCGCCGATCAGCGCCCGGCTGGCGCGCGGTGCAAGCTTGCCCAGCTCCGTCCCTTCGAGCGCGATGCGACCCTCGACGATGCGGATGCTCGGCGGCAAAACGCCAAGCACCGCCTTGCCGATCATGCTCTTGCCGGCACCGCTTTCGCCGACCAGCGCGCGGACTTCGCCCGGCTCCACGGTGAGCGACACCGAGCGCAGCACGCGCACGCCATTGGCAAGGGTGGCGCTGAGGCCTTCGATCTCAAGGCAGGGCGCGCTCATCGCAGCACCGGGTCGAAACGCGTCTTCAGTCCTTCGCCGAACTGGCTGAAGGACAAAACGGTCAGGATCAGCATGATCAGCGGGAATACCAGCACCCACCAGGCTTGGTGGATCGACAACCGACCCTCGGCAATCATGCCGCCCCAGGTGGGATCGTCGGTGGAGATCGAAAGGTTGACGAAGGACAGGATCGCCTCGACGATCACGGCGATGCCCATCTCCAGCGACAGCAATGCGATGATCGTCGGCAGCACATTGGGCAACACTTCGCGCAGCATGATGTCGAGGCGGCCGAAGCCGGCGATGCGGGCGTTCTCGACATAGTCCATCCGCGCCTGGCTCATCGCCTCGGCGCGCACCACGCGGCAGAAGCGGGTCCAGTCGATGACGGCGATGGCGATGATGACGGAGCTTAAGCCGGTGCCCAGCACTGCAACCAGCAGGATGGCGAACAGCACGGGCGGAAAGGCCATCCAGATATCGACGATGCGTGAAACGATGCGGTCGGCCCATCCGCCGAAATAGCCGGCAACCAGCCCGAGTGCGGACCCGACCAGGCAGGCGGCTATTGCGGCTGCGAAGGCGACGGCGAAGGCGATGCGGCCGCCATAGATCAGGCGCGACAGCAGATCACGGCCAAGGCTGTCGGTGCCCAGCCAATAGCCGGGCTCGGCGCCCGTCACCCAGAACGGCGGCAGGCGCTCCAGCATCAGGTCCTGCGCCAGCGGGTCGTGCGGTGCGACCAGTGGGGCGAAGATCGCGGCCAGCAGAATTACAAGCAGCCAGCCTCCGGCCAGCCAGAGGCGCGGGTTGGTCCGCCGTGGCAGCGCGCGCGCCTCAACCATGGCGAAGCCTCGGGTTGAGCAAGGCATAAGCCATATCCACCACCAGATTGATCACCACGAACAAAAGCGCGAACACCAGAACAATGCCCTGGATCAGGGGCAGGTCGCGGTTGACGACAGCATCGATGGCCATGTTGCCAAGCCCCTCGTAGGAAAACAGCCGTTCGACGATGACCGTGCCGCCGATGAGAAAGGTGAACTGGACGCCGACAAGGGTCAGCGTCGGCAGCGCCGCGTTCTTCAGCCCTTCGCGCAGGATCACCTGCGTCTCGGAAAATCCCTTCACGCGGGCAAGCACCATGTAGTCGAGCGTCAAAAGCTCCTTCAGCGATTGCTTCAACAGTTGCGCGATGATGGCGGCCAGCGGCAGGGCCAACGCCAGCGCCGGCATGAACATGTGGCCGAGCAGGTTCGCCGTCAGGTCGAAGCGCAGCCGGACGATGCTCTCGAACAGATAGAAATTGGTGGTGAAGGGCAGATCGAGTTGCGGCGAGACGCGGCCCGATATTTCGAACACCGGCATAAGCACGCCGAACAGCAGGATCAGCACCAGCCCCCACAGGAAATCCGGGATGGATAGGGCGACGCCGTTGGCGACGTCGATGCCGGCCTCCACCGCCGTGCCGCGCTCGCGTGCGCCGAGCACGGCCAGAGGCAGGCCGACGGCGAGCGCGATGAGCAGCGCGAAGATGGACAGTTCCAGCGTGGCCGGCAGGCGGCCGAGCACCAGGCCCAGCACATTCTGGCGAAGCGAGATCGATGTGCCGAAGTCGCCATGGACGACGCCGGTCAGCCAGATGACGAATTGTTCGACCAGCGACTTATCGAGCCCGTAAAGCGCGCGCAGCCGGTCGACGTCGGCCTGGCTTGCGCCGGGCGGCAGCATCATCGATATGGGGTCGCCGGGCGCGACGCGGATCACCACGAAAACGACGACCGCCACCCCAAACAGGGTCGCGATCATGGTCAGGAGGCGCGTCAATGTGCGTTGCAGGATCATTCAGGCAATAGACCTGGCTATGCGGCTGGGCGGCGGCGAAAATGGATGACGAAAATGGCGCGCGCTGCCCGGTCGCACAGGGGCAGCGCGCGTTTCTGCTGTGCCGTCAGGCTGGCGTCATCAGCGCCGGCAACAATGCGCCGGATTTGTGCTGCACCACGTTGACGCCCTTGGCGTGCACGATCGGCTGGGCATATTGCAGCAGCGGCAGCACATAGGCGTTGTCGGCAACCAGCTTGGAGACGGCCTTCCAGCCGGCGATGCGCTTGGCTTCGTCGGCCTCGCCCCATAGCGGGTTGATGGCGTCGATCACGTCCTTGCTGTCCCAAACCGAGTGCGGGCTCGGCCCATACATGGCAAAGCCGGTCGAGGTGGTAGGGTCGCCGACGGCGTCGCCCCAGTTGTAGAATGCGGCCGGCGCCAGCTTGTCGGCGGCGCGCAGTTCGTAGTGCTTGGCGATCTCGTAGACCTCGATGGTCGCTTCGATGCCCACCTTGCGCCACATGCCGACGATCGCCTGGATCATCTCGTAGTCCTTGGGCTTGAAGCCCTTGGTGGTCTGGATGGTGAACTTGACCGGCTTGTCCGTGGAGTAGCCCGATGCGGCGAGCAGTTCCTTGGCCTTTTCGGGGTTGTATTCAACCTTGATGGACGGATCGTAGGCTGCGTATTCCGGTGTCTCCAGCGTATCGATCGGCAGTCCGTAGCCGCGCAGCAGGCGGTCGACCAGAAGCTTCTTGTCGACCGACATGACGGCGGCGTGGCGCACGTTTGGATCGAGCATGACGTCGATGTCGTTGAAGAAGATCATGCCGATGTCGGACACCGTCTCGCAGGAGCCCGCCATGCCGTCCTTGGCGATCAGCCGGTCATACTCCTCGTAAGGAATTTCCAGCGTCACCTGCGAGCTGCCGGATTCGATTTCGGCAACACGGCTTGCCGCGTCGGTGACGAACTTGATGGTGACGTTCTCGAAGGCAGGCTTGCCGCCCCACCAGTTCGGATTGGCCTTGAGGCGCAGGAAGGCATTCTGCTCGAACTTTTCGACCATGTAGGGGCCGGTGCCGATCGGGGCTTTCTCGAAGCCCTCGGCACCCACCTTCTCGTAATAGGCCTTCGGGAGCACGTAGCCGGTGAGGAAGGACATCCACTTGAAGATCGTCGGCTCGAATTCCAGCACGTCGGCCGTCACGCGGTTGCCTTCCGCCTTGATGTTGCCGATCTTGGCCCAGACGAACTGAATCGGGTTGCCGGTCTCGGCCTTGCCGGCGCGCTCCAGCGACCAGGCGATGTCCTCGGCGGTGAAGGGGCTGCCGTCATGCCACGTCACGCCGTCGCGCACGGTCATGTGGATCTGCTTCTTGTCGTCGCTCCAGCCCCATTCGGTCAAAAGGCCGGGCGCGAAGGAGAGGTCGGGCTTTTGCAGGATGAACTGGTCGAACACCGACTGGTAAAGGCCCTGGATGGTCGGGTTGACGGCCGAAGGTCCGGTCGTCGGGTCCCACGAAGGCAGGTTGACGTTGTAGGCAATGGTGAGTTCGCCCTTGTCTTGGGCAAAGAGCTTGCTGGGCAAGGAAAGGCTGGCGGCGGCTACGCCGGCGCCGGCCAGTTTCAAGAGCGTTCGTCTGTCGGTTTTCGTACTCATCGCTAGTTCCCCTTGGTTATTGTCGAGAGAAAATCGAAATGGATGGCAGTCATCCTCCGGCGAGCTGCCGGGCGAGCATGTAACCGGACCCCGCGCCGACGCCGGCGCCCGGCCATGTGGCCGCGCCCGCAAGGTGAAAGTTGCGTACGGGCGTGTTCCAGTCGGCGGCGCCTGTTACCGGCCGGAAAAGGAAGTTCTGCGCCAGGTGATGGCTGCCGCAGATCTGGTCGCCGCCAACCAGGTTGGCGTTGCCGCGCTCGAGGTCGAGCGGGCTCATGACCGTGCGTTCGATGATGGAAGCCGACAGGCCGGGCGCGTAGCGTTCGATGAGGGCAATGACCCTGTCGGCATAGGCTTCGCGCACCGTTTCCCAGTCGCGCGCATCGATCAGGCCGGCAGCATCGCCCTTGATCTCGGCCGGCACGACGCGGGCCTGCAGCCACAATATGTGTTTTCCGGCCGGCGCGCGGCTGGGGTCGATAGCGGTCGGCTGGCCGACGACAACGACCGGTTCCACCGGCAGCAGCCCGGCCTTCGCCTCCTGGTAGGCCTTTGCCATCACGTCGAGCGACGGCGCGACGTGCACATAGGCGAAGCGCCTGAGTTCGGGTGCGGTCCAGTCCGGCAAGTGGTTTACCGCCAGATGGATCATCATCGTGCCCGGAGCATGGCGGAAGTCGCGTATCCTCTTGTCGAAGCCGGCATCGCCGAAGCCCTGCGGCAAGAGCCCGGCCAGTGCGCGCGGTGCTACCGTGGCGATGACGGCGCGTCGCGCCTCGATGTTACGCCCGTCGGCCAGCACCACGCCCGTTGCCCGGCCGCCTTCGGTCAGCACGCGCTCGACGCTGGCGTTGCATTCCACCTTGCCGCCGTTCGCCTCGACCATGGCGACCAGCGCCTTGATCATCGTATCCGCGCCGCCCTTGCCCAGCACCATGCCGAAGCTCTGGTTGGCCATGCCTTCGAGATAGGGGAAGACGGCGCCGCCGGCGATGTCGGGGGCGAAATCGAGATGCATGCCCCACGCCCCGAGCAGGGCCTTGACCTCGTCGCTCTCGAACGTCTCGTCCAGCCAGGCGCGCGGCGAGGAAAGCAGGAAGCGGCCGAGTTCAAGCGTGCCGGAGAGCCCCGCCTTGCGCAGCAGCGAAAAGAAGATACGTGCAAGTGCACGCTTTTTCATGGGGCTGCCGAGGATGGAGAAGATGAGTTCGGCACGACCCGGAAACGCCTTGACCAGGTTCTCCCATGTCCGTGCATCTTGCTCGGAGAAAGCCCGGATGCGGGACACCGTGGTGGCGAGGTCGGTCGATACGCCGACCCAGCGCCCATCTTGGAAAACCGAGGCGAAACAATCCTGCACCGGTGCGAATTCCAGCCCGTGCTGCGCCAGTTCCGGCCCATAAGCCCTGTTAAACGCTGAGCCCGCGAACAGGCTGAGGTTCATGGCGGCAAGGTCATGGCGAAAGCCCGGTGCGGTCAATTCCAGCGTCTTGACGGCGCCGCCCGGACGGTCGGCTGTTTCGAACAAGCCAACCTTCCAGCCGCGCTTGGCGAGATGCGCAGCGCTGGCTAGCGCGTTGTGTCCCGCGCCAATGAAAACAGCATCGTATTGGGCCATGGAATTAGTTCATCCTTAAAATGATATTTGCATATGCATCTAAACTCGTCTAGCCTGATCTTGGAGGAAAACCGCAGGAGACGGACGCCGCCGAAAGGCCGGTCAAGAATCCGCGGGGTGCGCAAAACAGGAGGAAAAAGTCCATGACCGCAGCAAGCACGCTCGCCAGCCTGGCCGAGCTTTTGGCGAGTGGGAAAGTCGAGGTCGTCGATCTGTCGGCACCGCTCGGACCGGACACGCCACTGTTGAAGCTGCCGCCGGAACTGGCCAAGGATACGCCAAAGATCGAGATCCACTCGATCTCGGAATATGACAAGGACGGACCGTTCTGGGCCTGGAACTGGCTGAAGATCGGCGAGCATTCCGGCACGCATTTCGACGCGCCGCACCACTGGATCACCGGCAAGGACTATTCCGACGGCTATACCGATACGATCAGGCCCGGCAATTTCGTAGCGCCCGTCAACGTCATCGACTGCTCGAAGGAATCGGCAGCTGACAACGACTTCCTGCTCACGGCAGACGGCGTGAAGGCTTGGGAAGCCAAGCACGGCGCGATCGGCAAGGGCGAATGGGTCGTCATGCGCACCGACTGGGACAAGCGCAACGGTTCCGAAGAAGCGTTCCTGAACGCCGACGCCAACGGCCCGCATTCGCCGGGTCCGACGGTTGACTGCATCGAATACATCATTTCGCGCGGCGCAATCGGCTGGGGCACCCAGTGCATCGGCACCGATGCGGGCGCGGCGGGAGGCATGACGCCGCCCTTCCCGGCTCACAACCTGATGCACAAGGCCAACCGCTACGGCCTCGCCAGCCTGTGCCACCTCGACAAGTTGCCGGCCAAAGGCGCGATCCTGATCGCGGCGCCGCTGAAGATCGTTCACGGCACCGGCAGTCCGATCCGCGCGCTGGCGCTGGTGCCACGGGCCTGACGCAGGGGCCGGGGAAAGTGGCCCGCGATCACGTCATCATCGGCAGCGGCATCAACGGGCTGGTCGCGGCAGCAATGCTGTCGCGGCAGGGTGCGTCGGTTCTGCTTTTGGAGCGCGAGGAGCGTCTCGGCGGCTGCATGATGAGCAGCGAGGCGACGCTCCCCGGCTTCACACATGACGTGATGGCAGCCACTTTCGTGCTGTTCCTCACTGGCCCGGCTCACGCCGAGCTCGGTCAGGACCTGGCGCGGCACGGGCTGGAATTCTGTCACACGCCGCATCCGACTGCGGCGTTGCGGCCGGACGGCTCCAGCGTCGTCCTGAGCACGGATCGCGCGGCCAATGTGGCGACGTTCAACGCACTTGCAGCCGGCGACGGCGACCGGCACGCTGCGGATGTCGGCTCGATCGAGGCCAATGCGCAACTGTTGTTCGGCTTGCTCGGCGGGCAATTGTGGAGCTTCGCCACGGCCAAGCTTCTGGCGCGCGAAGCGTGGCGGCGCGGCCTGCGCGGCCTCGCCGAGTATTTCGGAGCAGCACTTGCGCCGGCGCGCGGCTGGCTGGAAACCGGCTACGCGTCGCCGCAAATCCAGGCGCTCTACGCACCATGGACGCTGCATTGCGGCCTTTCGCCCGAAGACACCTATTCCGCCCAGATGGGCAAGGTCGTCGCCTTTGCGCTGGAAGCGGCGGGTGCGCCCATCGTCAAGGGCGGAGCCGGCAAGGCCGTCGCCGCCTTCCGCGCGCTGATCGAGGAGAATGGCGGCGAGGTCAGAACGGGCGCCGATGTCGAACGCATCGTGGTTCGCGGCGGCAGGGCGGTGGGTGTGAGGCTCGCCGCCGGGCAGGAAATCGAGGCAGCGAAGTCGGTTATCGCCTCGGTTGCGCCCAGCCAGCTTTACGGACGTCTTCTCGGCAGCGACGCGCCGGCTCAGGCCCGCGAGGCAACGCGCGTTTACCGCCATGGCCGTGGCGACTTCCAGCTCCACTACGCCCTCGACCGTGCGCCGCGCTGGCGCACGAGCGGGCTGGAACAGGTGGCGCTCATCCATTTGACCGACGGCATCGACGCCGTTTCCAAATCGCACAACGAGGCAACACGCGGCATGCTGCCTGAAACGCCGACCTTATGCGTCGGCCAGCCGGCGGCGCTCGATCCCTCGCGCTGCCCGGAAGGCAAGGCTATTTTGTGGATACAGGTGCCGGACGCGCCGCGCGCCATCAAGGGCGATGCTGCCGGCAAGATCGCCACCCAGGGCACGTGGGATGAAGCGACGCGCGAGGCCTTCGCGGACCGCATCGAGGCAATCCTTGCCAATCATATCGAAGGGTTCCGCGACACCGTTCTCGCGCGGCGCGCCTATTCACCGGTCGATCTCGAAGCGATGAACGTCAATCTCGTCTGCGGCGACCCTTATGGCGGCGCTTGCACCATCGACCAGTTCTTCGTATGGCGTCCGTTCCCCGGTTCCGTCAATTACCGCACCGCGGTGCAATCTCTCTATCACATCGGGGCCTCCACCCATCCGGGTCCGGGCCTTGGTGGCGGGTCGGGCTTCCTCGTTTCCAAGGAGCTTCGATGAACGACCATACGATCGTAGGAGATCAGGCTGAAGGTCCTCGCCTCGGCGAGATCGGATTGCAGCAGTTCGCGCCCTACCTGATGAACCGCATCATGGGGCGCTACAACGCTTCGCTGCGAGCGGATCTGGCCAAGCTTGGCCTGACCACGCCGAAGATGCGCGCGCTTGCCGTGCTCTCCGTCATCGAAGGACCGACGATTTCGCAGCTTTCCGTCTACGCCGTGGCCGAGCAGTCGACGCTTAGCCGGGCGCTGGATTCGCTCGAGGCCGACGGGCTCGTGCGCCGCATTGCCGACCCAAGCGACAATCGCGCCACCCGCGTTTCCATCACGGAGGCCGGACGATCTGCTTTCGAGCAGCTTTGGCCAACGATGCGCCACAGCTACGCGCGCATGTTCAAAGGTATCGACGCTGCGGAGCGGACCGCCTTCGTGGCGACGCTTCAGAAGATGCTCCGCAACATCCGCAAGCATGATTTCTGAAGCGCAGGCATGTATCTGAGGAGATGACCCAATGGCCGAGAGATCATTCGCCAAAGAGGTGAAGAAGCTCAAGCTCGGCGCTGGCGAGGAGTTCACCGGCGAAGGCATCCTCGCCATTACCAAGGCCCTGTTGCAATGCGGCGTCGGCTATGTCGGCGGCTATCAGGGCGCACCGATCAGCCATCTCATGGACGTTCTGGCCGACGCGCAGGAAATCCTCGGCGAACTCGGCGTGCATTTCGAGGCGAGCGCGTCCGAGGCAACCGCCACCGCGATGCTGGCTGCCTCCGTGCACTATCCGATCCGCGGTGCCGCAACCTTCAAGTCCACCGTCGGCACCAATGTCGCGTCCGATGCGCTGGCCAATCTTGCTTCCGGCGGCGTCACCGGCGGCGCGCTCATCATCGTTGGCGAGGACTATGGCGAAGGCTCCTCCATCATGCAGGAGCGCAGCCACGCCTTCGCCATGAAGAGCCAGGTGTGGCTGCTCGATCCGCGGCCGAACCTGCCCTCCATCGTTGCCGCCGTCGAGCATGGCTTCGAACTGTCGGAGGCGTCGAACACGCCGGTCATGCTGCAAGTGCGCATCCGCTGCTGCCATGTGCATGGCTCGTTCGTCGCCAAGGACAACAAGCGCCCGGCGATGACGGTGGCGGAAGCGCTGGACAATCCGCGGCGCGACACGCAGCGCATCGTCTTGCCGCCGGCTTCTTTCCTGCATGAGAAGGAGAAGATCTCCAAGCGGCTGCCGGCAGCGATCGACTACATCAAGCGCCACAAGCTCAACGAGACGTTCGGCGGCTCCGGCAAGGTCGGCATCGTCATGCAGGGCGGCATGTATAACGGCGTCATCCGCGCCTTGCAGCGGCTCGGCCTTGCCGACGCCTATGGCGACACTGAAGTGCCGCTGCATGTGCTCAACGTCACCTATCCGCTGGTCGAAGACGAACTGGTCGGCTTTTGCGCCGACAAGGATGTGGTGCTTGTCATCGAAGAAGGCCAGCCCGACTATTTGGAGCAGGCGCTGGGGGCCATGCTCTACAAGGCGGCCGCCACCGTCCGGCTTGAAGGCAAGGGCGTGTTGCCGATGGCCGGCGAATATACCGGCCAGGTCATGCTGGACGGCATCGGCGCGTTCCTGCGCAGGCATGCCGGCGATATGCTTGCGCCGGAAGTCCGCGCTCCGAACTTACCCGCTCCGCCGCTTTACGACGATCTCGCCAGGACCGTTCCGGCGCGTCCGCCCGGCTTTTGCGTCGGCTGCCCCGAGCGGCCGATCTTCGCCGCCACCAAGCTGGTCGAGCAGGAACTGGGCAATCACCACATCGCCTCTGACATCGGCTGCCACCTGTTCTCGATCATGCCGCCCTTCGAACTGGGCGCCACGACGATGGGATACGGCCTTGGCCCGGCTTCGGCGTCAGCGTTCAATTCGCCCGACGCCAAGCGCCGTTCGATCTCCTTCGTCGGCGACGGCGGCTTCTGGCACAACGGCCTGACCTCATCGATCGGCAACGCCGTCTTCAACAAGAACGACGGTGTCATCGTGGTGGTGGACAACTATTACTCCGCTGCCACCGGCGGCCAGGATATCCTGTCGTCGCGCGCGACCAACCGCACCAAATCGACCAAGCATCCAATCACCGAAGCCATCAAGGGCATGGGCGTGAAATGGGTGCGCCACATCGAGCGTACATACGATGTCGGTGCGATGCGCAGCGCGCTGAAGGAGGCGCTGACCACCGACGAGAAGGGGCCGAAGGTGATCGTCGCCTCTTCCGAGTGCATGCTGAACCGCCAGCGCCGCGAAGCACCGCTGAAGGCGAAGGCTGCGGCGGAAGGCAAGCGCATGGTAAGGACCAAGTTCGGCGTCGACGAGGATGTATGCACCGGCGACCACGCCTGCATGCGGCTTTCCGGCTGTCCGTCGCTGACGGTCAAGCATCTCGACGATCCGCTGCGTGACGACCCGGTGGCGTCGATCGATGAAAGCTGCGTCGGCTGCGGCAATTGCGGCGAGGTCGCGGACGCCGCTGTGCTTTGCCCCTCGTTCTACCAGGCCGACGTGGTGTCCAACCCGACCGGCTGGGACCGCTTCCGCTTCAACCTGCGTCAAAGCGTGATCGCGACCCTGCAGAGTTGGCGCGAGCGTGGCCGGCCTGTCTTCGGGGAGCAGGCGGCATGAAACTCGGACTACCGGAAGGGCCCGATTCCACCGGCGGCATCATCAAGATCTGCATTCTGGCCGTTGGCGGGCAGGGCGGCGGCGTGCTGTCCGGCTGGGTGACGGACGTGGCGCAGCGCTCCGGCTGGCACGTGCAGTCGACTTCGGTTGCGGGTGTGGCGCAGCGCACAGGCGCCACCATCTACTACATCGAGATGATGCCGCGCGATCCGGCGCGGCCCAACGATTTCCCGGTCCTGTCGCTCAGCCCGTCTCCGGGCGACGTGGACATTTTGATCGCCGCCGAGCTTGCCGAGGCTGGACGCGCGGTGCTGCGCGGCTTCGTGACGCCGGAGCGCACGGCGCTGATCGTTTCCAATCATCGCATGCTCGCGGTATCGGAAAAGATCGTGCCGGGTGACGGCCGCGCCGATTCCGAAACCGTGATCCGCCGTGCCGGCGAGGCAGCGCGCCGCATTGTCCATTTCGACATGGAAACGCTGGCCCGGCAGGCCGGCAGCGTCATCTCCGCCAGCCTTTTCGGTGCGCTTGCCGGCTCCGGTGAACTGCCGTTCCCGCGCGAGGCGTTCGAAGCCACCGTCAGTTCCGGCGGCAAGGGCGCACGCGCCAGCCTTGCGGCCTTCGCGCTCGCCTACGACCGGGCTGCCGGCGTTCCCGCCGCGGCAACTACGGATGTCGTCGAGGAGGCCAAGGGAGACCACGGCACCGTCATTCCGCCGCGTTTTGCGCAAGCCTGGCAGGCACTGCTGTACCGTGCTGCCGCCCTGCCTCAGCCGGTGCGAGACATGGCCGACCCCGGCCTGCGCAAGGTGGTCGATTTCCTCGATCTCGCCTATGGCGAGGAATATCTGTCGCAAGTCGAGCGCATAGCTGCCGCCGACACCGAAGCCGAGGGCTTCGCCTTTTCGCGCGAGGCGGCGAAGTACATCGCCAATGCCATGGTCTATGACGACATCATACGTGTCGCCGACCTGAAAACCCGTTCGGCGCGCGGTGATCGCGTCCGCCGCGAGGTGCATCTCGGCGACAGCCAGACGCTTGCCACGACCGAGTATTTCCATCCGCGTATGGAGGAACTCTGCGGCGTGCTGCCGGCCGGTCTTGGCGCGGCCATCGAAGCGCGGCCGAAGCTGATGAAGACGCTGAACCGCTTTGTCGATCGGGGCCGGCGCATCCGTACCGACACCATCCACGGATTCGGCATGTTGTGGGTCATCGGCGGCCTGCGCCGTTTCCGCCGCAGCCTGCTGCGCCACAAGGTCGAGGCCGCGCATATGCGCGACTGGCTGGCGCTGGCGGAATCCGAGCGGGCAAGCAACTACGCGCTGGGCGTCGAAGTCTTGAAATGCCGCCGGCTGATCAAGGGGTATTCGGACACGCATGCTCGCGGCCACTCCAAGTTCGACCGTGTGCTCGCCTGTCTCCAGTTGCTCAAGGGTCGCGCCGACGCCGCCGAGTGGCTGCGCCGCCTGCGCGAAGCGGCCTTGGCCGATGCCGAAGGCGTCATGCTGGATGGGGCGATCAAGACGGTACGCTCCTTTGCAGAAGCTCCGGCCGCCAATGCCAGCTGAACAATCGGAAGGCCCGTTTCCTATGCGCTTCCGAGCAGCTCTCGCCCTGTCCAAGGCATGCTTTTTATGCTTAAAATATATTCGCGCCGGATACGGCGTTTTGGACCGGGTGTGGAATGGCGTACCAGGCCGGGTCGGGCCGTTGGTCGGGCATCTGCGGCATCACGTCATGGTGACGATTGTGCCCGGTAAACTATCCGCTTTCGACAAGGTTTGTCGTGGCGCTACCGAATACGCAAGCAACGTCCAGCGGTTTCGACTGCGCGAAGGTTGAGGGATTTCATGAATTCGGAAAGCAGCACAAGCGGCGTGTCACCCGATTGGGTTGATGGTGAAACCAAGGTCGAGGAAGCGCCGCACGACCATGGCGACGAAACCCGGCTGTGGCTTCGCCTTTTGACCTGCACGACGCTGGTCGAAACCGAGGTGCGCCGGCGTCTGCGCGAAGAGTTCGACTTCACGCTGCCGCGCTTCGACCTGCTCGCCCAGCTTGAGCGGGCAGAAGACGGCATGGTGCTCGGCGAGGTCTCCAAGCGCATGATGGTATCGCCCGGCAACCTGACCGCCCTTGTGGAACGCTTGGCGGAGAGCGGCTATGTCAGCCGCACTGTTTCGCCGAAGGACAGGCGCGTCCAGATCATCGCTCTGACCGAGGCCGGCCGCGCCGCTTTCAGGAACATGGCCGACCGCCATGGCGAGTGGATCGGCGATATGTTCAAGCAATTGTCCGCTCGTGACGGTGCCGCGCTGATGAAGGAACTCGGCAAGTTGAAGAACTCGATCCGGGCCACGCTTACCAACCCGCAATAGCAGCCTTCGCCGGAGCCTTGGTGCGGTTGCCGGATTCATCTGTTTCCATCGTTGCCGCCCTCTCGTCCAATGCTCTTGGGTGGCGACATTCGTTCCGTAAAAAAACTTTAAGCTTGAAGTTTTTTTCGATTGAGGCCATTCTGATTTCAAGGGATGAGGCGCGCTTGGCGAGATGCCTTGAATGCGCCGTACCCCAGGAGGTCTAACATGCGCATTGTCTGCATCGGGGGCGGTCCGGCCGGTCTCTATTTTGCCCTGCTGATGAAGAAGCAGCATCCCTCCCACCACGTCACGGTGGTCGAACGCAACCGGGCGTTCGACACCTTCGGCTGGGGCGTGGTGTTCTCCGACCAGACCATGCAGTCGATGCGCCAATGGGACCCGGCGACCGCCGCGACGATCGAGGATGCGTTCAACCACTGGGACGACATCGAGCTGGTGTTCAAGGGCCGCAAGATACGCACCACCGGCCACGGCTTCGTCGGCATCGGCCGCAAGAAGATGCTCAACATCCTGCAGGAACGCTGCATCGAACTTGGCGTCGAGATGGTGTTCGAGCATGAGGCAACCGGCGACGAGGAATTCGCCGATGCCGATCTGGTCATCGCCGCCGACGGCGTGAATTCCCGCATCCGCGCCAAATATATCGACATCTTCAAGCCCGACATGGTGATGCGGCCGAACCGCTATGTGTGGCTCGGCACCCACAAGCGTTTCGACGCCTTCACCTTCGATTTCCGCAAGACCGAGCACGGCTGGTTCCAGGCGCACATCTATCGCTTCGATGCTGACACCTCGACCTTCATCGTCGAGACGACGGAGGACGTGTTCAACGCGCACGGCCTTGGCGAGATGAGCCAGGACGAGTCGATTGCGTTTTGTGAGAAGCTGTTTGCCGAGACGCTCGACGGCCACAAGCTTTTGAGCAATGCGCGCCATTTGCGCGGCTCGGCATGGCTGAATTTCGGGCGTCTCATTTGCGAGCGCTGGAGCCACTTCAACGGCAACAGCCATGTTGTGCTGATGGGTGACAGCGCGCATACCGCGCATTTCGCCATCGGCTCCGGCACCAAGCTTGCCATTGACGATGCAATAGAACTCACCCGGCAATTCGATGTTCTGGGTCACGACGCCGGCAAGATCCCGGCTGTTCTTGCCGCCTATGAGGAGGTGCGCCGCGTCGATGTCGCGCGCATCCAGAACGCCGCGCGCAACGCGATGGAATGGTTCGAGGTGGTCGGCAAGCGCTATGCCGACACGCTGGAGCCGGAACAGTTCATGTATTCCATGCTGACGCGCTCGCAGCGCATCAGCCATGAGAACCTTCGCCTGCGCGACAAGGCGTGGCTGGAAAACTACGAGCGCTGGTTTGCCGAGCGCGCGGGTATCGATCCGGCGCCGAACGGCGCGGTGCCGCCACCCATGTTCACGCCCTATACGGTGAGGAACCTAACGCTGCACAACCGCATCGTGGTCTCGCCGATGGCAATGTATTCGGCCAAGGACGGCCTGCCGGACGATTTCCATCTCGTCCATATCGGCGCGCGCGCCATGGGCGGCGCGGCATTGATCTTCCCGGAGATGACCTGCGTGTCGCCGGATGCGCGCATCACGCCCGGCTGCCTCGGCCTGTGGAACGACGAGCAGGCGGAAGGCTTCAAGCGCATGGTCGATTTCGTCCATCGCGAGACGCCGGCCAAGATCGGCATCCAGCTCGGCCATGCCGGCCGCAAGGGCGCGACCAAGGTGGCGTGGGAAGGCACCGACCAGCCGGTCGAGCAGGGCGGTTGGCCGTTGATTTCAGCGTCGGCCATTCCCTATCTCGACAACTCGGACATGCCGCGGGAAATGACCCGCGAGGATATGGACCGCGTCATCGCAGATTTCGTTTCGGCAACGCAACGATCTGCTGAAATCGGCTTCGATATTCTCGAACTCCATGCTGCGCACGGCTATCTTCTGTCCTCGTTCCTGTCGCCGCTGACCAATTTGCGAACGGACGAATATGGCGGCAGCCATGAGAACCGCGCGCGCTTCCCGCTGGAAGTGTTCCGCGCCATCCGCGCCGCCTGGCCGGCGGAAAAGCCGATGTCGGTGCGTATCTCCACCACCGACTGGCACGAGGGCGGCAACACGCCGGACGATGCCGCGATCTTTGCGCAGATGTTCAAGGACGCTGGCGCCGACATGATCGACTGTTCGTCCGGGCAGGTGGTCAATGACGACCATCCGGTCTATGGCCGCCTGTGGCAAACGCCGATGTCGGACAAGATCCGCAACGAGATCGATGTGGCGACCATCGCGGTCGGCGCCATCTCCGAAGCCGACCATGCCAATTCGATCATCGCTGCAGGGCGCGCCGATCTCTGCGCCGTGGCGCGGCCGCAATTGGCGGACCCGTCTTTCGTGCTGCACGAAGCGGCGAAGATCGGCTATGGCGGCCTCGCCTGGCCCAAACAGTACCGTACCTCCCGCGCTCAGTATGAGACCAATCTGGCCCGCGCGGCCGCCGAAGCAGCGGGCAAGCGATGAGCGGGGCCCGGCACGCTTTCGTCACCGGAGCCGGCACCGGCATTGGCCGGGCCATAGCGCTGGCGCTGGCGGCGAAGGGCTTTGCCGTCTCGCTTGCCGGACGGCGCGCCGCGCCGCTGCAAGAGGTGGCGGCGGAGATTGAAGCAGCCGGCGATAAGGGCTTCGTCGTGGATGGCTTCGACGTGACCGATGCAAGTGCAATCGAACAGGGTGTTGCCCGCGCCGTTCAGAAATTCGGCGACGTGTCGGTGCTGGTCAATTCTGCCGGGGAAGCCCCTTCCGCTGCGTTCGAAAAGACCAGCCTCGATGTCTGGAACCACGTTGTCTCGCTCAACCTGACCGGCACTTTCCAGGTTACACAAGCTTTGCTGCCGTCGATCCGCCGCGCCGGCAAAGGCCGTATCGTCAATATCGCCAGCACGGCAGGGCTGACCGGCTATCCATATGTTTCCGCCTATTGCGCGGCCAAGCATGGCGTCGTCGGGCTGACGCGATCGCTGGCGCTCGAATTGTCGCGGTCTGACATCACCGTCAATGCGGTGTGTCCCGGCTTCACCGACACGCCTTTGTTGGATAGCGCCGTGGCAACGATCACCGGCAAGACCGGACGCACGGCGGACGAAGCCCGCGCAAGTCTGGCGCGGGCCAATCCGCAAGGGCGGCTGGTGACGCCGCAGGAAGTGGCCGACACGGTGTTGTGGCTGGTGGGCGAGGGCGCAAGCGCCATCACCGGGCAGGCCATCGCCGTTGCCGGCGGCGAAGTCATGGGAGGCTGAGACGATGACCAATGCGATGCAGGCCAAGCGCCGCCCGTTCAAGGGCCACAAGGCCAGCCATTTCCTGTTCGAGACAGATGAGGATGGCCGCGTTGCCACCATCACGCTCAACCGCCCAGAGAAGAAGAACCCGCTGACCTTCGATTCCTACGAGGAACTGACCGACCTGTTTCGCTCGCTACAGCGGGCGAGCGACGTGCGCGCCGTGGTGCTGACCGGTGCGGCCGACAATTTCTCCTCCGGCGGCGACGTGTTCGAAATCATCGAACCGCTGACCACCATGAAGATGCCGGACCTCATCGCCTTCACGCGCATGACCGGCGACCTCGTGCGCCAGATCAGGGCTTGTCCGCAGCCGATTATCGCCGCCGTCGACGGCATCTGCGCCGGGGCCGGCGCGATCCTCGCCATGGCTTCCGACTATCGTATCGCTACGCCTGAGGTGAAGACCGCCTTCCTGTTCACGCGCGTCGGCCTTGCAGGCGCGGACATGGGTGCCTGCGGTATCCTTCCGCGCATCATCGGCCAGGGCCGCGCCGCTGAACTTCTGTTCACCGGACGGGTGATGACGGCGGCTGAAGGCCATGCCTGGGGGTTCTACAATTCCCTTGCCGAGCGCGGCGCGCTGCTTGGCGAAGCGCAGAAGTTTGCCCGCGGCCTCGCCGACGGGCCTTGGTTCGCCCATTCGATGACCAAGAAGATGCTCGACCAGGAATGGGGCATGGGCATCGAGGAACTGATCGAATCGGAAGCGCAGGCGCAGGCGATCTGCATGGCCACCGGCGATTTCCGCCGCGCCTTCGAGGCCTTCGCCGCCAAGGCCAAGCCCGCCTTCAAGGGAGACTGAGTGATGGAAGCCGACACTTCGCTCCAGCCTGCTCGCGATCATCTCGACTGGCCGTTTTATGGCGAGGAGCACCGTGCGCTGGCAGCGCAGGCCGATGCCTTCATAGCCGGCAAAGGACTTGGCGTTATCGACCATCATGACGCCGATGCTGCCTGCAAGGGGCTGGTCGCAAAACTCGGCGCGGCTGGCTTCCTACGCCATTGCGTGCCGCAAGCCTATGGCGGCGTCTCGCCGGCCATCGACAGCCGCGCACTTTGCGTCATGCGCGAGACGCTGGCCTATGCCGACGGGCTGGCCGATTTCGCCTTCGCCATGCAAGGCCTTGGCACGGGCGCGATCAGCCTGTCCGGCACGGATGCGGTCAAGCAGGCGGTGCTGCCGAAGGTCGCCAAGGGCGAGCTGATTTCGGCCTTCGCCTTGACCGAACCCGATGCCGGTTCCGACGTCGCCGCCATGGCCTGCGCCGCGCGCCGCGACGGCGACGCCTATGTGCTCGATGGCGAGAAGGTCTTCATCTCCAACGGCGGCATCGCTGACGTCTACACGGTCTTTGCCCGCACCGGCGAAGCACCCGGAACGCGCGGCATTTCAGCCTTCGTCGTCTTTGCCGACACGCCCGGCTTCTCCATCGTCGAGCGTATAGAAACCATCGCGCCGCATCCGCTGGCGCGCATCCGTTTCGACAATTGCCGCATCCCGGCGACCCAGCTTCTTGGCTCGCCCGGCGAAGGCTTCAAGATCGCCATGCGCACGCTCGATATCTTCCGGCCCTCGGTGGCGGCGGCGGCGCTCGGCTTCGCCCGCCGTGCGCTCGATGAGGCACTTGCCCATGCCAAGGCGCGCAAGATGTTCGGCGCGACGCTGGCCGACCTGCCGACGGCGCAAAGCACGCTCGGCGAAATGGCGACGGCCATCGATGCCGCGGCACTTCTGGTTGCCCGCACGGCTTGGCGGCGCGACGTGCAGAAGCTGCCGGCCACGCGCGAAGCGGCAATGGCCAAGCTGACGGCGACGGAAAACGCGCAATGGGTCATCGATCAGGCGTTGCAGATGTTCGGCGGCCGCGGCGTGCGCGTCGGCGAGATCGTCGAGCGGCTCTATCGTGAAATCCGTGCGTTGCGCATCTATGAGGGCGCGACCGAAGTGCAGAAACTCATCATCGGCCGCGAGCTGATGAAAACCGCGAAGTAAGGAAAATCCGTATGCACGGCTCGAAGGCCCTTTTCGACTGGCAGGACCCGTTCAACCTCGACGCGCAGCTCAGCGAGGACGAGCGCATGGTGCAGGCAACCGCGCGCGCCTATGCGCAGGACAGGCTGTTGCCGCGCGTGCAGGAAGCGTTCCGCCATGAAAAGACCGATCCGTCCATCTTCGCCGAGATGGGCGAGCTCGGCCTGCTTGGACCGACTGTGTCGGAAGACTATGGCGGAGCCGGCCTCAACTATGTGTCCTACGGCCTGATCGCGCGCGAGATCGAGCGCATCGACAGCGGCTATCGCTCGATGATGAGCGTGCAGTCGTCGCTGGTTATCCTGCCGATCTACACGTTCGGCAGCGAGGACCAGAAGCGTAAGTATCTGCCCGGCCTCATCGCCGGCACCAGGATCGGCTGCTTCGGCCTGACCGAACCGGACCACGGCTCCGATCCCGGCTCGATGGCGACGCGCGCCCGCAAGGCCGAAGGCGGCTACCTGTTGTCCGGTTCCAAGACCTGGATTTCGAATTCGCCGATTGCCGATGTCTTCGTGGTCTGGGCCAAGACCGAGGATGGCGTTATCCGCGGCTTCATCCTGGAAAAGGGCTGGAAGGGCCTGTCGGCTCCGGCCATCCACGGCAAGGTCGGCTTGCGCGCTTCGATCACCGGGCAGATCGTCATGGACAGCGTGTTCGTGCCGGCCGAAAACATGCTGCCCGATGTCAGCGGCCTCAAGGGCCCGTTCACCTGCCTCAACTCGGCCCGCTTCGGCATCGCCTGGGGCGCGCTCGGCGCTGCCGAATCCTGTTTCGACACGGCGCGGCAATATGTGCTCGACCGCAAGCAGTTCGGCCGGCCGCTGGCCGCCAACCAGCTCATCCAGAAGAAGCTTGCCGACATGCTGACCGACATTTCGCTCGGCCTGCAAGGCTGCCTGCGGCTTGGCCGGATGAAGGACGAGGGCAATCCGCCGGTTGAACTCACCTCGATCCTGAAGCGCAATTCCTGCGGCAAAGCGCTCGAGATCGCCCGCACCGCGCGCGACATGCTGGGCGGCAACGGCATTTCGGACGAATTCCCGGTGGCGCGCCATCTCGTCAATCTCGAAGTGGTCAACACCTATGAGGGCACGCACGACGTGCACGCGCTCATCCTCGGCCGCGCCATTACCGGCATCGCCGCTTTCTCGAATTGAACGGAATTGCCATGAGTGTCACCAAACTCTCCCAGCATCCCTCGCCGGCAACGCCGCATCGCGTGTTGCAGCCGGAAGGCTGGGCCAAGCCAATCGGCTACTCCAACGGCATCGAGGCGCGTGGGCGCACGCTTTTCGTCGGTGGCCAGATCGGCTGGAACAGCCAGTGCAAGTTCGAGGTGCATGACCTGCCCGGCCAGATCCGGCAGACTCTCGAAAACGTGCTGGCAATCCTGCACGAAGGCGGTGCTGGCCCCGAACACATCACCACGATGACCTGGTACGTCACCGACCGCAAAGCCTATTCGTCATCGCTGAAGGAAATCGGGGCAGCGTGGAAAGCCACGATGGGGCGCAACTTCCCGGCCATGGCCGTGGTCGAGGTTTCCGGACTTGTCGAGGACGAGGCGCTGGTTGAAATCCAGGCGACAGCCGTGGTTCCGGATTGAAACACCCATGAGCGTCACCTTCACCCGCGACGGTACCATCGGCGTCATCATGATCGACAATCCGCCGGTCAATGCCGCCTCTCATGCCGTACGCGCCGGGCTGATGGCGGCGCTTGCCGAGGCGAATGCCGATCCGGCGGTGGAGGCGATCGTGCTTGCCTGCGCCGGCAGGACCTTCGTTGCGGGGGCGGATGTCAAGGAATTCGGCCAGCCGCCGCGCGAACCGCTGCTGCCTGAAGTGGTCAACGCCATCGAGGCCTCGCCAAAACCGGTGGTTGCGGCGGTGCATGGCACGGCACTTGGCGGCGGCTTCGAGCTTGCGCTTGGCGCGCATGCCCGCATCGCCTCCACTGACGCGCAGTTCGGCCTGCCCGAGGTCAAGCTTGGCATCGTCCCCGGCGCCGGCGGCACGCAGCGGCTTCCGCGCCTCGTTGGCGTGGCGGCTGCGATGGAGATCGCGGCAAGCGGACGCCGTGTCGGTGCAGCCGAAGCTGTGAAGCTCGGTGCCGTCGATCGCACCGCAAAAGGCGATCTGATCGAAGATGCGAAGACCTTCGCGCGCGAATTGATCGGCGCGCCCTTGCGCCGTACGGGCGAACTTGCCGTGCCCGCCTTCGACGCCGATGCAGCGCAAAAGCAGATCGCGGCTATCGAGAAAAAAGCACGCGGGCAAGTGTCTCCGGGCCGGGCTGCGCGCATGGTCCTGCGCGCCGGCAGCGTTTCTCTACAGGAAGGTTTGGCGCAGGAGCGCGCCGCTTTCAGGGAGCTTGTCAGTTCGGATCAATCGGTGGCGCTGCGTTACGTTTTTGCCGCCGAGCGCCATGCGGCCAAGGTTGCGGGCATCGAAGGCGTCGAGCCCCGTCCGGTGCGCACCGTTGGCGTGGTCGGCGCGGGGCTTATGGGCGCAGGCATTGCCGTATCGTTCGCAGACGCCGGCTTTTCCGTGGTCATGGTCGAGCGCGATATGGCGGCGCTTGAAGCCGGTCAGGCCCGCATCCGCGACATTTACCAGCGTGTGGTCAAATCCGGCCGCATCAGCGAAACGGCAATGAACGAGCGGCTGTCGCGCCTGTCCTGTTTCGACGAGCGCAAGGCGCTTGCCGATTGCGATCTGGTCATCGAAGCGGTGTTCGACGATCTGCAGGTGAAGCAGGAACTGTTCGCCTCGCTCTCCGGCATCGTTCGCCCCGATGCCATCCTTGCCACCAACACCAGCTATCTCGATCCGGACGTGATCGCAGAGCTCGTGCAAGGGCCTGAACGCCTGATCGGCCTGCACTTCTTTTCGCCGGCAAATGTCATGCGGCTGGTCGAGGTCGTGCGCACGGCGAAGATCGCGCCAGACGTGCTGGCGACCGGGCTTGCCGTCGTCAAGAAGCTCGGCAAGCTCGGCATCGTCAGCGGCGTTTGCGAAGGCTTCATCGGCAACCGCATCTTCACCGCCTATCGCCGCGAATGCGATTTCATGCTGGAGGATGGCGCGCTGCCGCAGGACATCGACGCAGCACTGGAAGGCTACGGCTTCCCGATGGGCCCCTATGCGGTCAACGATATGGCTGGCCTCGATATTTCCTGGGCACGGCGCAAGCGCAATGCCGCGACCCGCGATCCTTCCGAACGCTATGTCGTCATTGCCGACCGGCTGTGCGAGGCCGGCCGCTTCGGCCGCAAGAGCGGCAAGGGCTACTACAGCTATGAAAGCGGCGAAAAGGCCGTTGACCCTGAAGTCACGGCGCTGATCGAAGCGGCGTCGCGCGACGCCGGCATCGAACGGCGGCCCTTTTCTTCGTCCGAAATCGTCGAGCGGGTGATGGCTGCAATCGCCGCGGAAGGCCGCAAGATACTGGCCGAAGGCATCGCCTTGCGCGGCTCGGACATCGACCTCGTGTTGATCAACGGCTACGGCTACCCCGCCTGGCGCGGGGGGCCGATGTTCCAGGCCGGAGTGGAGTGAGCATGGACAGGGCTGCCTATCTCGTCGCCGGGCTTCGTACCCCCATCGGTCGTTATGGCGGTGCTTTGTCCTCTGTGCGCACCGACGACCTCGCCGCGCACCCGATCAAGGCGTTGCTCGCCCGCTTGCCGACCCTGCCACCAGAGGCGGTCGAGGAAGTGGTTCTGGGCTGCGCCAACCAGGCCGGCGAGGACAACCGCAATGTCGCGCGGATGGCGACACTTCTGGCCGGCCTGCCGGAAAGCGTCGCCGCCACCACCGTCAACCGCCTGTGCGGCTCCGGCCTCGATGCGGTCGGTTATGCCGCGCGCGCGGTGCGTCTCGGTGAAGCCGATCTGGTCATTGCCGGTGGCGTTGAATCGATGTCGCGCGCGCCCTTCGTCATGCCGAAAAGCCAGACGGCGTTTTCGCGCGCCGCTGAAATCCACGACACCACCATCGGCTGGCGCTTCGTCAACAAGGTCATCGAAAACCAGTACGGCATCGACTCGATGCCGGAGACCGCCGAAAACGTCGCGGCGGAGTTTGCCATTGCGCGCGCCGACCAGGATGCGTTCGCGCTGCGCAGCCAGCAGCGGGCGATTGCCGCGCAGGCAAACGGCCGGCTGGCGAAAGAAATCGCGCCAATCGACGTGCCGGCAGGCAAGGGCAGCTTTGTGACCGTGGACAAGGACGAGCATCCGCGTGCGACCTCGCTCGAAAAGCTTGCATCTTTGCCCACACCCTTCCGCAAGGGCGGCAGCGTCACCGCAGGCAATGCGTCAGGCGTCAACGATGGTGCGGCGGCGCTGCTCATCGCCTCGCAAACCGCCGTCGAGCGCTACGGGCTGACGCCGCTGGCGCGGATCTCAGGCATGGCGACGGCAGGCGTTCCCCCACGCATCATGGGCATCGGCCCGGTGCCCGCCGTGCAGAAGCTTCTCGGCAGGCATCAGCTTGCCATTGGCGATATCGACCTCATCGAATTGAACGAAGCCTTCGCCGCGCAATCGCTCGCTTGCTTGCGGCAACTCGGCCTGCCTGACGATGCAGCGCATGTGAACCCGAACGGCGGCGCCATCGCGCTCGGCCATCCGCTCGGCATGTCGGGCGCAAGGCTTGCCCTGACCGCTGCCATCGAGCTTGCCGAACGCAAGGCAAAGCGCGTGGTGGCAACGCTTTGCATCGGCGTCGGTCAGGGCATCGCGCTGCTTCTCGAAGCGCCCTGACCGTTCCTAGGCCTTCACCTTTTCGCCGGCCGCATCGTAGAGCGGTTCCATGTGCAGCCGCGCCGGAACCTTCTCGGTCGCAACGACGAGCTCGTAATTGCCCGAGTTGAGGAAATCGTCCGACACGCCGCCTTCGTTGCGGACATAGCCGTAGCCGATATTCTTCTCCACCGTGTAGCCATAGCCGCCGCTGGTCAGGTAGCCGACCGGCTGCCCGTCGCGCAGGATCGTTTCGCGCCCGACCAGCACGATATCCCGATCCGCCACCGTGAAGCCGGCAAAGCGCTTCTTCGGCACCGCGCCGTTCACTGCCTGCAAGGCGCGTCGGCCGAGAAAATCGGTGTTCTTCTTCAGCTTCACCGCCCAGCCGAGACCGGCTTCAATTGGCGTGTCGTTGGGCGTGATATCGGAACCCCAGGCGCGGTAGCCTTTTTCCAGCCGCAGCGATTCCAGCGCGCGATAGCCGACCGGGCGGATGTCGTGCTCTTTGCCCGCAGCCATCAGCGCGTCGAACACCTCGCCGGTAGCGCCAATCGGCACATGCAGTTCCCAGCCGAGTTCGCCGACATAGGTCACGCGCAGCGCCCGCACCTTGTGCCCGGCAATGTCGATCTCGCGGAAGTGGCCGAACGGGAAGGCGGCATTGGAGACATCCGCCTTCGTCACCTTGGCCAGCACGTCGCGGGCCTTCGGCCCCATCAGCGACAGAGTGCCGAAATCCTCGGTCACGTCCTTGATATCAATCTTGGCATCCTTGGCGATGTGGTCCTTGATCCACGACAGGTCGTGCGTGCGGAAGCCGGTGCCGGTGACGATGTAGAATTTCTCGTCGGCCAGCCGCGCCACCGTCAAATCGGCCTCGATGCCGCCGCGCGTGTTGAGCAGCTGCGTGTAGGTCAGCCGCCCGGCGGGCTTGTCGACACTATTTGCGCAGATCCAGTCCAGCGCCTTCAGCGCATCCGGCCCGGTGAGTTCGTACTTGGCGAAGGACGACTGGTCGAAGATGCCAACCGCATCGCGCACATGGCGGTGTTCCTCGCCAACCGGGCCGAACCAGTTCTGGCGGCCCATCGAATAGATGTCCTTGGCTTCGGTCCCCTTCGGCGCAAACCAGTTCGGCCGTTCCCAGCCAAGCTTGGAGCCGAACACCGCATTGTGCGCCTTCAGCCGCTCATAGAGCGGCGAGACGATGCGCGGCCGTCCGCTCTCATATTCCTCGTGCGGAAAGCCGATGGTGTAGTGCTTGCCGTACGCTTCCAGCGTGCGGTCGCACACCCACTTGCGGTCGCGGTGCATCTCGGAAAAACGGCGGATATCGACGACCCAGAGATCGAGCGGCGCTTCTCCGTCCACCACCCATTGCGCCAGCACCCAACCCGCGCCGCCGCCGGACGCGATGCCGAAGGCGTTGAAGCCAGCACCGACGAACATGTTGGAACATTCCGGCGCGGAACCGAGGATGAAATTGCCGTCCGGCGTGAAGCTTTCCGGCCCGTTGATCATCTGCTTGACGCCGACATTGGCCAGCGCCGGAACGCGCTCGACCGCCTGCGTCATGTGCTGCTCGAAATGGTCGTAGTCGTCGTCGAACAGGCGGAACTCCCATTCGTTCGGCACGTCGCCGCCGGCAAGCCCGGTCTCCCAGGCCTGCGGGTTCGGCTCGTAGCCGCCCATCACCAGCCCGCCGACCTCCTCCTTGAAATAGGTGCGGCGGTCGGGGTCGCGGATGGTCGGCGCATCGGTCGCCAGCCCGTCGATCTTCTCGGTGATGATGTACTGGTGCTTGACCGGCTGCAGCGGAACGCTGATGCCGGCCATGGCTCCCACCTGCCGCGCCCACTGGCCGGCGCAGTTCACCACCTTGTCGCAGGCGATGTCGCCCTTGTCGGTCTTCACCGCGGTGATGCGGCCATCCTTCATGTCGAAGCCTGTCACGCGCACGCCCTCGTGCAGCTTCGCGCCATGCATGCGCGCGCCCTTGGCGAGCGATTGCGTGATGTCGGACGGGCTTGCCTGCCCGTCGGTCGGCAGCCAGCTTGCGCCAACGAGGTCGCTCGTTTCCATCAGCGGCCACATGCGCTTGACCTCGTCCGGCGACAGAAGATGCATGTCCATGCCGAAGCTCTTCGCGGTCGTCGCCAGCCGCTTGAACTCGATCCAGCGGTCGGCATTGGTGGCGAGGCGCAGGCACCCGGTCATCTTCCAGCCGGTCGCCAGCCCCGTCTCGGCTTCGAGCCCCTTGTATAGCTCGACCGAATATTTCAGCACGCGGGTGATCGAGGCGGACGAGCGCAGCTGGCCGACGAGGCCGGCTGCGTGCCAGGTCGAGCCCGACGTGATGCGGCCCTGTTCCAGAAGCACCACGTTTGCCTTGTGGTCGCGGGCGAGGTGATAGGCCGTCGAACAGCCGATGATGCCGCCGCCGATGACAACGATTTCGGCATGGGTTGGCAAGGTCATGATGGGGACTTTCCGTATCTGGTTCGATAGCTATCGAGCGCGGCTTCAAGCCGGCCAAGGTTCTCCGCCGTATAGGCGGTGTAGTCGACGCCCGGCGCGTCGAGATGAAGTTCGGAGACCATGCTCCACATCGCCTCGCGCAACAGCGAGGCGCATTGCATGGCGGCGTGCGAGCGCAGCAGCGCGGCATCCGGCACATGGCCGAAATAGGCCGCCAGCAACGCGGCGGATTCCTGTTCCGACATGCCGGCGTTCGAGGCCGCGCCGGCAAGGTCGAACATCGCGGTATTGAAGCCGGCATATTCGAAATCGATCAGCCACAGCCGCTTGCCGTCATCCATGAAGTTTGCCGGCAACAGGTCGTTGTGGCCGAACACGATCGGCAGCGGCGCCTGCGCCCGTTCCAGCTCGTCGGCAAGGTCGAGATAGGCCGGCAGCTTGCCGGTGAAGCGGCTTTTGCCGACCTCCAGCGTGCGCGCATAGTCGCGGATGACGTGGAAGACCCAGAACATGAAGCCCGGTCCTGTCACATGGCGCGGCATCCGCTCGTGGAAGGCGCGCACCAAAGGCGCGATGCGGGCAGTGTTTTGGCGCACGTCGTCCGCGCCATAGGTATGTGCCTCGATGAAGGCGCACACCACGATGCCGTTTTGCGCATACTCGACGCGCGGCCCGAAGCCCGCTTCGTGCGCGGCGCGCGCGGTCATCAGTTCGCGTTCGCGCAGCACGTGATGGAACAGATAGTCGCGGCCGAGCCTCGCGACATGCCTGCCGCTTGCGTCGGTGACGAGAAAATTCTCGTTGCTCAGCCCGCCGTCCAGCGGCGAAATCTCAACCGCCCCGTTCCAGAAGGGCAGGGCGCGGATGCGATCCTGTGCGCTGATCTTTGCCACGTCCGTCATGCCAGGCCGAGCCTCTGCTTGATGCGGGCAGCGCCGGCCGAAATCAGCCGGTCGGCGATGATGGCGATGAAGGCCACGGCCAATCCGGCGACGATGCCGCGCCCCGTGTCGGCCTTGGTCAGCGCTATATAGACCTCCTGCCCAAGGTCGCGGGTGCCGACCAGCGCCGTGATGACCAGCATCGACAGCGCGAACATGATGGTCTGGTTCAGGCCCAGCATGATCTCCGGCAGCGCCAGCTTCAGCTTGATCTTGGTCAGCAATTGCCACGGCGTGCAGCCCATTGCCTGTCCGGCCTCGATCAGGCGCGGATCGACCTTTTGCAGCCCGAGCACGGTGTAGCGGATGGCAGGCGCCACCGCATAGGCGACGATGGCGATCAGCGCGGTGAAATCACCGACGCGAAACAGCATCACCGCCGGCATCAGGTAGACGAACGACGGCAGCGTCTGCAGCGTGTCGATAACCACCTGCACCCATTTCCACAGCCGTGCGCGTTCGGCAGCGGCAATGCCGATCGGAATACCGATCAGCGAGGCGAAGATGACGGAAATGCCGCACAGATAGACGGTGATCGTCGCCTTTTCCCACTGGCCGGTCGCGGCGATGAAGAAGGCGAGAGCGCCGACCAGTGCCGCAAGCTTCGCCCCGCCTAGCCGCCAGCCGGCAAAGGCCAGGAACAGCGTGACGCCAAGCCACGGCAAGCCGCCGAGTAGCCGCTTCAACGGCACCAGCACGTTGAGCAGCACGAGGTTCTTCAGCCCCTCCAGCGTGTCGAAGAAATTGACGTTGATCCAGCGCACGACCTCGTCGAAGAAGCCGCCGGTCGAGACCTCGAGGCTTTCGGGATAATGCTGCAGCGCCGGCACCGCCAGCCCGACAACAGCGGTCACGATGACGATCGCCAGCGCGGCAAAAGTATAGGGGTGGCGTTGCAGGAAATTTCCGGCCTGCGCCGCTGAACCTTCGCTGCCTGCCTTGATGGCATAGGCTTGCGACAGCCGATCGAGCGCCACCGCCAGCGCGACGATTGCCATGCCGGCTTCCAGCCCCGCACCGATGTCGAGGCGGCGAAGTGCGGCCAGCACATCGAAGCCGAGGCCGCCCGCGCCGATCATCGAGGCGATGATGACCATGTTGAGCGACAGCATGATCACCTGGTTGACGCCAACCATCAGGCTGTCCTTGGCCGAGGGCACCAGCACGCGCCACGTCATTTGCCTTCGCGTGCAGCCGATCATCTTGCCGAGTTCGAGGATTTCCGACGGCACCGAGCGCAGTGCCAGAATGGTGATGCGCGTCATCGGCGGCATGGCGTAGATCAGCGTCGCCACAACGGCCGCGGTCGGCCCGAAGCCGAACATGAACAGGATCGGCACCAGATAGGCAAAGACGGGTATCGTCTGCATCAGGTCGAGCAGCGGCGTCAGCGCGCGCTCGAAGCGCGGATAGCGATAGGCGAGAATGCCGAGCAAAAGGCCGCCTACGACGCCGAGCGGCACCGCAACCAGAATGGAGGCCAGCGTCACCATGGCGCTGTTCCATTGGCCGAACACGGCAAGGAAACCAAAGCAGATGCCAACGAGCAGCGCCAGCCTGCGCCCGCCGGCGTGGTAGCCCATCAGCGTAACGATGGCGATAACGGCAGCCCATGACAGAGGCGGCAGGATTTCGACCGCGCCCGATCCCTGTCCCGACAAAAAGCCGGTGGAAAGCAGGCTCAAGGCAAGCTGGTAGGGAAGATCGATCAGGCGGGCGATGAAGCGGGTCAGGTCGGTGAAGGTGAACAGGCCGAAACTCGCGCTGTCGAGCAGCCATTTCATCGCGTTGCTAATCCAGCGCTGCGCCGGCACCTGCCATGCGCGCGGATAGTCGAACGCCCATTTGGCCAGCGGTTGGCCGTATTGCCAGAAAAGCACAAACGCCGCCCCGGCTATCAGCCACGGCCACGACAGCGCGCCACCGTCAAGCCGTGGGGCAATCGGGCGGTGCGTGCTGTCGGCGGTGGGCGTGCTCATGATGCGCTACCCCCGCATCATCAGGGCGACGACATCGGCGCGTTCGAGCACGCCGACGGTCGCACCACCGGCATCGACAACGCTCAGCAGTTCCGTCTTGTCGCCGAACAAGGGTGCCGCCTCGGCAATCGTCGCGCCTTTCGAAATCGACGCCCCGTTCGCCGCCTTGCCCTTGGCCGGCTTCATGGCGCTTGCCACCTTCACCACCTTGGCTTTCGGCACGTTGCGGGTGAATTCGGCGACATAGGCCGTCGCCGGGTTCAGCACGATGTCCTCGGGCGAGCCGATCTGGACCACCGCGCCGTCCTTCATGATGGCGATGCGGTCGGCGAGCCGGATGGCCTCGTCGAAGTCGTGGGTGATGAAGACGATGGTCTTCTTCAGCACCGATTGCAGGCGCATGAATTCGTCCTGCATCTCGCGCCGGATCAGCGGATCGAGTGCGGAGAAAGGCTCGTCCAGGAACCACAGTTCCGGCTCGACCGCCAGCGAACGGGCGATGCCGACGCGCTGCTGCTGCCCGCCGGAAAGTTCGCGCGGGAAGAAATGCTCCTTGTCGGCCAAGCCCACCAGCTCGATCATCTTGCGGGCGCGCTCCTCGCGCGTCGCGCGGTCCACGCCCTGCACTTCGAGCGGGAAGGCGACATTCGCCAGCACCGTCAGGTGCGGCAGCAGCGCGAAATTCTGGAACACCATGCCCATCTGGTGGCGGCGGATCTCGATCATGCGCCGGTCGTCTGCCTCGAGCAGGTTCTCGCCGTTGAACAGGATTTCGCCAGCCGTCGGTTCGACAAGGCGAGAGAGGCAGCGCACCAGCGTCGATTTGCCGGAGCCCGACAGGCCCATGATGACGAAAATCTCGCCGGCGCGGACATCGAGGTTCACACCCCGCACCGCGCCGACGAGACCCCGCGCGCCCAACTCTTTCAGCCCTGCATTGCCGCCCGTTTCCTGCAGGAATTCCTTTGCCCCGGCGCCGAACACCTTCCAGACATCGCGGCAGACAAGTTTCGGTTGCGCTTCGGCCATCGGTCTTCCGGCGTGTCGGTCGAAAAGGGTTGGTTGCCCGCCGCTAGCCAAAGCCGCGGCGGGCTATCCGGATCAGTGCTACTTCTTGATCCACTCGGACCAGCGCGCCTCGTTTGCGCCCATCCATTCGGCCACCACGTCCTCGACCTTCTTGCCGTCGAGATCTACCTTGGTGATCATCTGGCCCATTTCGTCATTGTCGATGGTGAAGGCCTTGATCGCCTTGTAGGCGTCGGGCCACTTGTCCTTCACGCCGGCCCAGCCGACCTTCCAGATTTCACCGAAGGGCTTGCCGCAGTCATAGGCCATGTCGGGGTTCGAGCCCCAGGCCGGGTCGGTGTAGCATTCCTTGGTGTATTCGGGGAATTCGACCCATTCGCCCTTGTATTTGGCTGTCGCCCAGTGTGGCGCATAAATCCACAACAGGATCGGCGCCTGGCGCTGGTAGGCGCTTTCAAGCTCGGCAAAAAGTGCGGCGTCGGTGCCGGCGTGGATGACTTCGAACGGCAGATCGAGCGCCTCGACGCGTTCGTCGTCAAAGCCGCCCCACGTCACCGGTCCGCCAAGGTAGCGGCCCTTCGGCGCGGTTTCGGCAGTCGAGAACGCCTCGGCGCACTTCTCGTCCTTCAGCGCTTCCCAATTGGGCAGGCCGGGGCATTTCTCCTTCATGTATTCGGGGAACCACCACTCTTCCTTGGCCTTCATGCCGGTCGGGCCGAAATTCTCCACCTTGCCGGTGGCTGTTGCCGCGTCCATGGCGTCGCGGCCAGTGGTTTCCCACATTTCCATCGCGACATGCAGGTCGCCGCTTTCGAGGCCGGCAAACTGGGCCAGGTAATCGGCCTGGACATATTCGACATTGTCGCCGGCCTTCTTCAGCACCTCGCCCATGATCTGGGTGGTGATGAGCTGGCCGGTCCAGTCATGCAGCGTCAATTTGATCGGGTCGGTCGAGTCCTGCGCCATCACCGGCGTCATGGACAGGCTTGCGCCAAGGGCAAGTGCCCCGAGCGCGGTCGTGGTCATGCGAATGCGCGAAAACATGTCGAGCCTCCTGCTCACCCTCTGAACTTTGTCGTTGGTGTGCCTCAGGTCGTTGCCATCTCCCGCAGCAAGCGCCTCAGGTTCGTCACTTCGCCAGTGTCACGCGGCATGCGCCGGCTTGTCAACGTGGTTTTGTGGTTTTTTGTGTTGATTTGCCTGATCTATGTGGCAATCGCTTGCATGTCTTTGTCAGATTGCCATAAAAACAGTCACGTTGATGATTGTTCGAGCGCCGGACCTGCGATGATCCATTCCAAGCGTCATGGTGAAATCCTGCGCCTTCTGGGCGATGAGGGGACGGTGACCATCGCCAGCCTGGCCGAACGGCTGGGCGTCTCGCTCGAAACCGTGCGCCGCGACGTCAAGCCGCTCACCGACGACGGCATCGTGGTCAAGATGCACGGCGCCATCGGCCTGCCGGCGATGACCGCCGAAGCGCCCTTCGAGCGGCGCATGCGCGAAAACGCGGAAGCCAAGCGCACCATCGCCCGCATGGTGGCTGCGACCATCCGCGACGGCGAATCCATCATGCTCGACACCGGCACGACGACCAGCTTCCTCGCCCGCGAACTGCTCGGTCACAGGCGGTTGACGGTGGTCACCAACTCCTCCGACATCGCGCGCACGCTGGCCACGGTCAACGGCAACAAGGTCTATATGGCCGGCGGCGAATTGCGCAGCGATTCAGGCGCCGCCTTCGGCATCTCGGCGATCGAATTCGTCAGCCGCTTCAGCGTCACCCATGCCATCATCTCTGCAGGCGCCATCGACGCTTTTGCTGGCGTCATGGACTATGACCTCGCCGAAGCCGAGTTCGCCCGCATGGTGTTGTCGCGCGGGCAGCGGTCCATGGTCATCACCGACAACAGCAAATTCGGCCGCCAGGGCCTCGTCCAGGTCTGCGGTCTTTCGGGTTTTGCCGAACTTGCCACCAACCAGGCACCGCCGCGCGACATTGCAGACGCGCTTGGCGCGGCCGGCGTCCGCCTTGTCGTGGCCGAAGCCGAACCGGCTGGAGCCGGCAGCCGCGCAGGCTGAACGGCGGTCGGCATCTCGCGCTGTACAATCGACTTTCGCCTCTTCCCTTGCGGCAAAGTGTCAGATATTTTGCGCAAGATTGAACAAGTCTTCGCGAGCCCGGCAACCGCATGGCAGAGAATTTCGACGTTGGCGCGCGCCTCAAGGCGTTGAGGGTGGGAGCAGAGCTTTCGCAGCGCGAGCTTGCCGCCCGGGCCAATGTCCCGCATGCGCAGATCTCGATCATCGAGAAGAACAAGTCGAGCCCGTCGATTGCCACGCTGCGCAAGATCCTCGGCGGTCTCGACGTCTCCATGTCCGACTTCTTCGAGGACGACCAGCGCAAGAAATTCGGCCCGTTCTTCGGTGTTGACGACCTCAAGGACCTGACCTCGCGCGTTACCGCGCGCGCCATAGACAATGGCGAAGGCCGGCTGACGCTGCGCCAGGTCGGCGATGCGCGCGCCTACAACCTGCAAATCCTGCACGAAGTCTACGAGCCCGGCGCCGACACCGGCGAAGCCATGCTCGAGCACTTCTCGACCGAGGGCGGATATGTCGTCGAGGGCGAGCTGGAACTGACGGTGGGCGACGAGGTGCGGGTGCTGAAGGCGGGTGAATCCTACCTGTTCGACAGCCGCGTGCCGCACCGTTTCCGCAACGCGTCCGCCGGCATCACCATCGTCATCTCGGCCTGCACGCCGCCTTACCTTTAGCGAAAATTCGCTCAATATATTGAGCGGTATGTTGCGCAGAATTTTGAACGATGCTAACACCCATGGCAGGGATATGATGACGACAGGAGGAGCCGGCCCGTATGGGCTAGGCTTTGTCCGATATCCCTTGCGGCAGCTCAGGAGGCGACTGCATTGACCGCTCAGCACGGCAAGACATCTTCACATACGGCAGCCTTCGTCTGGGACGATCCCTTCCTGTTCGAGCAGCAGCTCACGGAAGACGAGCGCATGGTGCGCGATGCGGCCGCGGCCTTTGCCGCCGACAAGCTCGCGCCCCGCATCGAAGACGCCTACATGGAGGAAAAGACCGATCCGGCCATCTTCCGCGAGATGGGTGACGCCGGCCTGCTCGGCATCACCATTCCGGAAGAATATGGCGGGCTCGGCGCCGGCTACGTCACTTACGGCCTCGTCGCGCGTGAAGTCGAGCGAGTCGACAGCGGCTACCGCTCGATGATGAGCGTGCAGTCCTCGCTCGTCATGTATCCGATCCATGCCTACGGCTCGGAGGAGCAGCGCAGGAAGTACCTGCCCAAGCTCGCTTCGGGCGAATGGATCGGCTGCTTCGGCCTGACCGAGCCGGATGCCGGCTCCGATCCCGGCGGCATGAAGACGCGCGCCGAAAAGACCGCGTCGGGCTACCGCCTCAACGGATCCAAGATGTGGATTTCCAACGCGCCCATCGCCGACGTCTTTGTCGTCTGGGCAAAGTCTGCGGCGCATGACAACCAGATCCGCGGCTTCGTGCTCGACAAGGGCATGAAGGGCCTGTCAGCACCGAAGATCGGCGGCAAGCTGTCGCTGCGCGCCTCGATCACCGGCGAGATCGTGCTTGAAAATGTCGAGGTCGGCGAAGACGCGCTGTTGCCAAACGTTTCCGGCCTCAAGGGCCCGTTTGGCTGTTTGAACCGCGCCCGCTTCGGCATTTCCTGGGGCGTCATGGGTGCGGCGGAAGATTGCTGGCACCGCGCGCGCCAATACGGTCTCGACCGCAAGCAGTTCGGCAAGCCGCTCGCCGCCACGCAGCTCTACCAGAAGAAGCTTGCCGACATGCAGACCGAGATTGCGCTTGGCCTGCAGGGCAGCTTGCGCGTCGGCCGCCTCATGGACGAGGGCAAGATGGCACCGGAAATGATCTCCATCGTCAAGCGCAACAATTGCGGCAAGGCGCTCGACATCGCCCGCCAGGCCCGCGACATGCATGGCGGCAACGGCATCCAGATCGGCTACCATGTCATGCGCCACGCGCAGAACCTGGAAACCGTCAACACCTATGAAGGCGCGCACGATGTGCACGCGCTGATCCTCGGACGCGCCCAGACGGGCATCCAGGCGTTCTTCTGACAACCACTCCCGATGCCGGCCACACCCACCTTGGCCGGCCAACTGACTGACTGGAAACGCACCATGACCCCCAAGCCCAATTCGATCGAAGCGCGCGACATCGCCTACCATCTCCATGGCTACACCAATGGCCGCAAGCACCAGCAGGTTGGCCCGCTGGTCATCGAAAGCGGCGAGGGCGTCTATGTCACCGACGTTCACGGCAAGCGCTATATCGAGGGCATGGCCGGGCTATGGAGCGTGGCGCTCGGCTTCGGCGAAAAGCGCCTTGTCGACGCCGCCACCCGCCAGATGGCGAAGCTGCCCTTCTACCACACCTTCACGCACAAATCGCACGGCCCGGTCGTGGAGCTTGCCGAGAAGCTGGTGACGATGGCGCCCGCGCCGATGAGCAAGGCCTTCTTCACCAACTCAGGCTCCGAAGCCAACGACACGGCGATGAAGCTGATCTGGTATCGCTCCAACGCGCTCGGCCAGCCTGAGCGCAAGAAGATCATCAGCCGCAAGCGCGCCTATCACGGTGTCACCATCGCTTCCGGCAGCCTCACTGGCCTGCCCAACAACCACCGCTCCTTCGACCTGCCGATCCAGGGCATCCTGCACACCGCAAGCCCGCATCACTGGCGCGACGCGCAGCCGGGCGAAAGCGAAGAGGCTTTCGCCACGCGCCTTGCCGGCGAGCTCGAGGCGCTGATCCTGGCTGAAGGTCCCGAAACAATCGCCGCTTTCTTCGGCGAGCCGGTCATGGGCGCCGGCGGCGTCGTCGTGCCGCCGCGCACCTACTGGGCCAAGATCCAGGCGGTGCTGAAGAAGTACGACATCCTGTTCCTGGCCGACGAAGTCATCTGCGGCTTTGGTCGCACCGGCAACATGTTCGGCTGCCAGACCTACGACCTGAAGCCGGACATGATCGTGCTCTCCAAGCAGCTGTCGTCGTCCTATCTTCCGATCTCGGCCTTCCTCGCCAATGACCGCGTCCTCGACCCGATCCTCGACGAAAGCGAGCGCATCGGCACGCTCGGCCACGGCTTCACCGCAGGCGGCCATCCGGTGCCGGCGGCGGTCGCGCTTGAAACCATCAAGATCATAGAGGAGCGCAACCTGGTCGGCCACGCCGCCGAAATGGGCGAGCTTCTGCTTGAAGGCCTGCGCAAGCTCGAAGGCCACCCGCTGGTCGGCGAAGTGCGCGGCGTCGGCCTGATCGCGGCAATGGAACTGGTGACCGACAAGGCCACCAAGTCGGCGCTTGAAGCACCCGGCGTTCTGGGCGGCATCTTCAATGCCGAACTGCAGGAGCAGGGCATCATCTGCCGCAACATGGGCGATGCGATTGCGCTCTGCCCGCCGCTGGTCATCCAGCCGAACGAGGTTCGCTCGATCCTCGACAAATTCGCCAGTGCCCTTGACACGGTTTCGCGCAAGATTTTCGATGGTGCGACCGAGAAAGTGGCCTGACGTCAGTCATCCGGCAGGGCCGGATTCTCGCAAACATAGATAAAGGGGAAGCGAAAATGCGCAAACGGGTAGGAATTCTGGCAATGGGCGGTCTTTTGGCCGTTGGCCTCGGCATGGCGATGCCGGCTTCGGCCCGCGACCTGACCGTGGTGTCATGGGGCGGCAATTATCAGGACGCGCAGCGGGAAATCTATTTCAAGCCGTTTGCCGAAAAGTCCGGCAAGCCGCTGCTCGACGAAGCCTGGGATGGCGGCATCGGCGTGCTGCAGGCCAAGGTCAAGGCCGGCAACCCGAACTGGGATGCGGTGCAGGTCGAGGTCGAGGAACTGGCGCTTGGCTGTGCCGACGGTCTCTATGAAAAGATCGACTGGAGCAAGATTCCCGACAAGGACAAGTTCATTCCGTCCGCGGTAAACGAATGCGGCGTCGGTGCGATCGTCTGGTCTACCGCGATTGCCTATGACACCGACAAGATCGCCGATGGCCCGAAGTCATGGGCGGATTTCTGGGACGTGCAGAAATTCCCCGGCAAGCGCTCGCTGCGCAAAGGCCCGAAATACACGCTGGAATTCGCGCTGATGGCCGATGGCGTCACGCCGGCCGAGGTCTACAAGGTGCTCTCCACGCCTGAGGGCGTCGATCGCGCTTTCAAGAAGCTCGACGAGCTGAAGGCGAACATCGTGTGGTGGGAAAGCGGCGCGCAGCCGCTGCAGCTTCTCGCTTCCGGCGAAGTGGCGATGGCATCGGCCTACAACGGTCGCATCACCGGCATCAACCGCACCGAGAACCGCCATTTCAAGGTGGTGTGGCCGGGCTCGATCTACGCCGTCGATAGCTGGGTCATCCTGAAGGATGCCGAGAACAAGGACGCGGCGATGGATTTCATCGCTTTCGCCAGCCAGCCTGAGAACCAGGCCAAGCTGCCGCAGCATGTCGCCTACGGTCTGCCCAACATGAACGCGGCGTCACAGGTTCCGGCGGACCTGCAGGCCGATCTGCCGACCGATCCGGCCAATATGGAACAGGCTGTTTCGCTCGACGTCGATTTCTGGATCGACAATTCGGAAGCCTTGACCCAGCGCTTCAACGCCTGGCTCGCGCAGTAAGCGGGTAGGCCCGGACGTCCAAGGACGTTCGCCTGTGACAGAAGGTGCGGGATTTTTTTGATCCCGCACTTTCGTTTCCCGATCCGGAACCGTCTGTACAGAGAATGTGCATGATCCAAGAAGGGAGCGCAGTTCCGGCAATGTTTCGGCGTAAACCCCAGATGTGATGTGAGAGCCCTTGGTTCAGTCCAACATCCGCTTTGAACAGGTCAACAAGTCGTTCGGCACGCTGCGTGTCGTCGATGATCTCAACCTCGTCATCGAGCAGGGCGAATTCGTCAGCCTGCTTGGGCCCTCCGGCTCGGGCAAGACGACCATCCTGATGATGCTGGCGGGCTTCGAAGCCCCGACCAGCGGCATCATTTCGCTCGGTTCGCAACGCATCGACCAGTTGCCGCCGCACAAGCGCAACATGGGCGTCGTGTTCCAGAACTATGCGCTGTTCCCGCATATGGACGTGGCTTCCAACGTCGCCTTCCCGCTGGAAATGCGCGGCACCCCGAAAGCGGAAATCGGCGAGCGCGTGACGCGTGCGCTCGACATGGTGCAGCTTGGCGCGCTCAAGGACCGCCGGCCGTCGCAATTGTCGGGCGGCCAGCAGCAGCGCGTCGCGCTGGCGCGTGCGCTGGTGTTCGAGCCGTCCGTGGTTTTGATGGACGAGCCGCTCGGCGCGCTCGACAAGCAGTTGCGCGAGCAGATGCAGCTCGACATCCGCGCCCTGCACCGCAGGCTCGGCCTGACCATCGTCTTCGTCACGCATGACCAGTCGGAAGCGCTCACCATGTCCGACCGCATCGCCGTGTTCAATCGCGGCAAGATCGAGCAGATCGGCAGTCCGCGCGAAATCTACGACCAGCCGCATTCGCGTTTCGTGGCGCAGTTCATCGGTGAGACCAATCTGGTCGAGGGCACGCTTGCCGAAAACGGCAAGTCAGGTGCAACCGTGGCCTTGCCCGGCGGCGGCCAGATCCGGGTGCAGCCGTCGGGCGCGCAGTTGGCCAGCCAGAAGATACTGGTTTCCGTGCGGCCCGAGCGCATCCGCCTCGACACCGGCAACAAGGCTGACAACAGCTATTCGGCGACCATCACCGATGCCGTCTATCATGGCGATCACCTGCGCATCCAACTCGACGACGATGCCTTCGGCTTCATCGTCAAGGCTGACCGCAAGCAGGCCGAATTGGCGCCGGGCGACCGCGTTACCGTCTCGTTCTCGGCTTCCGATTGCTGGATGCTGCCGGCATGAGCGAGGCAGCGGCCCGCACCCGGCTCGGCGCGTTGGCGCTTGTCGCGCCGCTGGTCCTGTTTCTTGCGCTGTTCTTTGCCTGGCCGCTCGTCTCCATGCTGAAGGAATCGGTGTCCGATCCCGTCGGCTCGCGCGCCTTTCCGCTCACCGCCGAAGCCGCCGCCGGATGGGACCGCCAGTCGGAGCCGCCGGATGCGCTCAAGCAGGCCTTCGTGGAAGATTTGCGCAACATCGACGACCAGCAATTGCTGGGCGATGCCGTGCGCCGGCTGAACAGCGCGCAGAACGGCTTCCGGACATTGATGGGCAAGACCGTGCGCGCAGCACAGGAACAGAGCGGTCCGCTCGATCTGGCGGCCATCGATGCCAAGTGGACCGATGTGCGCTTCTGGCGCGCGGTGGTGGATTCCACCAACCCCTATACCGACCGCAACCTGCTTGCAGCGCTCGACTACCAGCGCGACGCCACTGGCAAGGTAGTGGCGCTTCCGGCGGATGCCTCGGCCAACACGGCCATCCTGTTGCGCACCTTGTGGATCGGCGCGGTGGTCACCGTCGCCTGTGCCCTGATCGGCCTGCCCTACGCCATGCTGGCAGCATCGGTCACCGGCTGGAAGCGGCAACTGCTGCTGGGTGCCGTGCTGCTTCCGTTGTGGACCTCATTGCTGGTTCGCACGGCAGCCTGGTTCATCCTGCTGCAGGAAAAGGGCCTCATCAACGACATGCTGATCAGCCTTGGCCTCATCAACGGCCCGCTGCCGCTGATCTTCAACCGCCTTGGCGTTGTCATCGCCATGACGCATGTGCTGCTGCCCTTCATGGTGCTGCCGATCTATTCGGTGCTGCTTGCCATTCCAAAGAACCTGATGCCGGCTGCTGCCTCGCTCGGCGCGCCGCCGTGGCGGGCATTCCTGCGTGTGCTTTTGCCGCTCAGCCTGCGCGGCGTGGTGTCCGGTTCGCTGCTCGTCTTCATGACGGCCATCGGCTACTACATCACGCCGGCCCTGATCGGCGGAGCACAGGACCAGATGATCTCGTCGGTCATCGCCTTCTACGCCATCGGCTCGGCCAACTGGGGCATGGCCGGCGCGCTCGGCGCAATCCTGCTTGTGGCGACGCTGGCGCTCTACGCCGTCTACGGCCGCCTGTCCTCGGATCGCGGGAGCCTGTGATGCGGCCGAGCGATGTCGCCCGATTGGTGTTTGGCGTGCTGGCGGTGGTGTTCCTGATCGCGCCGCTGATCGCCATCCTGCCGCTCGCCTTCACCTCCAGCGTGTTCCTGACCTATCCGATCCCGGACTATTCGATGCGCTGGTTCCGCGAATTGTTCGTGGCCGATGTCTGGCGGCTTTCGATCGTAAACAGCCTGATCGTCGGCACCGGCACGACGATCCTCGCCGGTGTCCTTGGAACCATGGCGGCACTTGGTCTGCGCAACAGCGGCCTCGTCCTGCCCGGCCTGTTCCGCACCGCCTTCCTGTTGCCGATGGTGGTGCCGGCGGTTGTACTCGGTGTCGGCATGCAGGTGTTCTTCGTCCAGATCGGCTTTGCCAACACCTATGCCGGCGTCATCTGCGCCCACACCGTGGTCGCCGTTCCGTTCGTGGTGGTTTCCGTTTCGGCGTCGCTCGCCGGCATCGACCGTCGCGTTGAACGCGCTGCGCTCAGCCTCGGCGCTTCGCCGTTCACCGTCTTTCGAAGGGTGACCTTTCCGCTCGCTCTGCCGGGTATCCTGTCGGGTGCGGTGTTTGCCTTCGCCACCTCGCTCGACGAAGTCGTGCTGACGCTGTTCGTCGCCGGTCCAAACCAGCGCACCTTGGCACGTCAGATGTTTTCCACCATCCGCGAGAACATCAGCCCGGCTATTGCCGCCGCAGCCTTCCTGTTCATCGTCGGCACGCTGCTGGTGGCGCTCGTCGCGCTGTTGATCCGCAGGCGCGCGTCGCAGGCCAGGCAGCCGGCCTGAGCACTGGAATTCACATGCCGCGCGCGGTCGGCCCCATGCCGTACGATTCGCTGCGTTCGACGGCGCGATAAAAGTCGGCAAGCTGCTTGCCGCGCTCCGGCTTGAAGATCCGCTCGGTCTTGACCAGCGAGGAGATGCGGTCGATGCGGAAGGCTCGGAAATCGTTGCGCATCTCGCACCACGCCACCAGCGTCCATACTTTGCCCCAGAACCACAGGCCGAGCGGGCGCACGTCGCGCGCGGTTGAGCGTCCCGCCTCGTCGCAATAGTCGATGGTTAGCACGTGACGCTTTTCGACCGCGCGTTCGATGACGTCGATGGATTGGCGGTCGCTGTCGCTCACCACCCACATCGGCGAGTGGATTTCGGTGCGCGCGATGCGGTCGCGCTCGGCGTCGGGCAGCACCGCTCCTATCTTCACCAGCGCCTCGTCGGCCGCTCGGGCCATGGTCGCGCCGCCGAAGGCGCGCACCATGCGCGCGCCGGCGACCAGCGCCACGATCTCGTCACGCGTGAACATCAGCGGTGGGAGGTCGAACCCCTCCCGCATCATGTAGCCGACGCCCGCCTCCCCATCGATCGGCACGCCGGTCGACTGCAGGTCGGCAATGTCGCGATAGATCGTGCGTTCGGAAACCTCGAGCCAGGTGCCCAGCTTCTGCGCGGTAACCAGCCGGCCACCACGCAGATGCTGTACGATCTGGAAAAGCCTGTCGGCGCGCCGCATTCAGTGCTCCCTCGGCGATTGATACTTCATGCAATTCCGACTGGCTGCTCAGCGCCCGCCCGTCGGTGTCTTTCCCTAAGGCTCCAGCCCTTCGTTTCTTCGCTGCTGCTCCACAAACGCAGCACCGAAGGAAAGCTTTCCCGTCGTCGGCGTCTTCCGGTCCAGCACACGCCAGAACGGGGTCACGTCGGAAATCGCCAAGCCGCGCTCGATATCCTCGTTCGCGGCCTCGGCGACGGTCCTCAGATGATAGCCGATTGTCACCGGGCAGGTAACATCCGCGCCATGACGCCTTGCCAGCCCCGAACGTAGTTCGCGCACGCTCATCGACCTGCCCTGCGGGATGGTGCGAATGAAGTCGTCGACCTGACGCGGCGTCGGCACCAGCATCGGCTGGCCTTCGACGACGTCGCCCATGGTACGCGGCGTCGCGCGAATGCCATTCACGCCGGGCGTATTCAGCCTGTCGGTCCAGCTTTTCATGGCAAGCGCCTTCTATGGGTGCGGATGCGATTTCATTTGTCGGCATCTGCTCAAGCCTCGACTTTCGCACGATGCTCCTGACAACATACTGTCAGGAGATGGCAACAAGTTCCAATTCTTCAAGACAGGTTAAGTCGATTGTCGTCGCCGCGATGCATGTCGGGCCAGCCGATATCCGCGCGGATTTCTGGTGGCAGCGAATTCAGGAGACGCTCCGTGCGGATCTCGTTGCGGATGGTGCGTACCTTTCCGACATAGTGCTTCATGGCGTTGAAAATGCTTGGCGTATTCATGACGGCGCTCCTCTTTTTGGTGAACGCCGGCATCATCGCACAGGCCTGCTGACAGCAGTCTGTCAGTAAGGCGGCAAGACGGTGGAGTTTGTCCCCGGGATCAGCCGAAGCGCCGCGCCGCGTCGATGGCGAGGCCCAGCCCAACCGAGCCGAAGCGGTCTGACCGGGAGATGCGGGCATGCGCAAAGCGCGCCGTTGCGGCACGTTCCACCGCCGGCACCTGAACGCCGCCGCCGGTCAGGATCACGGTTTCGATCGCCTCGGCCTGCGTGCCGGCCTGCTTCAGCGCATCGGCGATAGAAGCGTCGATGCTGTGGACGAGTTCGCGGCTCGCCTGCTCGAATTCGGCCCTCGTCACCGGCACCTCCAGCCTCAGGCCCGGTTCGCGCAAGGCGATGGTCTCCGCGTCAGCGTCGGTCAGCGCGATCTTGGCCTTCTCCACTTCCGCCGCGAGGCGATGGCCGGAGCGATGCTTGAGCAGGTGGGCGTAGCGTGTGAGCTTTTCCGGCTCGGCAGCTTCGCGCATCATCAGGCGGATGTCGTCGATGTTCTTGCGCGTATAGAGCGTGTTGATGCGGTGCCACGTCGCCATGTCGTTGAAGTACCAGACCGGCAGCCGGCGCTTGCCGTCGGCGGTTGATGAGCCGAGACCAAGATGCGGCATGACCTTGGCGATGTTGAGCTGCCGGTCGAAATCGGTGCCGCCGATGTGAACGCCGGTGGTCGAGAGAATATCGTCGCGCCGGTCGGCCTGCCTTGCCCGCTCGGGCGAGAGCCTCAGCACCGAGAAGTCCGAGGTGCCGCCGCCGATATCCACCACCAGCGCCAGCTGCTCGGCATTGATCGCGCGTTCGTGGTGCAGCGCCGCCGCTATCGGCTCGAACTGGAATTCGATGTGGCGAAAGCCCTCCATGCGCGCCGCCGCCTCAAGCTGCGCCTCGGCCTGCCTGTCGGCCTCGTCGTCCTCGTCGACGAAGCGCACGGGCCGGCCCAGCACAACCTTGTCCGGCGCGCCGCCTCTTTCGGCTTCCAGCCGGCTGCGCAAATGGCGCAGGAAACGGCCGATGATCGCCTCGAAGCGCAGGCGCTCGCGGCCCACTTGCGTGGTGTCCTTCATCAGGCTGCTGCCGAGGATGGACTTCAGGGCGCGCATGAAGCGCCCTTCCGCGCCGTCCATATATTCGAAGACCGCGGCGCGGCCGAAATAGGTCTTGCCGTCCTCAAGGCTGTAGAACAGCGCAGACGGGATGGTCAGGTGCTCGCCCTCAAGCGGCACCAGCACGGGCTTGCCGCCTGATTCGCACAGGCCGACGGTTGAGTTGGTGGTGCCGAAATCGACACCACAAAAGGCTTCTGCCATGGTTGGAAGCTCGCAATGGATGGAGCGTGGTTCCGCGGGCGCGGAATGCGCATTTCCAGAATGCGGACGCTTTAGCCGACCGCCGCCGAAAATGAAAGGCCGAAGCGCCGGCCGATCAGACGCCGATGCCGCGCGCCTTCAGCGCCTCGGTGATCTCGTCCAGAATGGCGGGATCGTCGATGGTCGCCGGCATCTTCCACTCTTCCTTGTCGGCAATCTTCTGCATGGTGCCGCGCAGCACCTTGCCCGAGCGCGTCTTGGGCAGGCGCTTGATGGTCACCACCGTCTTGAAGGCGGCAACGGGGCCGATGCGGTCGCGCACCAGCGCAATCGCTTCCTTCTCGATTGCGGCAAGGTCGCGCGCCACGCCGGCGTTGAGCACGACGAGGCCCAGCGGCGACTGTCCCTTCAGCTCGTCGGCAATGCCGATCACCGCGCATTCGGCAACGTCCGGGTGTTCGGCCAGCACTTCCTCCATCGCGCCGGTGGAAAGCCGGTGGCCGGCGACGTTGATGATGTCGTCGGTGCGCGCCATCACGAACAGGTAGCCGTCATCGTCGAGGATGCCGGCGTCGGCGGTCTTGTAGTAGCCGGGGAACTCATCGAGATAGGCCTGGTGGAAACGCTTGTCGGCATTCCACAGCGTCGGCAGGCATGCCGGCGGCAGCGGCAGTTTCAAAACCACGTTGCCCAGCGTGCCGTTCGGCACTTCGTGTCCGGCGTCGTTCAGGATGTGGATGTCATAGCCCGGCATCGGCACGCCGGGCGAACCGTATTTCACGGGCAATGTGCCAAGCCCCACCGGGTTCTGGGTGATCGGCGCGCCGGTCTCGGTCTGCCACCAGTGGTCGATCACCGGAACTCCTAGCCGCTGCTCTGCCCACTTGATGGTTTCGGGGTCGGCGCGCTCGCCGGCCAGGAACAGGGTGCGGAACTTCGACAGATCGTATTTCGGAATGAACTCGCCCTTGGGGTCCTGCCCCTTGATGGCGCGGAAAGCGGTAGGCGCGGTGAAAAGCGCCGCCACCCCGTGCTGCTGGATCACGCGCCAGAAGGTGCCGGCATCCGGCGTTCCGACCGGCTTGCCCTCGAACATCACCGTCGTGCAGCCATGCAGCAGCGGGGCATAGACGATGTAGGAATGGCCGACGACCCAACCGACATCGGAAGCCGCCCAGAACACTTCGCCCGGCTTGATGCCGAACTCGTTGTCCATCGACCATTTCAGCATCACCATGTGGCCGCCATTGTCGCGGATCACGCCCTTAGGCTGGCCGGTGGTGCCTGAGGTATAAAGCACATACAGCGGATCGGTGGAGACAACCGGCACGCAATCGACATTGGCGCCGGCAGCGCGCTCGCGCGCCACCGCATCGGCATAGTCGATGTCGCGGCCTTCGATCATGTCGCAGCGCAGTTGTTCGCGCTGCACGACGATGCAGCGTTCCGGCTTGTGGCGGGCAAGCTCGATCGCCTCGTCGAGCAAGGGCTTGTAGGCGATGGTGCGGTTCGGTTCGAGGCCGCAGGAGGCCGAGATCACCGCCTTCGGCTGGGCGTCCTCGATGCGGGTGGCAAGCTCGCGCGCGGCAAAGCCGCCGAACACCACCGAATGGATCGCGCCAAGGCGCGCGCAGGCCAGCATGGCAAAAGCGGCTTCGGCGATCATCGGCATATAGATGATGACGCGGTCGCCCTTGCCGATGCCCTGGTTCTTCAGCACGCAAGCCAGTGCGACGACTTCGCGCTTCAGTTCGGCATAGGTGAACTTGCGCACGGTGCCGGCAATGGCGCTGTCGTGGATCAGCGCAAGCTGGTCGGCGCGCCCGTTGGCGACATGGCGGTCCACGGCGTTGTAGCAGGTGTTGCAGGTCGCTCCGGGAAACCAGCGGCCGTAGACGCCGCTTGTCGCGTCGAAGACCTTTTCGTAGGGCGTGAACCAATCCACGTCGCGCGCGGCCTCGGCCCAGAATGCGTCGGGATCACGCTTCCAGTCGGCGTAGACCTGATGATAACGCGATTGCATGCCTGTTCCTCCGAGCGGCCCTGATAGTTGACCCTATCTAGCGGTTCGGCAAGGCTATCGTCTATCTGACTTAGGTTTAGGCTTTTATGGCGCGAGGGCTTGTATCTTATGGCTTTGACAGTTCGCCGCGATGCTGCTCAAAGGCTGGGTCGAAACAGCAGCATTCTAAAATGACCAAAATCCTTGCCTTCGTCATCCTTGGCCTGATGGTCATCCAGTTGATCAAGCCGCTTGGCTGGCCGGGCCTCAAGCGCCGCTCCGATTTCTGGAAGCTGGCGCTCATGGCAATCGCGGCGATTTCCTTTGCAGCGGTCGCCGGTCATTGGTCTTGATGGCCTCTGGGGTCCTGATAGTTCCGCCTTCTCAGCCCTTGAAGAAATAGTAGCCGGCAAGCAGCAGGCCGACGACGATGACAATGCCGCGCACCACCGACTGCGGCACGCGCCGCGCCGTCCATACGCCGGCGTAGCCGCCGATGGCGACGCCCGGCACCATGGCGGCTGCCTGCAGCCAGGCGATGACGCCGCCCGACACGAAGATGACGATGGCGACGCTGGCGATGATGATCGACAGCATGTTCTTCAGCGCGTTCATGCGGTGATAGCTGCCGCCTTCGGTTAGTCCAAGCGTGGCCAGCATCATCACGCCCATGCCGGCGCCGAAGAACCCGCCATAGATCGCGGTAAAAAACTGGACGATGCGTCCGGCAAGCGACGGCTTTGCGTCGTCCGCCTGCTCGCGTGCGGCGGGCCTGAGCCACGGGCCGGCGGCGAACAGTGCTGTCGCGGCAATCAAAAGCCACGGCACCATGGCGCTGAAGGACTGGTTGTCGAGCGCGAGCAGGATCAGCGACCCGATCAACGCTCCGATGATGGAGATCACCGCGAAGGCGATGGCGCCGCGCCACATGCGCTTGATGTCGGTCCAGTACGCCAGCGTCGAGGTGACATAGCCCGGCAATTGCGCGATCGAGGAGGTCGCGTTGGCTATGATCGGCGGCATGCCGACCAGCGTCAGCGCGCCAAAGGTCAGGAAAGTGCCGCCGCCGGCAATGGCGTTGACGATGCCCGATAAAAGACCGGCGATGAAAAGAATGAAAGCGTCGAGAAATGTCACGGTAAAATGCCTGCTATGCGGAATATGCTCGGGGTGTTAAGGCTTGCGCGCGACCATGCGTCACCGGCGCCAGCGAGGCCATGCGCCTTTCGTCTGCCGGAGGCAAGGCGATAAAAGTTGGGCAGCGCAGGTGACAAAGCCGTTCCAATGGTGTATCGCCGCGCCCGTACTGGAAGAAAAATCTTCCGGATTGCAATAACCCGTCAACAATTGGCGGTGCAATCGCCCCTGCCGGATGTCCTTGGACGGATGGCATAGCCGAGCGGTCATTTGAACTGCAAGGCGAGTGCCGGGCGCTCTGACTGTCGGAAGAACAAGAAGTGGATAAAACGATGGATCTCATCCGTCAGCTCGAGGCCGAACAGGCCGCCAAGATCGAAGCCAAGCGCAAGCTGCCAGAATTCCAGCCCGGCGACACCGTTCGCGTGCTGGTGCGCGTCACCGAAGGCACCCGTACCCGCGTCCAGGCCTATGAAGGCGTTGTCATCGCCCGTTCCGGCGCCGGCTTCCAGGAGAATTTCACCGTCCGCAAGATTTCCTACGGCGAAGGCGTGGAGCGCGTGTTCCCGGTCTACTCGCCGATGGTCGAGGGCGTCGAGATCGTGCGCCGCGGCAAGGTGCGCCGCGCCAAGCTCTATTACCTGCGTGACCGTCGCGGCAAGTCAGCCCGCATCACCGAGAACACCGGCGTTCGCGCCCGCAAGCTGAACGACGCCGAGCGCGATGCGCTGAACGCCGAAAAGGCCCGCATCGAAGCCGAGAAGATCGCAGCTGCCGAAGCGCTCGCCGCCGAGAAGGCCGCACAGGACGCCGCCGAGAAGAAGGCAGCCGAAGCTGCCGCCGCGGAAGCCGCTGCCGCCACCGCGGAATAAGCTTCTTCCACATATCTCTCGAAAAGGCGGCTTCGGCCGCCTTTTTTATTGCTGCCGATTTGCTGGAGGGACGAAATGGACGACTTCTTGCGCGCCAACCGGCTGAACTGGGACAACCGCGCCGAGCTTCACGCCACCGACACCACCGGCAGCTACCGCATCGCTGCAGTGCTTGGCGGCGGCTCTTCGCTGCATGAACTGGAGGCCAGCGAGGTCGGCGACATCGCCGGCAAGGACATCGTCCACCTGCAGTGCCATATCGGCCTCGATACGCTGAGCCTCAAGCATCTCGGTGCTGCCAGCGTCACCGGGCTCGACTTCTCGCCCGCAGCCATCGCCGCCGCGCGTGGCTTCGCCGAAAAAGCCGGCACCGAGGCGCGCTTCGTCGAGGCGTCCGTCTATGATGCCGAAAAGGCGCTCGGCCAGACCTACGACATGGTGTTCGTCACCTGGGGCGCGATCAACTGGCTGCCGGACATCTTCCGCTGGGCCAAAGTCGTCGCCTCTTTGCTCCGGCCCGGCGGCCGGCTCTACCTTCTCGAAGGCCATCCGATGATGAACCAGCTCGAGGCGCGCGACGGCCGCCTCGACATCGAGTTTGGCTGGCGCACGCCGCTTGCCGATCCGCTCGCCTTCGACGATGTGCAGACCTACACCGGCGACGAGCGGGCGCTCTCGCACACGCGATGCTACGAATGGATCCATCCGCTTTCGGACATCGTCAACGCGCTGCTTCAGGCCGGCCTTTCGCTCGATTTCCTCAACGAGCACGAAGTCGTGGTGTGGAAGGCGTTTCCCTTCGTGGTCGAGACGGGCGAAGACCAGTTCGAACTGCCGGCGGGCATGCCGCGCATTCCGATGTCGTTCTCGCTCGGCGCCACCAAACGCGGCTGACACTGGAAAACCGATCTTGCCATACCGGCGGTTGTGGAACGGGCCGTCTTGCAAGGTGCGGTCAGGCGGATAATGTTACCCGGTTCATTGCTGCTGGGGAGCGCGCCGTGCTGAAATCGAAGCTTGTCCTTGCCGGCCTGTTGGCCGCCTTTCTCGTCCCTGTCGCCGCGTTTGCGCAAAGCCTGCCCGATCTCGGCGGCCGCACCGTGTCGGTCGTGGCCGAGAACGCCTATCCGCCGTTGCAGTTCGTCGATCCCAAGACCGGCGACCAGAAGGGCTGGGAATATGACGCGATGGACGAGATCGCCAAGCGCCTCAACTTCAAGATCGAGTACAGCGCGACATCATGGGATGCGATGATCCAGGCTGTTGCCGACAACCAGTACAACATCGGCATGAACGGCATCACCATCAATGACGAGCGCAAGGCCAAGGTCGATTTTTCCGATCCCTACATGCGCTCCGAGCAGTTCATGCTGGTGCGTTCCGATGAAAAGCGCTTCACCGACGCCAAGACCTTCGGCGCCTTCAAGGACGGCCTGATCGGCGCGCAGGCCGGCACCACGCCTTTCTACACCGCCGTCTACAGCGTGCTCGACGGCAACGAGCAGAACCCGCGCATCAAGCTGTTCGAGACCTTCGGCGCCAGCGTTCTGGCGCTCATCTCCGGCGACGTCGACACGGTTCTCACCGACGGTACAGCCGGCAAGGGCTATGTCGAGAATTCCGGCGGCGGGCTGAAGCTGATCGGCGGGCCGCTCGGCACCGAGGATTTCGGCTTCATCTTCCCGAAGAACTCCGACCTCGTCGCCCCCATCAACGCCGCGATCGCCGAACTGAAGAAGGACGGCACGTTCGACGCTTTGACCAAGAAGTGGTTCCTCGACTACAAGCTCGGCGAATGATCTTCGACCTGGCTTGTTTTCATGATGACGTTTGATGGCTTTGCATCGGGAACCCGCGCGGGTTCCCTGTAGATGCCGCAACCCCGCAAACTGCAAAAGCCGGATTTCCCGTGGTGGCTGGTTGCCGCCGGGTTGCTGGCCGCCGCCGCCGCGCTGTTCATCGTGGCAAGCGACCTCTATTCGCAGGTGTTCGCAACCGTCGCCAAGGGCATCGGCATCACGCTTTTCGTCACTATGGTCGCCTTCGTGCTGGCCTCGGCAATCGGCCTCGGCATCGCGCTGATGGCGCTGTCCGGTTCGCGCCTGCTTCGACAGGCCGCGCGCTTCTATGTCGAGATCATCCGCGGCATCCCGATGCTGGTGCTCTTGTTCTGGATCGCCTTCGTCGGCGCGCCGGCTCTGGTCACTGCGTGGAATTTTCTCACGCTGCCGCTCCAGCACGCCGGCCTCGCCGAGCCGCTCCTGGTGCGCGACGTGTCTTTGCTGTGGCGCGCGATCATCGCGCTCACCATCGGCTATTCCGCCTTCATCGCCGAGGTCTTCCGCGCCGGCATCCAGGCGGTCGATCAGGGGCAGGTCGAGGCAGCCAAGGCGCTCGGGCTGACGCCGTTCCAGCGCTTTCGCCTGATCGTCTTCCCGCAAGCGATCCGCACCATCCTGCCGCCGCTCGGCAACGATTTCGTCGCCATGGTCAAGGACTCGTCGCTGGTCTCCGTGCTCGGCGTCGCCGACATCACGCAGATGGCCAAGATCTACGCGTCCGGCTCGTTCCGCTTCTTCGAAACCTATTCCATCGTTGCCTATATCTATCTGATCCTCACCGTCGGCCTGTCGATTGCCTTGAGGGCACTCGAAAAGCGCTTGCGGCGCGGCCATGAACACGCGAGCTAGCTCTTGCTGTTTGCGTCCGGCAGCACACCGTCATAGGCTGCCTTTCCGACAGCCTGGTGGAGGACCGGTGCGATGGACCTAGACAAGGCAAATGCGGCGCTCGATTCGGTCTACTCGGCGTCTTCGCCGGACGAACTCGCCAAGGCCTATGCCGACTGGGCCGCGACCTACGACAGCGAAACCGCCGCGCTCGGCTATCTCTTGCCCTTCCTCATCACCGCATGGGTGGCGCGCTATGTCTCCGCCTCGGAAGGGCCGCTGCTCGATGCCGGCTGCGGAACCGGGCTCTCCGGCCCGTCGATGAAGGCGCTCGGCTACCATCGCCTCGCCGGCCTCGACCTCTCGCCCGACATGCTCAAGATCGCCGCCAGCCGCCAGACCTATGACGATTTGCGCCAGGGTACGCTCGGCGAAACGCTGCCGTGGCCCGACGGCCATTTCCGCGCCTTCTTCTCCACCGGCGTGTTCACCATGGGCCATGCGCCGGCATCCGGCCTCAACGATCTCGTCCGCATTACCAGAAGCGGCGGCCACGCCATCTTCACCGTGCGCGATCAGGTGTTCGACAACGGCGGTTTTGCCGGCGTCATCGCCAACCTTGAAAAACAGGGCAAATGGCGGCTGGTCGAAGAGAGCCCGTGGTTCCGCTGCTATGCGGTGACCGAGCCGGAAGCGCGGGTCAAAACCTTCGTCTTCGAGGTTTTGTAAGCCGGCGCGGAACCGGCTGCCGCCCGCGGCGTTGCTTGCTCGATCGACCGGCAGGAGCAGGACAAGCGCGCGATGGAACAACTCGTCGAGGAATTCGGCCACCCCACCTTCACCTCATTCCCGGTCATCGTCGCCCGGTTGGCGCTGGCCGCCATGCTCGGCGCGGCCATCGGCTTCGAGCGGGAATGGCGGGCGCGTCCCGCCGGCCTGCGCACGCACATGCTGGTCTGCATCGCCGCCGCCACCTTCGCCATCCTCACCATCGAGATCGTCCATGCGCCGATGTTCGGGCAAAGCGCCATGCGCGAAGCGGTCACCGTCGATCCCATCCGCATGGTCGAGGCGGTCACCGCCGGCGTCGCCTTCCTTGCCGCCGGCGTCGTCATCTTCACGCGCGGCGAAGTCCACGGCCTCACCACAGGTGCCGGCATGTGGCTGGCCGGCGCCATCGGCGTCGCGGCAGGGATCGGCCTTTGGCAGATCGCAGTCCTTGCCACCCTCATCGCGCTTGTCGTGCTCGGCTTCCTGCACGCGTTCGAACGCCGCCTGGAGATCGGCGGATCCCCAGGCGGCGAAGCCCCGGCCTCAGGCGGCAAGGCCGGAACCAAGCGTTCCAAGTGAACGCTATTGCTTCATGATCTTGCCCGGCAGCGTGAGGTCGCCGGAGGCAACGTCATGCACGCCGGTCACGCACAGAAGCGGGGCCTTGCCCTCGGAGTTGACCTGCAATTCCGCCGTCACCGCGTCGAAGGAAACGCCTTCGCCGCCCTTCACCGGCACGGTGATCTTCGCCACCTTGCCTTTCAGGCTCGGCGACATGCCGGGGCTGTCCAGCGCCAGCGGCAGCATCGGCGCGGTCGGCGGCAACAGATCGACGCCCGGCGAAACGTCGAGCACCTTCAGCCCCGCGCCGCAGCCATCGTCCTTGCCCAGCACCACCCAGTGCGAATGCCAGTCGGCGCCGTCATTGGCGGGGTCGCCGTCGCCGTTTTCGTCGAACAGCGGCGTGTCGTCGAAATCCGGATGCGCGGTGATCGCAAGCGCCAGTATGCCGGACTTTTCGGCAAAGCCCACGGCGGAGGGGTCGAAGCCGGTCGGCCAGACATAGGCCGCCACCTTCGCGCCTTGCAATTTGCCGGTCGCTTCCGGCTTCACCGATCCGGCCTCGCCGGCCACTTCCATCATGAAGGTCGAGAGCCGGCCGTCGGTGGTGGCCGAGGCGGACGTGATGTCGAACGCCGCCGGCTTCGACGGATCAACCGCGCTTTCTATGCCGTGGGCGAAGGCCGACTGGCCAAGCGCCAGCAGCGCTGCCGCCGCCAGGAGAGAGGTTTTCATGGTCAAGTCTCCAATGGTATTGAGTCGATACCATATCGGCATAGCAGGGTGGATTGCGCATTGCAAGATTGGTAGTGTTACGATACTAAGATACATGTCTCCCGAAAGTGGGAACCGGTTTCGGGAAAAAGACATGCATGGAAGGAGCAAAAGCGTGAGAAGCGAAGCAGAAGTCCGCGAGACGCTTTGACGGCCATGCGAAATGACGTTGAAACCATTGAACTGATCGAGCGGCTGGCGCGGCTGGTCACCAATGAAGGCCACGCGCACGGCATGAAGCCGGCGCAGTGGGAGGCGTTGCGCTTCCTTGCCCGCGCCAACCGCTTTTCGCGCACGCCGGGCGGGCTCACCGCCTATCTCGGCCTCACCAAGGGCACGGTTTCGCAAACGCTGATGTCGCTGGAACGCGCCGGCCTTGTCGAGAAAACCGCCAATCCGGGCGATGGCCGCTCGGTGCGCCTCGACCTCACCGAAAAGGGCAGGGCGCTGTTGCCGCTCGACGGCATGGCGACGATAAAGCAGGCTTTCGAGGCCTTGCCGCCGCCGCTGCGCGCTTCGCTTGGCGATGGGGTCGCTGCGCTGGTCACCTCGGCGCTCGCTGCGCGCTCAGGCCGCGCCTTCGGCATCTGCCGCGCCTGCCGCCATTTCGCTGCCGATGCGCGCGGACCGGGCCAGCACTACTGCCAGCTGCTCAAGCAACCGCTGGAAGACGCCGAAGCCGAGCAGATCTGCCAGGAGCAGGAAGCGGCTTGAGGCCGCTTTGGCTTCACGAAAGCGATTAGATTTCAATCGTACGAAACAAGAACAAATTATGCCCTGTGAATTGCGGGTACACGCGGGTCGGGGGCTTGTGCTTCACGCCGTGGTTGCAGTCGAATGGAAACGGCGGTGGCTGATTCTTTCCCGAGAGAGCCACCGCCGTCACTGCAACCGAGCCACAAGGCGGCTAGGCACATGAAGTACAACCGGCACACTAAATCCTTGCCCTGTTCCGTCAAGCGCCTTGTGGTTCAATCTACAGGAGCGTCAAATGACGAGCACAGCACAGATCAAATGCATCAATAAGGACCCACGCCTCGATCCTTACCATGCGATCACGCATGTTGGCGGCTACGCAACGTCGCAATGGAGACTCACGCTTGCCGATGCAATCGGTAGGATTGAGCGTCAGGAATGGCAGTTCTACGTCGAACGCCCTTCCGGTGATCGTGTGTGGGTTTGCGTCGCAACTAGCCGATACGGAAATAAGTACCTCAAAACAGACGCTGATGGGGATGAGCCGAATAATCTCCTGAGCTTGCCTGAGTGTCCGTAAGGGTCGTCTAGTCGACTTGGCGCCGCAACAATCCGTACGTAAGCAATTGTTTGCGTTTTGTGCGGCGCCAAGTTTTGAGTGAGAATAAGTAGGTTCTTTTCGTTTAATATCAATAACATAGTTTATTTTCTATCCACGCCCTCAAAACCTCATTCATACTCCGCCGCAGTTTCTCTCTTGGGAAAGCGGTGTCGCGACGGCGCAATCGTGGGAGAGGAACCGGCGCCTCGGAGGCGGGCTAACGTGGCTCGCGCCGGGGAGGTTTGGTCTGCCCCCCACGAAGGGACCGGTTGTGTCCTGTGCAGCGTTGAAAGGGGACGCGCTAGGCTCGCCGAGCGTTGCCCTCACCTTGGAAGCGGCGTCTTTTCGGAGAGCCTGTGAGGGGACCCAGCTTGTCGATGAAAGCGGGCGGATTTGAAATCTTAAAACGCCGGACGGGCGGCCGCGAGGTCGCACCATCTATCTAAAACGAGCGCCCTTGCGGCCGCCCGTCTTCCCGACCTCGTATGAGGTCAGTTCTTTGACAATGGCCAGACGCGAAAGCGGGCGTGGCGATGAATAAGCATATCCATCTCTTCGTCATCCTAGGGCGGAGCAGGTCGAAGGCCGTTGCGGAGACCCTGGGATCCATGCCGTGACCAAACGGCAGCGCGCAAAGGGTGAAGAAGACGGCTCCCCACTGTGAAACATCGCGAATGTCCCAACCCTCACGGCATGGATCCTCGGGTCGCGCCTCTCGCTACGCTCGGGCTTGCCCGAGGATGACGAAAGGAAGGGACCTTCCATGCAACGAGACATTCCCCTATCCAGCCGGCAATTGCCGAGGGCGGAAAAGATTGATATGAGCGAGGCCATGGAAGAGTTGTTCGGAGACCCGTCCTACAAGGGCTTCGTGCTGCAGGACAAGAAGCGCCTGCCAGCGCGCTTTTTTGCGTGCATTTCGGGCGCGCTCGCCAGCCGGCTTTCCTGAGCCGATCCGCCTTCATGCCGGCCCGGCCGGTTTTCGCTTCCAAACTTTGAAATCGACGGATTTACGCACATGAGCGCCCCTTCTGAACCCAAATTGCGCACCCTCTACGACAAGATTTTCGACGACCACGTGGTTGACCGGCAGGAAGACGGCACTTGCCTGCTCTATATCGACCGCCACCTCGTCCATGAAGTGACCAGCCCGCAGGCGTTCGAAGGCCTGCGCATGACCAACCGCAAGGTGCGCCATCCCGAGCGCACGCTGGCCGTGGTCGATCACAACGTGCCGACCTCGCCGGATCGCGTCAACGGCATCAAGAACGAGGAAAGCCGCATCCAGGTCGAGGCGCTGGCCAAGAACGCCGCCGATTTCGGCGTCGAATATTACTCCGAGAAGGATCGCCGCCAGGGCATCGTCCACATCATCGGGCCGGAGCAGGGTTTTACTTTGCCGGGCATGACCATCGTCTGCGGCGACAGCCACACCTCCACGCACGGCGCGTTCGGCGCGCTGGCGCACGGCATCGGCACGTCCGAGGTCGAGCATGTGCTGGCAACGCAGACGCTGATCCAGCGCAAGGCCAAGAACATGCTGGTGCGCGTCGACGGCCAGTTGCCGGCCGGCGTCACCGCCAAGGACATCATCCTTGCCATCATCGGCGAGATCGGCACCGCCGGCGGCACCGGCTACGTCATCGAATATGCCGGCGAGGCGATCCGTTCGCTGTCGATGGAAGGCCGTATGACCATCTGCAACATGTCGATCGAAGGCGGCGCGCGCGCCGGCCTGATCGCGCCGGACGAAACCACCTTCGCCTATGTCAAGGACAAGCCGCGCGCGCCGAAGGGTGCTGCGTGGGACATGGCGCTCGATTACTGGAAGACGCTGCAGACCGACGAAGGCGCGCATTTCGACAAGGTCGTGGTGCTTAACGCAGCAGCCCTGCCGCCCATCGTCACCTGGGGTTCGTCGCCGGAGGACGTCGCCTCCGTGCTCGGCACCGTGCCCGATCCCAACGAGATCGAGGACGAGAACAAGCGCAATTCAAAGATCCGCGCGCTCGAATATATGGGCCTGACCGCCGGCACGAAGATCACCGACATCGAACTCGATCGCGTCTTCATCGGCTCCTGCACCAATGGCCGTATCGAGGATTTGCGCGCTGTTGCCGCCGTCGCCAAGGGAAAGAAGGTCAATCCGCGCGTCAACGCCATGATCGTGCCGGGTTCGGGCCTCGTCAAGGAGCAGGCCGAGGCCGAGGGTCTCGACAAGATCTTCATCGAGGCCGGTTTCGACTGGCGCGAGCCGGGCTGCTCCATGTGCCTTGCCATGAACGACGACCGGCTGAAGCCGCATGAGCGCTGCGCCTCGACCTCGAACCGCAATTTCGAGGGCCGCCAGGGCTTCAAGGGCCGCACGCACCTGGTCTCGCCGGCCATGGCGGCGGCTGCCGCAATCGCCGGCCATTTCGTCGACATCCGCGACTGGCAATAAGTAAAGCCGGCTAAAAGGTCGGTGGAGAAGCTCCGGGATTTCGTCATTCCGGAGCTTTTTACTTTCGGGAAATTAAGTAGAACGGCGAAGAAAATCCGTAAAACGACGATTGCCTGCATCTTCTGATTGAACTTAACCCGTTGTTTGCGCTTCGGGTCTAAGGGTTTCGCCACGGAACCGGTGGAAGTTGCGTCTAGAGTGGATACGAGCCTGTTCATAGCGTTGCTCAATCCGGCGATCTCGCTGGTGCTGGCGGCGGCTTTCCTGGCGCTCTGGTTCTATCTGCGGCAGTTGCATCTGGGCCTCATGGCCGGTGGCTACGGCATATCGGCGGCCGGGTTCGTGCTGCAATCCTTCGCCTTGCCATTGGGCTTCAATGTCGCCAGGGCCATTGCAGGCGGCATGTTTGCGCTGTCGGTCTGTCTTGTCGGCGCTGCGGTCATCCTGCGTTTCGGCCGCGTGCGCACCCTTCCGGTCGTCGCCGCCCTGGCCACCGTGGGCTTTGTCGCGCAAATGTGGTTCATGTTCGTCGATCCGGACATGACCAAGCGCATCCTGTCGCTCAATTTTGCCTTCGGTGCGGCCTGCCTCGTCATTGCAGCTGACCTCTGGCCAAGCCGGGCGCGCAGCATGGCCGAATATTTCCTGTTCGGCATTGCGGTGCTTACGACGGTCAATTTCATTGCCCGGCCGCTTGTCATACTGGCCATCTATGGGCCGGTCACCAGCCCGGAGGCCTTCTTCACCTCGATCTACTGGCGCTCCGCCATGCTGTCGCACGCGCTGTTTGCGCTGCTGATCTCGCTTTGCGTGTTCGCCGCCGCCGCACTCGACATGGTTTCGGGACTAAGACACGTGTCGCAAACCGATCCGCTGTCTGGCCTTCTGAACAGGCGTGGCTTCGACCTCTCCGCGCAGCGGCTGCTGGACCAGTGCGCCGAGACCGGTTGCCCGGTCACGCTCGTTCTCGCCGATCTCGATCACTTCAAGTCGATCAACGACCGCTATGGCCACGCCACCGGCGACCGCGTCATCGCAACCTTTGCCGACAAGCTGCAGGCGGCGGCGTCGGGAGCGCGCGGCGTTGCCGGGCGCATCGGCGGCGAGGAGTTCGCCGTGCTGCTGCCATGGGCGGACCTTGCCGCCGCGCGCTTGCTTGCCGAGGCGGTCCGCGTCCTCTTTTCGAGTGGCGACTTGGTGGGCTTTCCGCCCGGGTTGCGGGTCACCGCGAGTTTCGGCGTCACGGCCAGGGCCGGCAACGAGCATCTCGCGGCCTTGATGCTCAGGGCCGACGAGGCGCTCTACAAGGCCAAGCAGAATGGCCGCAACAGCGTGCGCATGTCGTACGAGCGACCGTCGGAGCCCCACCCGGGTGAAATTTTGTTGGCTCCGTCTTATCCACGCTAAGTGCGTGGACGTTAACATGTTCTTGGTGCGTCCGTGATTGTGTGGATAGGGGCGCATGAGAACGGAAATGACGAGCGCAACCTTCATCCTTGCCATCAATCTGTTCGCAGCAGCGCTTCTGGCAGCATCCTTCCTGACACTCGCCGCACTCGGTGCGCGGCGTAGTGCTGCGCATTGGCTGGCGTTCAGCTATGTCATCGGGGTGGGTTATCTTCTCATCGAGGCCAGTATTCCGGGGTTCAACGAGCCCCGTCTGCCGGTCACCGCGGCGTTTGCCGTTTTCCTTGCGGCCACGATTGCCCTCAACATCGGCTTGGCCCAAAACTACGATGCGGCGGCGCCACGCCTCGCCATGGTGCTCTTTCTTCTGGCCGCAACCGTCGTCGTCTATCTGGTGCAGGATTTGCCGCGCCACGCGCTGACCCGCATGATGGCGTATCAATTGCCCTACGCCGCGATGCAACTCGTGGCGCTCGGCATCGTGTGGTCATCGAAGCGGCGGCAATCCGTGCTCGACCGATTGCTCTTGATCGTGCTCGGCCTCAGCGCGCTGCAGTTCGCGAGCAAGCCGTTCCTCGCCCATGCCCTCGGCGGATGGGGCGCAAACCCGCAAAGCTATCTGCAAAGCAACTACGCAATGGTCTCCCAGACGATGGGCACCATATTTGCGCTGGCGGTTGCCTTGCTCCTGCTCGGCATATTGATGCGCGATGCGCTTGCGGAAGCCGCCCTCAAATCCGAAGTCGACGCCCTGTCGCGGCTGCTCAATCGCGGTGGCTTCCAGGCTCGCGCCGGCATCGCGCTGCGCTCGGCCCGCAAGCAGGGCGTGCCGGTGTCGCTCGTCCTGGCCGATCTCGATCATTTCAAAGCCATCAACGATAACTTCGGACACGCATCGGGTGACCGCGTCATCGAGGTGTTTGCCAGCTTCCTGCGCGATACGATTGCTTGCAACCATGTCGTCGGCCGAATAGGCGGCGAAGAATTCGCCATCCTTTTGCCGGGCACCAACCTGACGTCGGCGCGGCTTTTCGCCGAGGGCGTCCGCAGCGCCTTCAGCGCGTTGCCGATAGACGGCCTGCCGAAGGATCATCGCTGCACCGCGAGCTTCGGCGTATCCGAACTCCAGACGGAAGAAGGTCTGGCCGATCTTATGCGAAGGGCCGACGATGCCCTTTATGGCGCCAAGAAGGCCGGGCGTGATCAGGTCAAGGTGTCGGGCAGCTCGCTTGGCCTCGTCAAATCATCGACAAGCCCATCGAACGGGCCGTCCGGCTTGAACTTCAACGGCAAGGGCTGAGTTCCGGCATCTCGCCATCCGAGAGGCCGTACATATAGCTGCGTCCCTTGACGAAGACAGGCGGGCGATAGCAATCCGCCCACGGTCCGGCATCCCGGTTGAAGTAGATCACCTTGGGCTTGGCGGCCTGTTCCGTATAGCCGGCCATCTTCTTTGCCATATGGCCTTCGCCGACGAGAATGCGCTTGTAGCCGGCGGCGCTGTCGATGACGAGATTGCCGAATGAATCGGAATAAACGCGGTCCTGGTGGCGCGACCATGCAGATGCCGGCGCGGCATAGCCGACGGCAAGCAATGAAAGCACTGCGAGGCTGGATAAGCCAAGGCTCGAACGCATGTTGTTGCTCCGTGTGTGAGGCAAGCCTCCTCGAATCACGAGATTAACGATTTCTTAACCATTGTTAATAGACTGCACCGCATCCGGGCCCAGCCATCGGCAAACATGGTTAACGGCCAAACACGCAAAGCTCTGCACAGATTTGCCACCCTCTTGATCGTTGGGGTGTCGGCCAGCTAGTTTCGCGCTCTGGAGGAAAATGTATGGCGTTTCGCCTCACGGCTTCGGTGGCGATCATCCTGCTGCCGGCCTTCGCCTGTACAGCGTGCGTTTCCAGCCCCGGCGGGAAGGGTATCGCAACCGCGCTCGATACCGGATTTGGCGACGGTTCTTCGGCAATGTCGATCGTTGCGGACGAGGAAACCTCGCAGCCCGGCACGGCGACCTACAATTGTGCCGACGGCGGCATGATGACCATCCAGAATCTTGGCACGTCCGTGCGCATCCTGGGGCCGGACGGCGTCGCCGAGGAATTGCCTGCCTCGCCTTCGAATCAGCGCAGCCGCTACGGCCAGGCGCATGACGCAATCGTGCTTGATGGACGTGAAGCGCTGGTAGTCAAGGCCGGCCAGACGCCGCTGCCTTGCACGCGCTGATAAAATTCCCTATAGTTAAATATGTTTCCTGATGAGATAATTGACCACTTCAATCGTTTGAAGCGCAAATATGTGATTTCATCAGACTAAATTATGAATCGGAAACGGTTTTCTGACTTTGACGCGGTGCAAAAAGCGTTCTAGAAACCGCCATCCAAAGTCGCATTCGGAAACTGCGGTAGCGCTTTCAAACCGCATGATCCGATGCTGAACGGGGGAGCCATGAGCAGATCACCAGCCACCCGAGACAGGCCGCTATCGCCGCATCTGACGATCTACCGGCCTCCCATCACCATGACCATGTCGATCGTGCACCGAATTACCGGCGGCGCGCTCTATTTCGGTACGCTGCTCGTGGCCTGGTGGCTGACTGCCGCGGTCGGGCCGCAGGCCTACTTTGATTTCGTCAACGGCATTTTTGGCTCGCTCATCGGACGACTGGTCCTGTTCGGCTACACCTGGGCACTGATGCACCACATGCTGGGCGGCATCCGCCATCTGGTGTGGGATACCGGCGCAGGTCTCGAAAAGCACACCGCTTCCAAGATCGCGTGGGCGACATTGGCCGGATCGGTCGCGCTCACGCTCGCGATCTGGATCGTCGGCTATCTCGCAAGGGGGGCCTGATCATGAGCGCTGGCAAAAACGACATGCGCACGCCTTTGGGCAAGGTGCGCGGATTGGGCTCGGTCCGCGAAGGCACCCAGCATTTCTGGCGACAGCGCCTCACGGCAATCGCCAACATTCCGCTGACGCTGGCCTTCGTCGGCCTTCTCATCTGCCTGAATGGCGCAAGCTACGAGGATGTGCGGGCAACGCTTGCCAATCCTGCGGTGGCGCTGGTGATGATCCTGATGCTTCTGTCCGGCCTCTACCACATGCGGCTCGGCATGCAGATCGTCATCGAGGATTATGTCCACGGCGAAGGCAGCAAGCTCGCGCTTCTGGCACTCAATACATTTTTCACAATAGCGGTTGGCGTGGTTTCTATCTTCGCTCTGCTCAAGCTGTCATTCGGAGGCTGAGCCTTGGCCAAGGACGCAAAATCAACCAACGCGGCTTCGGCCTATACCTATGTCGATCACCAGTTCGATGTCGTCGTCGTCGGCGCCGGCGGTTCGGGCCTTCGGGCAACGCTCGGCATGGCCGAACAGGGTCTGAAGACGGCCTGCATCACCAAGGTTTTCCCGACCCGCTCGCACACCGTCGCGGCGCAGGGCGGCATCGCCGCATCCTTGAAGAACATGGGGCCGGACCATTGGCACTGGCATCTCTACGACACCGTCAAGGGTTCGGATTGGCTGGGCGACACGGACGCGATGGAATATCTGGCGCGTGAGGCGCCGGCTGCCGTCTACGAGCTCGAGCATTACGGCGTACCGTTCTCGCGCACCGAAGAAGGCAAGATCTACCAGCGCCCCTTCGGCGGCCACATGCAGAACTTCGGCGACGGCCCGCCCGTGCAGCGCACCTGTGCTGCCGCGGACCGCACCGGCCATGCCATCCTGCACACGCTTTACGGCCAGTCGCTGAAGCACCATGCCCAGTTCTTCATCGAGTATTTCGCGCTCGATCTCATCATGGACGAGGACGGCACCTGCACCGGCGTCGTCGCATGGAACCTCGACGATGGCACCATCCATCGCTTTTCGGCAAAGATGGTGGTGCTGGCGACGGGCGGCTACGGACGCGCCTATTTCTCGGCCACCTCGGCTCATACCTGCACCGGCGACGGCGGCGGCATGGCGGCGCGTGCCGGCCTGCCCTTGCAGGACATGGAGTTCGTGCAGTTCCACCCGACCGGCATCTACGGCGCGGGCTGCCTGATCACCGAGGGCGCGCGCGGCGAAGGCGGTTATCTCGTCAATTCCGAAGGCGAGCGCTTCATGGAGCGCTATGCGCCGTCGGCCAAGGACCTTGCTTCGCGCGACGTGGTTTCGCGCTGCATGACGCTGGAAATCCGCGAAGGACGCGGCGTCGGCAAGAACAAGGACCACATCTTCCTGCATCTCGACCATCTCGATCCGGCGGTGCTGGCGGAGCGGCTGCCCGGCATTTCGGAATCGGCCAAGATTTTCGCAGGCGTCGATCTCACCAAGGAGCCGATCCCGGTCCTGCCTACGGTCCATTACAATATGGGCGGCGTGCCGACCAATTACTGGGGCGAAGTGCTGAACCCGACGGCAAAGCAGCCTGACAGGGTGTCGCCCGGCCTGATGGCGGTCGGCGAAGCCGGCTGCGCCTCCGTCCACGGTGCCAACCGGCTTGGCTCCAACTCGCTGATCGACCTTGTCGTGTTCGGCCGCGCCGCCGCGATCCGCGCCGGTCAGGTCATCGACCGCAAGTCGTCCGTGCCGTCGCTCAACATGGCTTCCGTCGACAAGATCATGGATCGCTTCGACCGCCTGCGTCACGCCAATGGCAGCACGCCGACGGCGGTCATCCGCGAGCGGATGCAAAAGGCCATGCAGGACGATGCAGCGGTGTTCCGCACCCAGGAGTCGCTTGAAAAGGGTTGCGAGCGCATCAGCGCGATCTGGAATGAGCTCAAGGACATCAAGGTATTCGACCGCTCGATGATCTGGAACTCCGATCTGGTCGAAACGCTCGAACTGGAAAACCTGATGGCCAACGCCATTGCCACGGTCTACGGGGCTGAGGCGCGCAAGGAAAGCCGCGGCGCACATGCCCGCGAGGACTTTTCCGCCCGTGACGACGCCAACTGGCGCAAGCACACGCTTGCCCATGTCAGCGACGAGGGCAAGGTTACGCTGACCTATCGGCCGGTTCACACCGATCCGCAGATCAAGCCGGAAGACGGCGGGATCGACCCGAAGAAGATCGCGCCCAAGGCGCGGGTGTATTGAGGACCTGACGCCATGGTCGAACTCGCACTCCCCAAGAACTCGCAGATCAGGCAGGGCAAGACCTGGCCGAAGCCGGAAGGCGCGACCAACTTGCGCGAATACCGCATCTACCGCTGGTCGCCGGATGACGGCGAGAACCCGAGCATCGACACCTATTTCGTCGATATGGACGATTGCGGCCCGATGGTGCTCGATGCTCTGCTCTACATCAAGAACAAGATCGACCCGACACTGACACTGCGCCGCTCATGCCGTGAGGGCATTTGCGGTTCCTGCGCCATGAACATCGACGGCTCCAACACGCTTGCCTGCACCAAGGGCTGCGACGACATTTCCGGTGCGATCAAGATTTATCCGCTGCCGCATATGCAGGTGGTCAAGGATCTCGTTCCCGACCTGAACAATTTCTATGCGCAACATGCGTCCATCGAGCCGTGGCTGAAGACGGTGTCGCCGGAGCCTGCGAAGGAGTGGCTGCAGAGCCATGAAGACCGCGAGAAGCTCGACGGCCTCTACGAGTGCATCCTGTGCGCCTGCTGCTCGACGTCGTGCCCGAGCTACTGGTGGAACGGCGACCGTTATCTCGGACCTGCCGTTTTGTTGCAGGCCTATCGCTGGCTGATCGATTCCCGCGACGAGGCAACCGGCGAGCGGCTCGATAATCTGGAAGACCCGTTCCGGCTCTACCGCTGCCACACCATCATGAACTGCGCGCAGACATGCCCCAAGGGTTTGAACCCGGCAAAGGCGATTGCCGAGATCAAGAAGCTGATGGTCGAGAGAAGGGTCTGACCCTTCTCAACCCGGCCTAACTTTCAAGCAAGGCCCGGTCGCGGCGCTGGCAAGGGGTGGAAGCGCCTGAAGGCGACAAAGCCCGCACCGATGCACAACAGCAGAACCAAGCCTTGAACTGCAGCAAAGGGTGGCTCGGAGCCGGTCGGCGCATAGGCGTTCAGGGCCGGAACTTTCAGGAAGAGCTGCACGACCAGCACGAACAGGTTGAAGTAAAGCGATATCACGGCGGTGATGACGTAAATGCCGCGCCAGCCGTTTTCCATCTGCTTGAGGTAGCGCGCCGCCAGGCACAAGACCATCACGACCGTGCCGATGATGCCGACGCCGATCGCGGGTGTAAAACCTTTGAACGGAAACACGAAACCTGTCAGGTTCGTCAACAAGGTGGTGACCAGGAATATTGCCGTCAGGGTGCTCATGCGCCTGGACGAAAAAAGGCCCCAGACGACGATTAGGCCGGTGACAATGCCGATGATGCTGATCAGGACATGAAATGTCTGTAGTGTCGAAACGCCGAAGAACATCGTATCCCTCCATACCCGTTCGATCCACGGGCGAAGCAAACACCCGGATCGCCAAACAGTAAATAGCTGCCGTGGCTGACCAAAGATGACCGACAACGAACTCCTCGTCCTCAATGCCGCCGAAGCGCGCGTACTCGGTTCGCTCATCGAGAAGAAGGAACTGACGCCCGACGTCTATCCGCTTTCGCTCAACGCAGCGCACGCGGCGGCGAACCAGAAGACGGCGCGCGAACCGGTCATGGTGCTTGAGCAGGCCGAGGTTCAGCGGGCGCTGAAGCTCCTTGAGCAGAAGGGGTTGGCGCGACAGGTCTTCGGCTCGCGCGTCGAACGCTACGAGCATCAGCTTGCCCAGCGCTTTTCATTGACGACGCCGCAGATCACGCTGGTCGGGCTGCTTCTTTTGCGCGGGCCCCAGACGGCATACGAGCTTCTGGCCCGGAGCGAACGGATGGCGCGCTTTTCCTCAATAGAAGACTTGCGCGACAATCTCGACCTATTGATCGGGCGCAGGCCGCCGCTGGTGCAGCAACTCGACCGTGCCCCGGGCCAACGCGAGGAACGTTTTGTCCACCTTCTGTGCGGACCCGTCGACGCCAGCGCGTTCGCTGCGCCTGCGGTTGCATCGGGACGCACGTCGGACCTCGAAGCACGCGTCGCGGCACTTGAGGAGCAGGTGGCGCGCCTGAGCGAGCGCCTCGATGCGTTGAGTGGCGAAGGCCGTTAGCTTTTCGCCTGAGCACTTACCGGTCATGCCGCCTCGCATAAAAAATCCCGGAGCCGCTACGGTCCCCGGGATTTTTCATATTCTAACCCGTGCCAGCTTGCCGGCAGGGTCAAGCGCGCCACTCAGGCGAGCTTGGCGTCGAGCGTGATCTTGATGGCGCCGAGCGCCCTCGACACGGGGCATTCGCCCTTGGCCTTTTCCGCCAGTTCCTTGAACTTGGCTGTATCGATGCCGGGCACCTTTCCGACGACGGTCAAGGCGCTGCCGGTGATGCCGGTGCCGGGCGTCAGCGTCACGACGGCGGTTGCGTCGAGATTGTCGGCGGGCGTGCCGTTTTCAGCCAGGAAGTGCGAAAACTGCATGGCAAAGCAGCCGGCGTGCGCAGCCGCGATCAGCTCTTCCGGGTTGGTGCCGGTCTTGCCGCTTTCGTCTTCGAAGCGGCCCTTGAAGGAATAGGGCTGCTTGCTGAACACACCGCTTTGCAGGTCGAGCGTGCCGGCACCCTCCTTCAGATTGCCCTTCCAGACGGCGTTTGCGTGACGATCCATGATAGTCTCCTTGTTAAAGCGGCCAAAAAAGGGGCCTGCAGGCCTATATGAACGATAGTGCAGGGCGTTGTTGATGCAAGGCAAACAATAAGCGCGCCATGCGTCTATTGGCAGACATCGACCCATTCGGCGTTGGTAAGCTCGGCCATCCGCTCAGGCGGCAGTCGAACCGCCGCGTTGGTGGCCCCTGCAGCCGGCACCACTTCCTCGAAAGACCGCAGCGAGGCATCGCAGTAGACGGGCAGCGGCGCGGGAAGCCCGAACGGGCAGACGCCGCCGACCGGATGGCTGGTCGCCTCCACGACCTGATCGGCCTCCAGCATGCGGGCCTTGGCGCCGAAGCGATCGCGGAATTTGCGGTTGTCGATGCGCGCCATGCCGCCGGCTACCACCAGCATGATCTGGTCGCCGGCGCGCAGGCAGATCGTCTTGGCGATCTGCGCCGGCTCGACGCCATGCGCCTCGGCGGCAAGCGCCACCGTTGCCGAGCTTTCCTCGGTCACGATGACATTTATGTCGGGAGCGTGGGCTGCGAAAAAAGCGCGAACGGAATCAAGGCTCATGGCACGTCGTATAACAATCAAATTTGGAAAAGCGAACGCCTTTCAGGTTCAGATGGCCTCGCCCTTCAGCAGGCGAGGTGTTCCACCGGCAAGACCGGAAGCCTGCCGGATGAAGAACTCCTTCAGGCGTGGCAGGCGCTCGACAATGCCGAGACCGATGTCGCGCGCCGTGCGGATAGGCGCGATGTCGTTGGAGAACAGCCGGTTCAAAACATCCGTGGTCACGCCCATCTGCACCGTGTCGAAGCGCCGCCATTGCTGGTAGCGCTCGAGAACGTCGAGCGCGCCGATATCCTGTCCCAGCCGGTCGGCCTCGACGATCACCTCGGCCAGTGCCGCGACATCCTTGAAGCCGAGGTTCAGGCCTTGTCCTGCAATGGGGTGGATGCCGTGCGCGGCGTCTCCGGCCAGCGCGATGCGCGGCGCGACGAAGGCGCGGGCCAGCGTCAGGCCAAGCGGCCATGCGCGCGGGTTGGTCTCCACCTTGATCTCGCCGAGCTTCAACCCGAAGCGCCGCTCCAGTTCCGCCTCGAAAACGAGGTCGTCGCCGTTCACCAGCTTGTCGGCGTCTTCGGTGCGTTCCACCCATACCAGCGACGAGCGGTTGCCCTTCAGCGGCAAGGTGGCGAACGGGCCGGCGGGCAGGAAATGCTCTTCGGCAAGACCGTTGTGCGGCCGCTCATGCGCCACGGTGCAGACGATGCCGGACTGGCCGTAGCTCCAATGCACCGTCTTGATGCCGGCAAGGTCGCGCAGCTTCGATTTCACGCCGTCGGCGGCCACCAGCAGGCGCGCTCTCAGGGCTGCGCCATCGGCGAGATGCACCGTCACGCCCGCGCCATCCGCATCGAAGCCTTGCACGCCCACGCCTTCGATGATGTCGATGCCAAGCTCGCCGGCGCGCTTGCGCAAGGCGCCGTTGAGGTCGCGGTTGGCGACCATATGCGCAAAGGGTTCGCCCGGCGCGACCTCGCCGTCAAAGGTCAGGAACACGGGCCGGACCGGATCGGCGGTGCGCGAATCGGTGATCACCATTTCGGTGATGGCCTGCGCTTCCGGCGCTATGTCGTCCCACACGCCAAGGCGGTCGAGCATGCGGCAGGCGGCGGCGGCGATGGCCGAGGCGCGGCCGTCCTTTTGCCAGACGCCGGCCGGCGCGGCATCGACGACGGCAACGGAGAGGCTCGGCCTTGCCTGCTTCAGCGACACGGCGGCGGCAAGGCCGACATAGCCCGCACCGGCCACCAGAACGTCCAGCCTGGACTGGCCTTTATCCTCGGCCTTGCGTTCAGCCATTGCCAAAACCTTTCGTGTTGCCGGCGGCAGCATATGCAGCCTTGACGCGCTGCCGTTCCTGTCCGACACCGGCCCGGACGGTTCCGGAAAGGGTGCGATCATGACGGCAGCCATGGACGAGCTTTTGAATATACTCGACCTCGAGCGGCTGGAACACAACCTGTTCCGTGGTCGCAGCCCGCAAACCGACTGGCAGCGCGTCTTCGGCGGCCAGACCATCGCGCAGGCCCTCGTGGCCGCCCAGCGCACCGTTGAGTCCGATCGGCATGTGCATTCGCTGCACGGCTACTTCATGCGCCCCGGCGACACCAAGGTGCCGATCGTCTACGAAGTCGACCGTATCCGCGACGGCGGCTCCTTCACCACGCGGCGCGTGGTGGCGATCCAGCACGGCCACGCCATCTTTTCGCTGGAAGCCTCGTTCCAGCAGGACGAGCAGGGCCTCGACCACCAGATCCCGATGCCGCTTGACGTGCCGGCACCCGATACGCTCCTGTCGCAGCCGGAACTGATCGGAAAATTCGGCGAGGCGGTGCCCGAAGGCATTCGCCGCTACTGGGAGCGCGACCGGCCGATCGAGATGAAGCCGGTCATGCTCAAGCACTACACCAGCCGCGAAAAGCTGGAGCCGAAGCAGAACATCTGGATACGCACCAGCGGTCCCGTGCCGGCAGACCGCGCCATGCAGACGGCGGTGCTTGCCTATCTGTCCGACATGACATTGCTCGACACCTCCACCTTCGCGCATGGCCGCGCCATCTTCGACCGCGACATCCAGGCCGCCAGCCTCGACCATGCCATGTGGTTCCACCGCCCGCATGCGCTTGACGACTGGATGCTCTATTCGCAGGACAGCCCCTCCACGCAAGGGTCGCGCGGCTTTACCCGAGGCTCGCTGTTTGCCCGCGACGGCACGCTGGTTGCGTCGGTGGCGCAGGAAGGTCTGATCCGGCTCAAGCGATAAGCACATATATTAGGCAATTGTTTTTCATTGCTTATTAATTAAGCAAACTGGATTGCCGCGCATCTGAATTGTTGCGCCGCACTATGAAAATACACATGTAAAATCAGCCTCTTAACCTCTTTGCCCGCCAATTGGCACGGAGCTTGATTGTTCGTGGATGTTCTGCGGTCCCATGCGGGATGGGCAGGGCCACGTGCAACGCGGGGACCCGCACAAGCAAAGGGCAAGACCTGATGAAAATCGTGATGGCTGTCATCAAGCCGTTCAAGCTCGACGAGGTGCGCGAGGCGCTTACCGCCATTGGCGTGCAAGGGCTGACCGTCACCGAAGTCAAAGGCTACGGGCGTCAGAAAGGGCACACAGAAATCTACCGCGGCGCGGAATACGCGGTGAGCTTCCTGCCGAAACTCAAGATCGAGGTCGCGGTCGATAGCGATATTGCCGACAAGGCCGTCGAGGCCATCCGCAACGCCGCCAAGACCGGCCAGATCGGCGACGGCAAGATCTTCGTCTTCGGCATCGACCAGGCCGTGCGCATCCGCACCGGCGAAACAGACACCGACGCGCTCTGAGCGGCCAGTCGACATGCAAATGGAGAAATCAATGAGACTTCCTTCCACTCTCAAGCGTGCGGGATTGCTGGCGCCCCTCGCTTTCTCGGCGCTCGGGTCGGTTGCCGCTTTCGCGCAGGAAGCCGCGCCCACCGCAACCGAAGCAGCCGCTCCGGTGTCGGCGCTGAACAGCGGCGACACCACCTGGATGATGTTGTCCACCATCCTCGTCCTGTTCATGGCGCTGCCCGGCCTTGCGTTGTTCTATGGCGGCCTCGTCCGCTCGAAAAACATCCTGTCGATCCTCATGCAATGCACCATGATCACGGCGGTGGTCATCGTCGTCTGGGTGCTGTGGGGCTACTCCTTCGCTTTCGGCGGCGGCACCAGCCCCTATTGGGGCGGTCTCGGCAAGGTCTTCCTCGCCGGCGTCACGCGGGAATCGGAAACCGGCACCATTCCGGAATTCGTCTTCCTCTGCTTCCAGATGACCTTCGCCGCCATCACGCCGGCGCTCATCATCGGCGCATTTGCCGAGCGGGTGAAATTCTCCGCCGTGCTCCTGTTCGTCGTACTGTGGGTCAGCCTCGTCTATTTCCCCATCGCGCATATGGTGTGGGATGCCAACGGCCTCATCTTCGGCTGGGGCGCGCTCGACTTCGCGGGCGGCACGGTCGTCCACATCAACGCTGGCATCGCCGCGCTGGTTGGCGCGCTGTTGATCGGCAAGCGCCACGGTTACGGGCGTGACAACATGGCCCCGCACTCCATGCCCTTCACCATGATCGGCGCTTCCATCCTGTGGGTCGGCTGGTTCGGCTTCAATGCCGGTTCGGCGCTCGCCGCCAACGGCACGGCAGCGCTTGCCATGATCAACACCTTCACGGCCACGGCAGGTGCTGCAATCGCATGGGCTGTCGTTGAAACCGTTACGCGCGGCAAGGCCTCTATGCTCGGCGCTGCCTCCGGCATCATTGCCGGGCTGGTGGCGGTGACGCCGGCGGCGGGCTTCGTCGGCCCGGTCGGCGCCATCGTACTCGGCGCAATCGCCTCCGTCGTTTGCTACTATTTCGTGGCAACGGTGAAGATCAAGCTTGGCTATGACGACGCGCTCGACGTGTTCGGCGTGCACGGCATCGGCGGCATCGTCGGTGCGATCGGAACCGGCGTCTTTGCCTCGGCTTCGCTCGGCGGCGTCGGCTATGCCGAAGGCGTCACCATGGCCAGCCAGGTGTGGACGCAGGTCCTCGCCATCCTGGTCACGGTCGTGTGGTGCGGCGTCGTGTCGGCCATCCTCTACAAGCTCGTCGACCTCGTCGTCGGCTTGCGGCCCACGGCCGAAACCGAATCGCAAGGCCTCGACATCACCTCGCACGGAGAAGTTGCCTACCATTCCTGATCCAAACGGGCGGCCTGACGGGCCGCCTGTATTCCACCCGTCGCGGTTGTCGATTCCGTGACACGACTCTTGGCCCGGGCATGTTCCGGGCCTCTTTTTTGCCGCCACCTTGGCCGCCACATTCAACAAAAACGCGAAACAGCTTCGGATTCACCGGGGGGATTCGCCTCTTGCGTGCAGGGCGCAACGGGAAGAAGTTGCGTGCCATTGGGCGAGGGAGCGCCAACGGGCACGTTTTTCAGGTCTTGACCTAAGTGCTCGACCTGTTGGTGAGGTCAATTTAACTCAGTTGATTCAGACAGATGCCGGCTCTCGGTAGCCTGTCGTCCACCATCCGGCGCGGTTCGCTGTCGCAATGAGGAGCGAGAGGAGGAGCAGCAATGCTCGAAGCTTATTTCAAGTTGAAGGAGGAAGGTTCTTCCGTCCGCACCGAGGTGATCGCGGGCGTCACAACCTTCCTGACCATGTCCTACATCATCTTCGTCAACCCGGAGATCCTGTCCACCACGGGCATGGACCGCAATGCCGTGTTCGTCGCCACCTGTCTCGCGGCAGCGCTCGGCTCGTTCATCATGGCCATGCTGGCGCGCTGGCCAATCGGCATGGCGCCCGGCATGGGGCTCAATGCGTTCTTCGCCTTTACCGTGGTCGGAGCCATGGGCTTCACCTGGCAGCAGGCGCTCGGTGCGGTGTTCATTTCCGGCGTCATCTTCCTGATCCTGACCGTAACCGGGGTGCGCAGCTGGCTTATCGCGGGCATCCCGCATTCCATGCGCAGCGCCATCGCCGCCGGCATCGGCCTGTTCCTCGCCATCATCGCGCTCAAGAGTTCCGAGATCGTCGTCGACAACCCGGCAACGCTGGTCGGGCTGGGCGATGTGACCAAGACCGGGCCGCTGCTGGCGATCCTGGGCTTCTTCATCATCGCCGCACTCGACGCGCTCAAGGTGCGTGGCGCAATCCTGCTCGGCATCCTCGTCATCACCGTCCTGTCAATGGCGCTGGGCGTCACCCAGTTCGGCGGCATCATTTCCATGCCTCCGTCGATCGCGCCGACCTTCCTGCAACTCGACATCCTTGGCGCGATGCACAGCGGTCTCGTGCACGTCATCCTCGTCTTCGTGCTGGTCGAAGTGTTCGATGCCACCGGAACGCTGATCGGTGTCGCCAAGCGGGCCAAGTTGATCGAGGAAGGCAAGCCAAACCGGCTCGGCCGCGCTTTGCTGGCGGACAGCACGGCGATTGTCGCCGGTTCGCTGCTCGGCACGTCCAGCACGACCGCCTATGTCGAAAGCGCATCCGGTGTACAGGCCGGCGGCCGCACGGGCTTGACCGCGCTGGTGATCGCACTGCTGTTTTTGGCCGCACTTTTCTTTTCGCCGCTGGCCGGCTCGGTTCCCGTCTATGCAACGGCGCCGGCTCTGCTCTACGTCGCCTGCCTGATGATGCGCGAGCTGGTCGAGGTCGAGTGGGAGGAGATCACCGAGGCAGCGCCCGCCGCGCTGACCGCGCTGATGATGCCGTTTACCTACTCCATCGCCAACGGCCTTGCCTTCGGTTTCATCAGCTATGCCGTTTTGAAGACCGCGACGGGCCGCGCCCGCGACGTCCACCCGGCAACCTGGCTGGTTGCCGCGCTGTTCATCATCCGCTTTGCGATGGTCAGCGAATAGATTTGCCGCGAAAACCGGCCCGGATGTTTCCGGGCCGGTTTCTTGTCTCCCGCTATCCCGAAACGCGCCGGTGTCTGACCGCGCGGATGTTTGCTTCCCGTCCTGTCGATAAGGGTTGGAGCACCCGTCTCTTCCGTGATAGGCCACGCCCGGAACAGAGGGCATGATGCAGCCGGAGAAAATCACCCAAGCCATCCGCAAGGCGATCGTCGACCGGGGTGCCCGGTCTCCTGCCGAACGCGAGAAGATTTACGCCGCTGCCCGGATTGCCGTTGGCAGGCAGATGAATGGCGGAACGAACGCTGCCGTCATCGAAGCTGCGATCAGCGCCATCGAAGCATCCTTTGCGCCCAAGCCTGAGAAAAAACCCTCCATTTCCGCCCTTGGCCCGGCGATCAGGAACTCCTTGCCGCCAATCGGTATCGGTGTGTTGTTCGGGGCGTTGATGGTTTCGGCGGTATGGGCGCTCATGCCCGCGTCACAGGACGGAAATCAGGTCTTGGAGAGCCTGGAGCGTAGATACAACGAGACGGTTCCCCAGGTTCCTGTTGCTGTCGACTTTCTGCGCAAGGTTTCCGATTCCGTCATCGCTATGCAGAAGTCGGACCGGGCGGGTCTTGAGGCCAAGGCTGCCAAGACCTTCATTCAGCTGCGCAAACTCGACCCGGAACTGGCGGCGCAGATGCCTGCCTCGCTGCCGCGAGGCAGCTCGGTCATCGTTCGGGCGAATGCGTTCGACTTCAAGATCCTGTTCAACTGGACTTTGTGCGGGGCGGTGCAGATGACGCACCCGGCCATGGTCGATGGCGTCCGCACCAAGGCCGATGTCCTCGGCTGCCCTTATTTCGGCCTTTGGACACCCGCCGCGGCGAACTGGTAGCCAGGCACCTGCCTGCCGAACTCAGCGGACAATGCCACGGCAGGCCCACGCGACATTGGCAAACGACCTCGGGCCATCCGGCCTGCCCGCTTCATACGCATCACGCATCGCCGCGTCGGTGCGTGCGCGCTCGGCATCATCCAGCGTGGTCATGTATTTGCCCAGCGGACCTTCTCCGGCGGCGATCGGCGCCCAGTAGTCGTCGAAGTTGCTGTAGTCCATGCGGACCATCAGTTCGGTTTCCGTAACATCCGACAGCCCTTGCTCGATAAAGGTCCGCTTCATTTCGCCCGGCTGCATCATCGGCTGGAAGCAGTAGCGGGCGCGCAGTTGCCGCCCGCCTTCGCTTAGCGCCGCCACCGTATCGACCATCATGCGCATACCCGGCATGCCGCCGAGATGATCCCACACCACGGCCGCCACCACGCCGCCCGGCCGCACCACACGGCGCATCTCGGCGACGGCCTTGCCGGCATCGGGCACGAAATGCAGCACGAGCAGCGCCATGGCGCGGTCGAACGTGCCGTCTTCGAAAGGCAAAGCGCAGGCGTCGGCCTGGCTGATCTTCACGCGCGGATCGGTGTTGCGCTTTCTCGCCGCCTCCACGAAGACAGGCGAGAAGTCGATTGCCGCGATCTCCACTGGATCGGCGGAAGCTGCCAGCGCGAAGGTCAGGCTGCCGGTGCCGCAGCCGACGTCGAGTACCCTTTCGCACTTTGCAAGTCCGGCAAATTCGATGAACGGGGATGCGAGTTTCCGGCTCCAGCGACCCATCAACTGGTCGTAGCCGGTCGCATCATGAACGTTGAAGCTTGACGGCATCGGAAGGCCCCTTGGCATGAGGCATATTAGCAAGCCGTCATCCTAGACCTTGGCTGGATGCTTGCCAAGCCGACGGAATAAGCCGTTCAGCGTCTACATGGTTAAAGCACCCTTAACCTTCTCCCCGATAGTCTGGCATGTGAGTCCGCCGACCTGCGAGCCTGTGTCGGCGCAGCATTCAGTGACGGGGAAGATGCATGCGTTCAGGGGCTACTGCGCGGCTTGCGCTGGAAGATACCGGCTATAGCGGGTTGCAGGCGTTCGCGCGCCGGCAGGTCGGGCGGCTGGCGGGTTGCGGCCTGTTTGCCTTCGTCGCCTTCGGCATTGCCAGCCTGGCGACCTGGAACGTGGCCGATCCCAGCTTCTCGCACGCCACCGACAACGTGGTGACCAACGCCATGGGCTATGCGGGCGCGGTTTTCTCCGACCTCGCCATGCAGTTCTTCGGCTTGTCGTCGGTTGCCGGCCTGGTCCCGGCCATCATCTGGGGCTTCCTGCTGTTTTCGGCCCGCGGCGTCGACAATCTGCCCAAGCGCGGCCTGGCATGGTTCGGCTTTGCCGTTCTGGCGGCCGCGATCGCCGGTTGCGTGGTGCCGCCAAACACTTGGCCGCTGCCAACAGGGCTCGGCGGCGTCGTCGGCGACATGGTACTCAACATTCCAGGGCTTTTTGTCGGCGGTTATCCGACCGGCCTGTTCGCCAGCTTCCTCGCCTTGCTGTTTGCCGCACCGATGCTGTGGCTGTTTGCCTTCGGCTCGGCGCTGATCGCCCGCAAGAACGGCTTTGCGGTCATGGAAGAGCCCGAAAAGCCGGAGGTCGTCGACAACGATCAGGTGCTTTTCGAAAAGGACGAGGATGACGACGACGGTGAGGGCATGCTGGCCCTTGGCGCTTTGACCCACTGGTGGCTGTCGTTCCGCGCCTATCTGCGCCGTCGCGCCGCCCGCCGCCGCGAGCAGAACGAACAGTTCGAGCCGGAGATGGAACAGCGCTCCAGCGCCTGGCGCCGCGCCGCCGAACGGGTTGAATCCCAGGAATTGGCCGAGGCGCATATGAGCAGGGGCGGGCGCGCCCGCGTCGAGCCCGAGTTCTTTGCCCAGATGGTCAATGACCGCGGCGCTTCGCTCGATCCGCACGACGTCGACGTCTTCGGCGGCGACGACATGGACGATATGGATTTCGCGGACGAGCCGATGCCGGCTCACCGGCCGGATGCCGCCCATGTCCAGAATTTCCGCTCCGATGCGGCAACGCGCGTTGCAGCACCCGCCCCGCGTCCCGCTCCCGGCAGCCGCGTGCAGCGTGAGGCGCAGACCTCGCTGATCGGCTCGCAGACGTTCGAAATGCCGTCGCTGCATTTCCTGTCCGACCCGCCCAACGTGGTGCGCGATCCCAGCCTGTCGAAGGATGCGCTCGAACAGAACGCCCGCCTGCTGGAAGGCGTGCTGGAGGATTTCGGCGTCAAGGGCGAGATCATCCACGTGCGTCCGGGTCCGGTCGTCACGCTTTACGAACTCGAACCCGCGCCCGGCATCAAGTCATCGCGCGTCATCGGCCTTGCCGACGACATCGCGCGTTCGATGAGCGCCATTGCCTGCCGCGTTGCCGTGGTTCCGGGGCGCAACGCCATCGGCATCGAACTGCCCAATGCCAAGCGCGAGACGGTTTACCTGCGCGAAATCATGGCCAGCCGCGATTTCGAGACCACCAAGGCGAAGCTGGCGCTAGCGCTCGGCAAGACGATCAACGGCGAGGCCGTCATCGTCGATATCGCCAAGATGCCGCACGTGCTGGTCGCCGGCACCACCGGTTCCGGCAAGTCGGTCGCCATCAACACGATGATCCTGTCGCTTCTCTATCGCATGACGCCCGAGCAGTGCCGCCTCATCATGATCGATCCGAAGATGCTGGAACTGTCGGTCTATGACGGCATTCCGCACCTTTTGACGCCGGTCGTGACCGATCCGAAAAAGGCGGTCGTCGCGCTGAAATGGACGGTGCGGGAGATGGAAGACCGCTACCGCAAGATGTCCAAGGTCGGCGTGCGCAACATCGACGGCTTCAACCAGCGCGTCGCGCAGGCGGAGAAAAAAGGCGAGCAGATCTCGCGCACGGTGCAGACCGGCTTCGACCGCCAGACCGGCGAGGCGATCTATGAAACCGAACATCTCGACCTTGAGCCGATGCCCTACATCGTCGTCATCATCGACGAGATGGCCGACCTGATGATGGTCGCCGGCAAGGATATCGAAGGCGCGGTGCAGCGTCTCGCACAGATGGCGCGTGCCGCCGGCATCCATGTCATCATGGCGACGCAGCGCCCTTCGGTCGATGTCATCACCGGCACCATCAAGGCGAACTTCCCGACCCGCATTTCCTTCCAGGTCACGTCGAAGATCGACAGCCGCACCATCTTGGGCGAGCAGGGCGCGGAGCAACTGCTCGGCATGGGCGACATGCTCTACATGGCTGGCGGCGGCCGCATCCAGCGCGTGCACGGGCCGTTCGTTTCCGACGACGAGGTCGAGAAGATCGTCGCCCACCTGAAACTGCAAGGCGTGCCGGAATATCTCGACGCCATCACCGAAGACGATGGCGAGGACGACGAAGATGCGCCGGGTCGGGGCAGCAACGGCGGCGGTGGCGGCAATTTCGAGGATTCCGACGATCCGTACGACCAGGCGGTCGCGGTGGTGCTGCGCGACGGCAAGGCGTCGACCAGCTACATCCAGCGGCGTCTCGGCATCGGCTACAACCGTGCTGCGTCGATCATCGAGCGGATGGAAAAGGAAGGCGTGGTCGGCCCGGCAAACCACGCCGGCAAGCGCGAAATCCTCGTTCCCACCGAGGACGACAAGTTCTAGGCAGGGAACTTTCCGGCCTCGCCAAACTTAAGCCCAACTGAAAGGTGATGAGAGGCCAACGAGACGAAAGTGATGAGCATGACCAAAGACACACCTGCCGATTCTGCCCTGACGCGCCGCCGCCTTCTCGGCTTCGGGCTGGCATTCGTCGGCGCTTCGGCGCTCAACATCGTTCCGGGGTTCCGCTTGCTGGCGTCGGCGCAGGCCGCGGTGCCGGAAGCCGCCCAGAAGATCGCGGACCATTTTTCCTCGGTCAAGACGATGAGCGGCGAGTTCGTGCAGTTCGGACCCAAGGGCGAGCAGACCGGCGGCAAGTTCTTCCTCGAACGGCCGGGCAAGATCCGCTTCAACTATGAAGGTCCGTCCAATTTCCAGGTCGTGTCTGACGGCAATTCGGTGGTCATCCTCAACAAGAAGCTGAAAACCTCCGATCTTTATCCGCTGTCGAAGACCCCGCTCAAGCTGCTGCTGGACAACCGCATCGATCTTTCCGGCGAACTGGTCCAGAGCGTGAAGCAGGAAGACGATCTCACCACCATCCAGTTGGCCGACAAGTCGGTCTTCGGCAATTCCAAGATCACCATGATGTTCGACCCGAACACCTATGAGCTGCGCCAGTGGACCATCACCGATGCGCAGGGCAAGGACACGACGGTGATGATCTTCAACGTCAAGCAGGGCGTGAATTTCGCCGCCAACACCTTTGCCATCGACTATCGGGCCAACCGCGAACTCAACTCGCGCCAGCCCCAGAAATAGTCCGCTCCAAGCTGTGGAAATCGCCGTGAGCCGTGCCGAAAGGCGCGGCCCGCCTTGTCTTTGACCATCGCTGCTGGCAGTTTGCCGCCCGATACCCTCACAAGGGCGCGAGAAGTCCAGCGGCGGCCATTGGTCGCTCGCCGTGCGCCCGATTGGAACATGGCGCATGGCTTTCACGATCGCGACCTGGAACATCAACTCCGTGCGGCTGCGCATGCCGCTGGTCGAGCGCCTGTTGGAAGAACACCGGCCAGACGTTCTGTGCCTGCAGGAAACCAAGTGCCCCGACGACCTTTTCCCGGAAAAGGCGTTCCGCAAGCTCGGCTACGAGCACATCGCGATCCACGGCCAGAAAGGCTATCACGGCGTCGCGACCGTAGCGCGCCGTCCGATCGAGGTGGTGGAGAGGCGGCGCTTCTGCGAGATCGAAGACAGCCGGCACATTTCCGTCACCGTTCGCACCAACGGCACTTCCATCCTGCTGCACAACTTCTACGTGCCCGCCGGCGGCGACGAGCCCGATCCGGCGATCAACCGGAAATTCAGGCACAAGCTCGACTTCGTCGAGGAGATGCGGGCGATCCGCGCCGCGCATGACGAGGTGTCGGGCTCCGTCCTTGTCGGCGATCTCAACATCGCGCCGCTCGAACACGATGTCTGGTCGCACAAGCAACTCCTCAACGTCGTCAGCCACACACCCGTCGAGACGACCAATTTCGAGGCCATGCGGCAGGCCGGCGAATGGGTAGACCTGATGCGGCTCAATGTGCCGCTCGAACAGAAACTCTACACCTGGTGGAGCTATCGGGCGCAGGACTGGCAAGCCTCCGACCGGGGTCGCCGCCTCGACCATGTCTGGTCGTCGCCCAATCTTGTGCCGCACTTTGCCGGCTACGATATCCTGCGCGAAGCGCGCGGCTGGGAGCGGCCGTCCGACCACGTTCCCGTCATCGCACGCTTCGACCTGGCCTAGTTCGCGCCTTACCCAACCTCAGTTGTGCGATTGTCGGCGCAACCTCTCCAACCCGTCATCCCGGAATTCTCTTTCGAGCGAAGCGAGGAAGGAATGTCCGGAATCCTTTTGCGCCGGTTGGAAATTGGCGGGGTTCACTCATTGCAAGGCCGGTTTGGCTTCTTCAAATTTCTGCATCGCCTGCGCACTTCCGCACTGTCACGGAATGGATCCCGGACAGCGTCGCCTTCACGTTGTTCGGCTTGCTTCCGGGATGACGCTGTTCGTAGATCTCGTCTTGAGTTAGATGCCTGGCCGGTTAATCCAGCCTGATGTCCGAAGCAGGCTGAAGCGCAACCTCTGCGCTTCATCATCTCCGCTAGGGAGTGCCACCTCTCCGCTTCGTCATCCCGGAATTCACTTTCGAGCGAAGCGAGGAAGGAATGTCCGGGATCCATTCCGTGACATCACAGCAGTGCGAAAGCGGTACAGAAGTCGCTTCCCTCTCCCCGTTTACGGGGGTGAGCAGCCGGTTCGCGAAGCGAATTCATCATGCCAGTGGCATGATGAA